>JAUNVX010000094.1 GCA_030540615.1 Psychrobacter sp. | reverse complement strand
CTGTGATTGGTCTGCTTTTGATCCCACGGGCAATCGGCCCGTAGCCTTGCCATCAGAGCAATCAAATCTTCAATATTGCCTGTGGCGTTGGGGGTACCTTGTACTGGCGTGGGAGGAGTCACCTGCGAGTGTTTACTATCCATTAGAAGGCCTCAATTATCAGATTGATTATGCAAATTATGGGATAGCTCAAAGAATATATCGCTCAATGAGTGGTTGTTATATGACTGTCATCATTTAAGTGTAGCATTTTCACTAATGACTTATTAACCCGTCATTTTTGATGGCCTTTTATGTCATGGCTTTGAATGAATGTCTTTACCCATACCTCTTAACAAGAAAATAATGATAAATATAACGGATGCCCATGAGTATTAATAAAGATATTAAACTTGCTACGCCATCATACTTAACCCATATCAGCGTCATTGGCGCAGGATACGTGGGACTCTCCAATGCTATCTTATTGGCACAAGAGCACTTAAACACTACGGTGACTATATTTGATATTGATTGTCCTAAAATCGTCCAAATTCAGCAACGTCAATCTCCCCTGCAAGATTGCGAAATCTGTGACTTTTTGACCAATAGGTCTCTAAATCTCACTGCTACTAACGATGCAAATGATATTTACCAACACAGCGATGTGGTCATCATTGCCACACCCACCAATTATGATGTGGCCTCTGGTAAGTTCGACACGTCCTCAGTAGAGTCTAGTATTGAAGCGATTCGAGCACAAAATAGTCAGGTGCCTATTGTCATTAAATCCACCGTCCCTATTGGCTTTACTGAGTCGATGCGCGCAAGGTTTGATGACAATATTGTCTTTATGCCAGAATTTTTACGCGAGGGCCAAGCGCTCTATGACAATTTGCACCCTTCACGCATCATTGTAGGGGCCAGCGCTAATCAAGTGGATTTTGCCACAGCGTTAATGCAACTTTATCAACGTGCCAGCCTTTCTCATAGTGGCCGTTGTCATATTGAAAGTACACCAGTGCCGACCTTATCCATGCCGCCTACCGAGGCCGAAGCGGTCAAGCTGTTTGCCAATAGCTATTTGGCGACTAGAATTGCTTTTTTTAATGAGCTTGATAGCTTTGCAGAAAAGCATCATCTCGACAGCCAGTCTATTATTACTGGCGTTGGTCTCGACCCACGCATTGGCGAGCATTATAACAACCCCTCTTTCGGTTATGGCGGTTACTGCCTACCCAAAGACACTCAGCAACTCAAAGCCAATTATATCGGCATTCCTGCCAATCTTATCCACGCTATTGTCGATGCTAATAATACTCGCAAACGTTTCATTGCGCGGCAAATTATCGACAAAAACCCTAGCAGTGTGGGCATCTATCGGCTGAGCATGAAAAAGGACGCTGATAATTTCCGTGACTCGGCCATCTTAGACATCATCTATATCCTAAAACAACATGGACTGACTATAACTATTTATGAGCCAGCCCTTGCTGGTACAGCCTATCAAGAACGTTTTGAGGACTGTGAGGTAATTGCTAAATTGAGCGAGTTTAAACACCGTAACGAGCTGATTGTTGCTAACCGCTGGGATCAAAGTATCGAAGATATTCGAGAGAAGGTTTACTCAAGGGATGTGTTTGGTTATAGCTAATATTAGCGGAGACAATCATAGGATAAATGACTCGAAGTTACGGCAAAGCTATGCTATTTTTTGTCGAATTTTGCTACTCTATGTCCTATACCTATCTATTTGACTCGATAGTCTTAATCAGTGACATTATCGACTGCTCCATTGATTCAAAAGAGTGACCTAAAAGAGCGCCCAAAATGACCAATTACCCTACTAAAAAAATCACCTCTTTCAAAGCCTACGATATCAGGGGCGAGCTTGGGGTCAATCTCGATGAAGACATTTCTTATCGAATTGGACGTGCCTTTGCGCAGATTTTGACTACCCAACGCATTGCTAATGAAGTGGCTGATAGCGTTCAATCTGCCATTGCTATCGGCTGTGATATCCGCGACTCTAGCGAAGCTCTCAAGCAGGCGACTATTGCAGGGATTTTAGATGCTGGTGTCGATGTGATTGATTTGGGCATGACGGGCACCGAAGAGGTATATTTTGCCACCAGTTATTACCAAACGCTTGGGGGTATTGAAGTGACTGCCAGTCACAATCCTATTAATTACAATGGACTAAAACTGGTTCGTGAAGGCTCTCGTCCCATTAGTAGTGACACTGGCTTGGCCGAGATTCAACAGCTGGCTGAGTCAGGGCAGTTTATTGAAGTTCAGCCAAAAGGCAAGCTACTTAACAAGCCTGATAAACGGGCTTATATTGATCATTTGATGAGCTTTATTGATATAGCCAAGCTAAAGCCGTTGACCATCGTTGTTAATTCAGGCAACGGCAGTGCGGGTCCAGTGGTAGATTTGATTGAGCAGCGCCTCATTGATGCCAATGCGCCTATCACTATAATCAAGGTACATCATGAGCCGGATGGTCGCTTTCCTAATGGCATCCCCAACCCAATGATTATTAAAAATAGACTATCAACCCAGCAAGCAGTGCTATCTAACCATGCAGATTTAGGCATTGCGTTTGATGGTGACTTTGACCGATGCTTTTTCTTTGATGCCAATGGCGAATTTGTGGAGGGCAGTTATATAGTGGGAATGCTCGCGCAAGCTTTCTTGCAAAAACCTTCGGCCAAACCAACTGCGGAGACCATCGTTTATGATCCCCGCGTGCTCTATAACACCGAAGCCATTATCAAAGAGTCTGGCGGTCAGGCACAGATTAGCAAATCAGGACATTCATTTATCAAGCAAGTGATGCGCGAGTCTGGCGCGGTCTATGGTGGCGAGATGTCAGCACATCATTATTTCCGTGACTTCTTTTATTGTGACAGTGGCATGATTCCTTGGCTTTTGACCATTGAGCTGCTCTCTACAACCGGTAAGTCGCTAACCCAATTGGTACAAGAGCGTATCTCTGCTTATCCAAGCTCTGGTGAGATGAACTTTAGGCTGACAGATGTGGGTGCAGATGAGATTATTGAGCGGATTGAGCAACAATATGCCTATGCTAGCCCAAGTAAACTGGCACTCGATGGATTGAGTCTAGACTTTGGTGAGTGGCGCTTTAATCTACGCACTTCTAATACTGAACCGCTCATTCGTCTTAATATCGAAACCCAAGGTGATGAAGCATTGCTTGCCGATAAGATTACTGAAATTCAAGAATGGTTAGAAGGCCAAGGCGCTGTGCTCGCGTAACTGTCATAATTTAAATTGCCAGAAGCTCACTTCTGGCAATTGATGATTTAAAGATTATCAATCAAAGCGTATTACTTAACTGCTCAATAACCCTTCTACTTGCTTCGACCAATGCCGACATAATGACTGACCAGCGTTTGAATCTGTGCTGATTTGAGAAGGTTTTGGGCATCAAAGACTGGGACGGCCACCTCATTAATAGCATGAATAGGGATAGGCTGGTGTATAGACCAAGCCATGATAAATAACCCTTGCGCTTGATTAAGACCCTGCTCAGGCTCAGCAATAAACTGTAATAAAGGATGGCTAGGATAGAGCCTTGCCAGTTCCGCTTGTGCCTCACCCGCATAAACTTGAGTGGTGATATTATACGACCATAGCAGGCTTAATAACGGATGAATGGCTGAGCCAGACGTGCGACCTGAACCTGCCTTATAGCTAGCGCCCCAAATAGTGACCGTCTTGTCTTCGATATTGCCATCATAATATTGCCAAAACTTGCGAAATATCAGCTCTTTCTGATCAGCATTAATGGCCTTGACTGCTTGCATCAGATGATTGTCATGTTGGCTATCAGCGTAAGTCTGCTCTAGTGCTTCAATTTCCGCTGGGAGCGTCTGGCCCCCAAATCCCCAACCGGCTTTAAGATAGCTTTTGCCAATACGTTCATCAAGTCCCATGATGGTAGAGACTTGGGTAATGTCTACGCCTTGGCTGTCGGCCAACCGCGACCACTCATTCATAAAGCTTACCCGGGTCGCCAGCATACTCATAATGGCACTACGAGCAAACTCAGTAGTGCTAATGTCAGTGACATAAGCTTGCTTAGCACCGGCCATCAAGGGTTGTAATAGTCCAATTTTATGTACTGAATTTGGCGTTTTTTCTCCCATTAACCAAAGCATTGGGATGAGCATTGACGTATAAGAGCGCCCATCTTGTAAGAAGACAAACGGTACATAATATACCCAAGGACGCTGGCATTGCTCGGCAATCCTAGCAAAGACCCCTAATGGCTTAATACCACTTAATATCAATGGCACTTGAGGGTTACTGCTAGCATTTAATTGATTAATCCAAAACTCATCCGTCAAACTACTTTGATTATGCCCCGTCCATGACGTTGGTAATTCAGGATAAAATAGCCAATATAAGCTAGGGCTAATACCTTCTTTCTCTTTCTCATCAATCCTAGAGTTATTAAATCTAGAGGCATCAAAGACTGATTTGGCATCACTGGGGATAGGCAAAACTATAATAGTCTTCTTTGTCATATAAAGCTGCCAAAGCGCTTGTAATTGATGCTCAAAATTATAGGTCGCTAACGTCTGATTTAAGGCATCTTCATCTGCATACAAATGAACCACTTGATCCAAACTGGCCAATACAGTTGCTGTGGTCACCGCATCGATGGATTGACCAACGAGTACGCATACAGGTTGATTGGCACTCTTGTGGGCACTCTGATTAGAAGGGTTAGATGACATAAGCACTGATACCTTATTGGGTCATAATTAAAGACGAAGTTACCTTATTGAATCATGATTTAGGACAAATCTTAGGAATACTAAGCCCGACAGTTAAACTTGCGCGGATTTGATATGGCTTAACAAAGCCTTAGTAGACGCATCAAATTGATGAGCGGGCTGATTTGTGTCAATGTTAGCAGTCTTATCATCATTTGAATCACTGCCATCAGCGCTTATCAGCTCAGAAAACACTTCATTGGCGACTTGCTTACCCATCTCTACGCCCCATTGATCAAACGGATTGATATCCCAAATACTGGCCATAACAAAAACTTTGTGCTCATAAAGCGCTATCAGAGCGCCAAAACTGGTAGGTGTCAGCTCATCTAGCAATATGGTGGTAGAAGGCTGGTTGCCTCGGTAGCGTTTAAATTTGTCCAGTGGGCAGATGATATCGATTTGAGTAGAAGCTTGCTTATCCGTGTTAAGCGATGGTTCTGTTAACGCCTCCACGACCGCATGATTGCCAAAAGCCAAGACTCGACTTTGCGCCAAACAGTTGGCTAGTGATAAAGCATGCTGTTGCCGAAGTGATTGTGCGTTTGGGGCATTAAAATCATCAGCATAATACCGTGCACAAGCAATAAAGTCGCAAGAGACTCGCTGAGTGCCTTGATGCAAGAGCTGATAAAAAGCATGTTGAGCATTGGAGCCAATCTCGCCCCATAAAATAGGCGAAGTGGCATAATCGATAATCTGACCAGACTGGGTGACCGACTTGCCATTACTCTCCATCTCTAACTGAGTCAAATAGCTGGGCAAATAACGCAGTCGACCATCATAAGGCAGCACTGTATGAGCATTAATCTGCAAAAAAGTGCTGTTCCAAACGCCGATTAAGCCTAATAACACGGGTAAGTTATCAGAGAAATCTGTTTGCTGAAAATGCTCATCCATAGCATAGGCGCCCGCCAGCATGTCTTTAAATCGGGGCATACCAATACGAATCGCCACTGCTAAACCGATCGCTGACCACATCGAAAATCGGCCACCAACCCATTCCCACAGTTGCAACTGATGCTCAGGATGGATACCCCAAGCGCTGACCTTGTCCAGATTGGCAGATATACCAATGAAATGACGTTTTAAAATGGCAGTTTGACTAGCGCCCGTATTCATTAACCATGCCAAAGCCGTTTTGGCATTGGATAAAGTATCAACTGTACCAAACGATTTGGAGGAGATAATAAACAGAGTAGTCTCAGGCGCTAATCTAGCCAGCAAATTTCCTAATTGGGTGCCATCCATATTGGAGACAAAATGAACACGAATGCTACTGTCAGACCATTCCTCTAATGCCGTAGTCGTCATTAATGGTCCTAAATCCGACCCCCCTACCCCGATATTGACCACATCGGTAATGGCCTTGCCTGAAAATCCTCGCCAAATGCCAGTGCGAATCCTATCTACCAACCGCGTAGCTCGATTAAGGCTGGCATGAATATCCGCCACCACATCTTGACCATCGATATTTAGTTGAGCCGACCTAGGTAAGCGTAATGCCGTATGAAGAGCGGGACGCTGCTCGCTGCTATTGACCTCATTTCCGGCAAACATGGCATTAATTTTGGTTTTAAGTCCACATTGCTCTGCCAATAGTAGCAATTGCGACTTCACCTCAGCATTCAAGCATTGCTTGGAATAATCAAAATAAACGCCCAAAGCTGAAGCGCTAAACTGTTGGGCTCGGCTCTTATCTTCTTTAAATAGTATTTCCAAACCCCATGGCTTCTTTGCTAACGCTTGCAATCTTTGCCACGCAGGGTGCTGACTGGGCAACTCAATTTGCCCAGCTTGCTCTCCTAGAAACAACTGCGGGTCAGGTGAGGAATAGGAATTGGATAAAGATGAAGAGGCAAAATGCGAATTGTCGGAGCCAGTCATAAGTGATTCTACCAAAGCTTCTTACGAAAATGAGCGCGAATTAAAACTGGGCTTAAGATTATTGTTGCGATAATTGACGCTCAGCGAAGTAGATAAATGCCCTCATGTAGCTGGTCATATCACCAGCATCAAAGCTGTCACCGACCATGGTGGTGACATTGACGCCTTCAGTACTAATCAATGCATCAATGGCATCGGTCAGCTGAATCTCACCGCCCACTGATGGCTTGGTATCTGCTAGATAATCAAAAATGCGATGGCTAAAGACATATCTACCCACTACTGCCAGATTAGATGGGGCCTCGGCTAGGCTTGGCTTTTCAACAAACCCCGCTACTGCAAAACTCGCATTTCCGTCTGCTAAATTTGATTTTATATCTGAGACGCTCTTAAGTTTGGCAATACCGTACTTATGAATATCATTATCAGCCACTTCACTAACCAATATTTGCGAATGAGCACTCTTAGCAAATTCGCTTAGCATAAAAGCTAGGTTATCTTGGGTCATATCGGTGGTAAAAGGATTAAGTACCACATCAGGCAATAATACTGCAAAATTATTATCACCAATAATAGGCCGAGCTGACAATACTGCATGACCAAGACCCAACGGCTTACCTTGCCGAATCATCGACACTGATACATCGTCTGGTAACCAATTGAGACTATCAGCGAGCCCCTCTTTTCCCTTAGCGCGTAGCTGACTATCTAGCTCGCTATTGATATCAAAATAGTTTTCGATGGCGCTTTTTTGCGCATGGCCTACTAGCACGATGTGTTTGATACCAGCGGCTATGGCTTCTTCGACGACATAATGAATGGCAGGACGGTTGCCCAGGGGCAATAGCTCTTTAGGGATCGACTTTGAGAGGGGTAACATTCGAGTGCCGAAGCCTGCTACAGGGATGACGGCGTGGGTGATAGTTTGAGCGATTATTGGCTTTACAGAATTAGTCATGAGCGTCACGTCGTTTGCAGTATTAATTTATTTAGTATTAAATCATAATTAACGTATCATAGCTTTATTTATGAACTATGACACTTATGAAAAAGATATCTCTTTATTATAGTCCTTTAGTACAAGGCTTGACGTTTTATACTCGAAACCCAAAGCGACGTATGGCGCTAGTTGTTGGTATGATACCGTGGCAAGATTATGTGACTGATTGGGTATTAGAAGAGACTCATATTCAAATTCAACGTCATTTTAATCAATATTATTTTCAGCTATGCCTCAAGCCTTTTCTACACTTGGTCAATCCTGTTATATACATCTGGGGCTATAAAGCACCATCATTTTTTATTGAGTATATACGTGATAACCAATTCGATGTATTTTTTTTAGAAGATGGATTTATCCGTTCTGGACCAGATGACGACTCTGCGTCCCCTCCTCTATCAATCGTTATGGACAGTCAGGCCCCTTATTTTGATACGACTCAACCCAATGATCTTACTGATTTGCTAGCTAATTTTGATTTTAATCAGTCTGGCTACGAAGAAAAGCTAGCTCAAGAGTTATATGATTACTATCTGTCGCATCGGGTTAGTAAATATAATCACCAACATTACGTTGATATTGCACCGATTTATGGACCGAAAGACAAACAGCGTATTCTAATATTAGGTCAAGTACCTCATGATGATTCCCTTAAATATGGCGGGGGTGAAGGTATTAGTCTACTAGATGTGGTAAATAAAGCCAGAGTGGAAAACCCGACCGCTCAGATTATCATTAAGCCACATCCCATGACCCTTGATGACGCCGAAGTAATTGCTGCACTTCATAAAATGTGTTGCTTGGTATTAACCCAACCCCTTCATTTAGTGGATGCCCTTGATACCATCGACCATGTTTATACTATTACTTCTTTAGGTGGCTTTGAAGCATTGATAAGAGGCAAAAAGGTCACCGTATTAGGGCAACCTTTTTATAGTAACTGGTGTAATAATATAGCCAAACTGAATTTGCATAATGATAAAAATTTAGCAAAAGCTAACACAGCTTCACTTACTGAGCTATTTTATATCTGTTATTATACTTATCAATTGCACTATGTTGAGGACAATATGTCTAATCAACGTGCATCTACTATATCTGTGTTAAAGGACCTCAAATGAATTCAAAAAAGATTGCTATTATAGGTCTAGGCTATGTGGGATTACCTTTAGCCTGTGCATTTGCCAAACAATATGATGTCATCGGCTATGATATTAACCAGTCACGTATTAATGACTTGTCCAATAACTTTGATAAGACTAGAGAAGTATCTGTTGAACAATTAAAAAATATCTCTTCGTTAACTTTTACCTCCAGTTCTGACGATCTTAAAGCAGCAAATGTCTTCATTGTGACTGTTCCTACTCCAATCGATGACAATAATTTACCTGATATGAGCCCATTGGTAAATGCTTCAAAAATGCTAAGTCAAATTCTAAAAGAAGATGATATTGTTATTTATGAATCCACGGTTTACCCAGGGGCTACAGAAGAAGTTTGCGTGCCAGAGTTAGAGAAATGTGGCTTAAAAATGAATATTGACTTCGGCGTCGGATATTCGCCAGAGCGTATAAATCCAGGTGATAAGAATAGAACCGTGGAGACAATCTTGAAAGTCACTTCAGGGTCTAATGATTATTATGCCGATATTGTTGACGAGCTTTATAAGTCAGTCATTACAGCAGGCACCTTCAAAGCCTCTTCTCTTAAAGTAGCTGAAGCATCTAAAGTCATAGAAAATACCCAACGTGATGTTAATATTGCTTTAATAAATGAACTAGCTCTTATTTTTAATGAAATAGGGATTGATACTCACGAAGTTATAGAAGCAGCAGCCACTAAATGGAATTTTATCAAACTTATGCCCGGTTTGGTAGGAGGGCACTGTATCGGTGTTGACCCCTACTACTTGGCTCATAAGGCTTCTTCATTAGGTTTGAATCCTAATTTAATTCTTACCTCGCGTGCAATTAATAATTCAATGGCGAAGTTTGTGGCTGAACAAACTATCAAACGTTTAATTAGCCATGGTAAAAATATTAAGGATGCTAGAATTTTAATTTTGGGTATAACATTTAAAGAAAACTGTCCAGATGTTCGAAATACAAAAGTGACTGATATTGGTAATGAGCTTGAAAAATATGGAGTTGAAATCTCTTATTCTGATCCTTGGGTAACCCATGAGGATTGGCAATATCTTGGCGTTCAACATTTAGAATTTGAAGAGATAGAAAATAATAGTTTTGATGGGGTTATAGTTGCCGTGAATCATGCACAGTTTGTGGGCGAGGATAATAAAATTGATTCATTGTGTACCTCGCCTAGAGTCGTAATTGATGTCAAAGGCTCCCTTGATAATCCTACTTGGCGTTTATAAATGTTGGTCAAAAAAAAGGAGTACAGCACTTAATTGTATTGTACTTCTTACAAGATTAAAATCTCATCACTCAAATAGAATCTATATATACTGAGAACGTCATAACCTATAGATGAGTAATTATAATTTTTCATTACTAATAGCTAGTTCAAGCTTATTAACCATAGCGTCTTTCATAGCAACATATTCATCCATATCTACCTCTATTCTAAATTTTTTAGTTGAAACTTGTGGATAAATTAAGCCACACTTGTACTTTAAAATAATGCTTCCTAAATAGGTTCTATCATAAGCAATAATTGGACAACCTATAGCTTGGGCCTGAAAAAACTTATTAGGAAGAGCATATCTATAACTTGGATGAGTAGGATTTATTAAAATTATGAAAAATGGATATCGATACTCTTCAACCTTCTTAATCAATAACTTTTCATAATTCATACCTTTATAAATAGTTAAATTATCTTGAAAGCAATTTTCTTCTAAATACTTTATAGCTTCGATTTTATAATTACAAGCAATGATTAATATATGATATTGATAAGATAATTTTATAATATCTTCAATACCTCTATCCAGAGCCACACTTCCTATATATATCAACAAGGGCTCTTCTTTAATACAATCTTTTAAAATCAATTTTTTAGAAAAATTTTGATTATAAATACATGTAATACGGCTTGTATTGACTAGATACATAATAGACAGCTTCTTAGCATTCAGATTACTGATTGTAATTATATTATGATTTTTTTTAATCTTCTTTAGTTCATTTAAAT
>JAUNVX010000334.1 GCA_030540615.1 Psychrobacter sp. | reverse complement strand
GCGGCCAAGGGCGATCCGCATCACTCGTGATCCATTCGGCCACATAGCCCGTCGGGGGTAGTTTCCAATCGGATTTCCCCATCGCATCGAGCACTTCTTGAGAGTCAATCACTCGGCCACCTTTGGTCACGCCCGTTCGCAGCAGGGCGGAGGAGCAAGGCTTGTCTTTGACCCACATCGACTGCTCAATATAGATCCAGCGACCCTCAAAGGCGACGACGCGCGTCTTAATCGTCACCTTATCAAAAGCGCGAATACGCTTGCGGTACTGAATGGTGCTGCCTGCCACCACCAAGCCCCAGCGTTTTTTGAGTAGCATCTTGCCAAGGCCCGAGCGAATGGCCAAGTCAGTTCGGCCTAGATCAAACAAGGTGAGCACTCGGCCATTATTCATCTCAAAGAAGTTATCAATGTCATTTAATTGACAGCGAATCTCAATCTCGCTGGTGTCAGATAAATCTAAGGTTTGACCCTTTCGAGCAGCGTTTGCCGCTTGGACGATAGATTTGGTATAACGAATAAAGGGATACATAAGTACGTCTCAGTCAATTTGCTAATCAGATGGTACTACTTTTATAAGTTTGAGCAGTAAAGGCTCAGAGAGATTAAGCATAAAGGCAGTGAATAATTTAGAGAGGTGATTATGCGTAAATTCAGCGTAGTTTTATAGGACTGTGAGTTACGCGAGGGTCACCTTTATGATGGCAAACCATTATGTTAAAGACTGGAAGTAAGCCATGACGGTTTCGGGGATCCAATTAATATCGAAGTTTTTGGTTTTTGGTTTGGCCTTGCCATTATGCTTGGGTGTGGACTCTGCCTGCTTGAGCAAACTTGATTTTGGCGTATAACTCAGATAGCCAATATGACCACCGTGAGCAGTCTCAAGCAAAGTGACGCTATCAGACACATCTTCAGGGGTGGCGGTAAAGCCAATAAAGGGGTCGTCTTTGGCACTGATGAGCAGCAGCGGCTTGGTGACATCGAGCAAAAAGGGCAAGGCAGAAGAGCGGCGGTAGTAGTCGTTTTTGGAGCGGTAACCATGGCGCGGCGCGGTAAAGATATGGTCAAAGTCGCTAATACGAGCAGCGGCTTTGATGGCGGCAATCTCCTCACGGCTGATATCATTGGCTAAGGCTTTCTTGATAATAGGATTGAGCAAATAAGGCGTGTAGACGCGGTGGCTGATAAAGCTGTGCATGTTCATTGCAGCTGATGACATATCAACTGGCGCGGAGATGGCAGCGGCGGCCATACATAATGCCTTGTCCCCATATTCGCCCATATATTTGGCCAACGCATTACCGCCCAGTGATACCCCGACGGCATAGATTGGTCGGTTTCGGCTTTGAAGCTTGTCCGACTCAGTCTCTAATAGAGGGCCGCTTAACTGAAGTAGGGCATGGTGGACCTCATCGGTATCGCCCGCGTTATAAAACACTCGGCCACTGGCCGGTACACCGCCGCAGCTGCGAAAATGAGCCACCACAAAGTCCCAACCTTGGGCGTGGACGTGATGGGCTAGTGCCCGAGCATAGTGACTGTCACTGCTGCCCTCCATACCATGAAATAGCACCAC
>JAUNVX010000093.1 GCA_030540615.1 Psychrobacter sp. | reverse complement strand
ATGGATAACGTAGGACGGTCTCAGGGTTGCCGCTATTCGGGCCACTAACTACTGGTCAATGCCCCTTTAAGCCTCTGACCGTCCTCATGCTAAAAGTTCCAATTGAACACCAAGTAATCATTAGCGTCCTCTTGCGATATCGGTAAGAACGGCGCTAAGGTACTCTTGCCGCGTAGGCCATGCTGCCATTCAATAGGAATCCCTTCAATACCAAATCGCAGGCCAGCGATGCCGCCTGCAATGCAAGCGGTGGTATCTGTATCATGGCCCAAACCAATAGCGGCTTTGATAACCGCTTCATACCCATCAAATTGCTGCGCCCAAAGCGCACTACGCAAGCTATCGACCACATAACCGCTGCCTGTGGCACTCGCGTCTCGGTCATCTGGCTGGATATGATAGGTCAACTCGTCTAGATATTTAATGAGATTAAGCCGCTGATAAATAGCTTTTAGTTGCTCAAGTGCTCGCTGCCAAGCTTGCTGATAGTCAGCTATTTTTTGAGGATTACCATCACTATTCTCAGCATTATTTTTATAGCTATTCTGATGGCTACTTACATCGCTATTGCGGGTTGCCTTACAAGGCGTGGCGTCTTCGATGATCGCCTTGGCCCAAAGGCAGTACAGCGCGCAGCACACTTGGGAGCGCGGGTGTGGATGAGTGAGCCATGACTGCTGATGGGCTTGTAATACCAATGCTTCAAGTGTGCCATTATGCCAAAGCACGAGAGGGAGTACCCGCATTAATGAGCCATTACCATTTGAATAAGGGTCATGATTGCTGCTGTCTATGTCTAATTGGCATAACTCATTTAAATCAATGCCTTGATTGAGCTGTTGGCGGCGAAGCGTCAGCATCTTGGCTGTTTGGACGCCGATGTCAAAAACGTCATGGTCGACGGCTAAATAACCGGTATTTTGCCAATCAATCATTCGTCTAGCCAAATCGTTGAGATTAAGCTTGCCGCAGTGTCTTAATGAGGCCAGTAGACACAAGGCCTGCGCCCCATCATCTGACCAAGTACCAGCGGCAACACTCCTATGGGCACGGTCAAAGCCCTCTGGTGGATGTAGGTCTATTTGCTCAAGCGGGGGGAGGCTACTAGGCGGATGAAACTCGTAAGGCACACCAACAGCGTCGCCAATGAGCAAGCCATAGAGAGCGCCTAAGTACTGAGATTCAGTTAATGAACATTCGGGTAGGGGGAGTGCTTGATGCAAGGCTTGGTCCTCTAGTAATGCAGAAGGTTATCCAACCATCCGTCTAAAAGTGAGGCTAATACGTCCCTGCTTAACCGTTTTGGTTTTGGTAATGGTATGTTTCCAGTAGGTCTGGGTATCACCGCGCATGACGATAAGTTGACCGGCGTCCAGCATTAGTTCGACCTTATCTTTACTGGTCTTGTGTTTGAGAACGAACTTACGCGGCGCCCCCAATGACAGCGAGGCAATGATGGGCTGATATCCAAGCTCTGGCTCATCATCAGCATGATAACCCATGCCGTCCTCACCTGTGGGATAATAATTTAATAAGCAGGTATTAAAGCTTATTAGTACGCCGATGTCCGCTAGTCTATTTTCAATCAGTTGTTTCACGTGGAACACTGCCTCTGACCAAGCAATGGCTTGGCGCTGATGACCTGAGTATTGATAAATGGTTGCGTCTTCACCCATCCAAACGATTTGCCGCGTGGTGATATGAGTCTTGCCAAACAGAGTTACTTTATCAGACTGCCAAGGCAGCTCATTTAATAACTGCTCATAAAGGGCTGTTGGCTGAGCAATAAGCTGGCCTAAATCATTGACGATACCGTCGAAGGGCAAGAGGTTCTCAGTGGGGTTATGGGCAAAGAGATTGGTCATAAGGCGGTAGCGTCGATAAGCAATGTTATAAGCAATGTCATAAGGAAGCCCTGCGCTGATACTGCTCAGTGATAAGAGCGGCACACTGCTCAGGCGCTTCCATAGGCAATAGATGACCGTAGTCTGGCAAAGTAATAATGCGCTCTTTAGGTACAATGCCATGCCAACTTTTTCGGACGTTATCACTAACGAAAATCGTTGGTTTACCAACGATTAACGTAAAAGGTAGCTTGTGATTATTCAATGATTTAAGCGCGGCATTAATGTATGGCGTACCAAAGTAATTGGCCAGCTCTTGCTCAGGAGAGAAAACCAATGACAATCCGCCGTTAGCGTCAGTTTGTAAGCTATTATTAGCAAAGACGAATAAGTGCTCATCACTGATACGCTTAAAAGCCCTATGGTCGCGTAGATAGTCATAATAGGCCTCAACGCTATCCCAATGGGCTTGTTTGGTTAACGTACTTTTAAATGGCTCTTGGCTCATTTTTACTTTGCGTGGCAATAAATCATAAATTATCTTTTGCCGCTTGGTGAAGGTCACTGGCTCAATCAGATACAGCTCTGAAAATAAGTCTGGGCGCTTGGCGGCTGCCATAGCCGTCGCTGTTGCGCCTTGGGAATGTCCTATCCCAATGACAGGCTGACTTTGGGCTTGCTCTAAAAACTCAATAAGCATGTCAGCATCTTGTTCACGAGTCAGAGTTTTGGCCGTGGGTTTATCAGGCCAATAGCCGCGCATGGCTAAGCTTGTGAGCTCAAAGCTTTCGCTAAGCGCGGTTAGCAGTGGCGAATAGACACCAACTGGAAAGCCATTGCCCCCATAAAAATGAGCGGGTGGTCTTAAGCCTTTATTAGCTTGAGCACCTTGAGACAACTCATAGTAAAGAGCTTCTTTGCCAGCAATATTGATAGGGCGCTTAGCAGCAGCCATATCGACAAGGTCAAGCGGCTCTACAGGTATCCTTAACTCATTCATTCATCCTCTCCCAAAAACCCACCACTTTGACGTTGCCATAATCCGGCATAAACGCCGCCCAAAGCCAGTAGCTCGTCATGGCTGCCTTGCTCAATGATATGACCGCGGTCCATCACTACCAGTCTGTCTAAAGCGGCAATGGTTGAGAGTCGATGGGCGATGGCGATGACCGTTTTGCCGCTCATCATCTCATGAAGGCTTTGGGTAATGGCAAATTCGACCTCGGAGTCTAGCGCGCTAGTGGCCTCATCGAGCAGGAGGATAGGGGCGTTTTTGAGCATCACGCGGGCGATAGCAATACGTTGACGCTGCCCACCAGATAATTTGACCCCGCGCTCACCGACTTGGGTATCAAGACCCGTATTGCCATTAGCATCGTAAAGCTCTTTGATAAAGTCCCATGCCTGAGCACGCTGGCAGGCCGCGATAATCTCAGCATCTGTGGCCTCAGGTCTACCATAAGCAATGTTCTCTCGCACAGTACGGTGCAGCAATGAGGTGTCTTGGGTAACCATACCAATCTGCTGACGCAAGCTCTCTTGAGTGACTTTGTCAATCGCTTGATTATCAATATAAATAGTGCCTTTATCGACGTCATAAAATCTGAGCAATAGGTTAACTAGGGTAGATTTGCCGGCACCTGAGCGTCCCACCAAGCCAATTTTTTCGCCAGGCTTTATGTCCAAATAAAAGTTATCGAGTAGTTTAATGCGATTGGTATCCCCGTCAGCCATAGTAGAGGGCTTATCTAACGACTTAAGAGACTTTGGCGAATTGGCATCGGCAAGCAAAGTGAGCTCTGTACCTTCATAACCAAAGTCCACTTGATCAAAGACAATATGACCGTCAGTGACGAGCAAAGACTGCGCCTCTGGTATATCTACGATGGTTTGCGGCGCTGCCAAAGTACGCATACCATCTTGTACGGTACCGATACTTTCAAAGAGGCTGGCGGTCTGCCACATAATCCAATGGGTTAGGCCATTTAATCGAAGTGCCATAGCGGTAGCAGCGGCAATAGCGCCAACCCCAATATCCCCTCTATTCCAAAGATGTAGGCCGATGATAACCGTACTGCCGATGAGTGTGACGCTGATAAGATGGTTCACCACTTCAAGGGCAGTGACCCAGCGCATCTGTGCATGAACAGTATCCAAAAACTGACGCATGGCGCTCTTGGCATAACTTAACTCACGGCGCGAATGGCTAAATAATTTGACCGTGGTAATATTGGCATAAGCATCTGTGATGCGGCCGGTCATCAGCGCACGAGCATCGGCTTGAATGCTCGCCGTCTGTTTAAGCTTGGGCAAAAAGTACCAAAGCGTCAGTCCGAACATTACCAGCCAAATCGCAAATGGGATTAACAGCATACTGTCTAGATTGAATAAGATGATGCCACTGGTGATAAAGTAGACAATGACGTACATCATCATGTCTGTGATAGTCATCACGGTGTCGCGAACTGCTAGAGCCGTCTGCATGACCTTAGCCGACACCCTACCAGAGAACTCATCTTGATAAAATTGCATGGATTGGCCGAGCATGCGTTTATGAAAGCGCCAACGCATCTGCATCGGGAACACCCCTTGGATTACCTGAAAGTGCACTAAGGAGGCTAGCGAAATCCAGATAGGGCTCAATATCAATATCGCTGCCATAATGAGCAGCATATCGCCTTTATTGGCCCATAGCGTCTGCGGTGTATAGGTACCGAGCCAATCTACAAGGTTGCCAATCCAAGCGAATAACATGGCCTCATAAACGCCAATCCCAGCAGTCAGCACCATAAATAGTAGCAGCCAACCGCGAAGTCCTGCCGTACACGCCCACAAAAATTTAATAAACCCATCTCTAGGAAGGGGGATAGGGGTATCGGGAAAGGCGGTGAGCCGAGTCTCAAAGTAATGCAAAATTCTTTTCATAGGATAAAAGTCATTAGAGAGCCATTATTTGGTCACTGTCATTAACCGATAGTGATAGTTAGCTAATATCGTTAATCAACTATCAGCGTTAATTACCTATTGTAAGGGCTAAGTTAGTCATTATCCGCTCTTAGACAGTCAATCTTAATCAAGCTTGAGAAGCTGATTCAGTGACTGAACTAATCAACGACCCCTCTAGCCAATCAGCAAGTTTATCAAAACCATCGCTTTAATCCTGCACCTAGTTTGTAATCTTGGGCAAGAGACCAGTTAGAACTAGAGGTCGGCTAGGCGCTGGGTAATACGCTTTACCGCGCTTAGCTAAGGGCAGTCAACGCTAGAATTTAGGGTAATCAGAAAGGCTGTAAAATGATAAGAGGTCTTTTAAGTATGAGTCTAGAGAGATATAACCACGAGATTTATCATCTTAATAAAGATAAAACCTACACTTTGAATGGGTTGGAGCAATTCAATAACAGTATGCCAGTTTTAGATAGCAGGGGCTAAAGCCACTAGCCAATAGCCAATCACTAATTATCAATACCCATTCTAGCTTTAAACAGAGTAGCCCAAATACTAAACCCAATATCACAGCAAATCTTATTTAAACTCAATATGCAAAGACTAATGAGGCTCATAGTTAACGATTAATTGGTTAAAAAAATTACATAAAGTCTGAAAAATAAATTGCAGACAATGAAATATATTGTTACATTTATTGGGATTTTATTATTGAGCTATCCATCATGATTTTTTTGGTCATCGCGGTACTATGTAGTGTGGCTGTGTCTGTACTGCTTAAGATATTGCGGCAACAGGGACTGGATATTAGACAAACTATTGTGGCGGGTTATCCTGTCGCATTTGGTCTGACTTGGTTACTATTAGCCCCAGATTTGAATGCTATCTCAAGCTTAGGAGCTGCTTGGGGTATTATCCTAGCATTGGGCGTGCTGCTGCCATTAGTGTTTGTCATATTAGGCCGCGCTATTGAATCAGTAGGCATTATTGCCACAGATGCTGCGCAGCGGTTATCACTTATTATCCCGATTATCGCCGCCTTTGTATTATTTGGAGAGATCCTTACCTCTCAGCGAATCGTTGGTATTATCATTGGATTTCTAGCCCTAGGGGCTTTAGTTTACCGCCGAGAGGAGCCTTCAAATCATAGTCAAGCTGATGTCACTCAGCTCGCTAGCCAGCCGATAACCGCCCAACTGCCTGTTGCTAAACCGCCTATCGCTAAGCCACATACCGTTATTTGGTTAATCGGGGTTTGGCTAGGGTATGGGGTAATTGATATTTTATTCAAGCAAGTGGCCAAGCAGGGGGCAGCTTTTCCACTGACCTTATTTTTAAGCTTTGGAATAGCGGCTCTACTGCTCGCCTTGTACCTTATTATCCATAAAATTCGCTGGCAACCAAAAGCGCTCTTAGCAGGAGTATTGCTTGGTGCGCTTAATATGGGCAATATCTATGCTTATGTTCGAGCGCATCAAGTTTTGGCAGACTCTCCTAGCGTAGTATTTACAGGGATGAATGTCGGGGTTATAGCAGTGGCAACTTTCATCGGCGTTATAGTGTTTAAAGAGCGACTCAGCAAAGTCAATATATTGGGACTAGGGTTGGCCGTCATATGCGTTCTAACCTTATTTTTGGCATAACGCTTTTATGCTATGTCACAGGCTAGTACGACATTGGCAGTCATGGTTTTGACTTAAGCATCAGTTATAATGTAGCAAACCTCATCTGTCATGAGAACGATGATTATGCTATGTTAATGGCACTAAAAGAGCATGAATTTTATCTAAAAGCATATGGGCGTTTAATGCCAAAGCTTGGCTAAAACCACCCAAAGACTGCTTATCGCACTATCATAAAAAGATATTTTTTATTTTAATATAGGACATAACTATGAGTTACCAACAGCAATTAGAGAGAATAAAAAACGCCCCAGGATTTATCGCGGCGCTAGATCAAAGTGGCGGTAGTACGCCTAAAGCGCTACGAATGTATGGCGTTGAAGAGTCAGAATATGACAATGATGATGAAATGTTCGCCAAAGTCCATGAAATGCGCAGCCGCATTATGACGTGTGACTGTTTTGACAGTGGCCGAGTATTAGGCGCTATTTTGTTTGAAGATACCATGGACCGTGAAGTCAATGGTAAGCCAACGGCCAACTATCTTTGGGAAGACAAAAATATCGTACCCTTTTTGAAGGTTGATAAGGGTCTTGCTGAACAGATGAATGGGGTGCAAGTCATGAAACCCATTACCAATCTTGATGCGTTATTAGACAAAGCTAAAGGCTATCCCATCTTTGGTACCAAGATGCGCTCGGTCATTCATAGCGCCTCAGCAGATGGCATCGAAAAAGTGGTTCAGCAGCAGTTTGATGTCGCCAAGCAAATATTATCCAAAGGCCTGATGCCCATCGTTGAGCCAGAGGTAAATATCGAGAGCAGTGATAAGGCGCAGAGTGAAATACTCCTCAAAGCAGAGATTCTTCGTAATCTTGAGCGCTTAAATGAGGACCAGCAAGTGATGCTTAAGCTGACTTTGCCCGAGCACGCAGGATTTTATCAAGACTTAATCGACCATCCTAAAGTGCTCAAAGTAGTGGCGCTATCGGGCGGTTATAGCCGTGATGAGGCTTGTGAAAAATTAGGCCAAAACCCAGGCATGATTGCTAGCTTCTCACGTGCTTTTACTGAAGGGTTGTCAAAGTCGCAGTCTGATAGTGAGTTTTCAAAAACGATTGATACCTCCATCGATAAGATTTATAGCGCTTCAAAAGTTTAATAGCTTTGTTAAGCTTGCTATGGATTAAAGGCGATTAGTTAAACACTATCCCTTAAAAACCTCCAATATTCCTTAATAGAGTATTGGAGGTTTTTATATTATAAATGGGGTGTTATTTTTCTTTTTGCGACGCCTGCTGACTTAGCTCCTCCCGCTGAGCAAAAAAATCTGGCTTTTGTATATGCGCCTTGACTGCATCCTCATAAGCTTGCGATTCAAACAGCATCTCAGGTCGCAAAATATATTTAGTTCGGGGGTCATAAACGTTTGAGACCTCTACCTTGTAGTAATCTGGTCCAACCTGTCTAGCAAACGGATAAGCCTGATGAGTATGGATAGCAAAGTAAAAAGTATCGCCATCAATCATATAGATATAAAAGTTCGGTTTTACATCGGGGGCATACTGCGGGTCGTACAACTCATAAAATGGCTCATTGGGCGTGACGCTAGAAAGTATTTTGACCAAGTCAGCCACTGTATGAGAAGATTTTGGCACATTAGGTGGTCGATTGATGGTTTGCTGCTGCTCAGGTGTGGCAATCTCGACCAAGATAGGCTGAGTCGATTCGCCTTCAAAAGGGAATTTTCCCGTTTTTTGCTTATAGTCATAAATCTTACGCGTCCAATAATACAGATGCTGAAGACGGACAATATCGGCATCCGCTTGAAAAGCTTGATAAGTGCTACAGTCATCGGCCGTTAATGTTGCCAGTTGGCAATACTTGGCTGTTTGGGTGGTGGTCTCTGCATGGGCCATACCTGATAAACCCATTCCAAGGCCTATGATAATGGCCCGTGTTGATGTTTTTGTATTGCCTAGCCATGAGGTTATCTTATTCCCGCAATCCATTTTATCGACGTATAAAGGCGCTTTTATTATTTTAGTCATCATTTTTCCTTATTTTATGGGTTAATTTTTAAAAGTATTATCGCTTATTAGCTTAATACTTAGCATATAGCTTTAATCTACGCTTTGATAGGTTGCGGCGGTTTTATATCAAATCTTATGACACCAATCTAAATTGGATGGCGAGCAATCGGCTATAGTCCAACTCTCTACAGAACTTGCTTTAATGCCAGCTAAGACTATTTTTGAGCCTTTATTATCTTAGTATTCTAGGTAATATTGCTGATAAGATAGTTCGATTGTGTGCTAGTATCTAGTTGAAATGCATAATAACTATTTAGATAAAATCGTCTATATAAAACGGTTTTTATAATAGAAAGCTGTCCAAATTTCTGTTAATTCATAAGTCTTAGAGCTCATTGGTAAAGCTTAACGACGAAAACTTAGGCCGAGCAAAATAATAAGGAAAAACGATGAAAGCGAAAGTATCAAGCTATGTCCCTCAACAAGGGTATGGCACTGTCACTACTGAGAATAATGAAACTTACACCTTCTCTACCGCGCGTTGGCATGAGAGGACTATCCCTGATATCGGTGCAGAAGTGGATATTAAAGTGGATGAGTTAGGGAATGTTAGCGAAATCTCGTATGGCCTGCTGCATAAGAACTATGCCTCGACAGTGCCACAAAGTGAGCTGATTATTCAAAGTGACCCCTCTAGTAATGGGCAGATTGAAGAAAACTATAATATGTTTGACTGGTTTAAAAAGTGCCTGATCAATTATACCAACTTTAGCGGGCGAGCTCGCCGAAAAGAGTATTGGTATTTTTATTTAGTGGCAATATTGAGTTATATTGTGGCCATGATTATTGATGGCATCCTTGGCACCGACCTTATAATATTCTTATTAACAGCATTGGGACTGTTCTTGCCAGGGCTGGCGGTTTCAGTAAGAAGACTTCATGATGTTAATAAGTCGGGTTGGTTCTTTTTTGTCTCATTCATTCCCCTAATCGGAGGGATATTATTATTGGTTTGGAATTGTACGGATACTGACCCTAATACCAACAAGTGGGGTAGACCGGCTCGTAATGTCTGATCGTTGTTTTTGATTAAGACATGGCCTAGCATCAGATAAGCCCTTTATGATTGTCTGTATAAGCAAGGTATCCATTCTAAGATAGTCCCTAAATTTAAAGACAAAAAAGCGCGGCCCTAATGATAGAGCCGCGCTTTTTTTGACTTACTAAGGGCTAACGATTAGAACGTGGTTTTGAACACGATGGCCGCGCCTTGGTCATCGTAGTTGTCACGCCATTCACCGCGGTAATTGGCTGAGATGGTGGTTCTTGGCGTTGGTGCATAGCTTAAGCCAATACCCGCAATACCAATCTCTCGGCCGACTTCTTGACCAATGGTGTTAAATTTAGCATTTGGCATATCTGCAAAGCTTGCCGTGATGTCAGAATGCTTATCACCGTTTTCGATAGCGCCGGCTAGCTCACCAGTCAACGATAGCGTAGGGGTCAAAGCTTGTGACAAGCGTAGTCCCGCAGTCCAGCGCATAGACTCATAAGTATTGTCATCGACGTTTAAGTTATAAACGCCTGCACCCGTTTCACGGTAGCTCTCACTTGAGGCTTGAGCATAGTCCACACTAGCAAATGGCGTGAAGTTTTGACGCTCATTGCCGATGCGATGGGCAACGCCCAATCCGGCTTGAAGCGTATCTACCGAGTAATCTGAGCTGGCAGTGGCGTTGCTTAGTACTGACAGATGACGCTCACCCTTAACATTACTCTGACCTGCTCCGGCATGGAAGTTCACGTTAGTGGCTGGACTGGCCGCGTAGTTACCATAGCCCAGTAATTGCCAATTTTTAGCTGTGAACTCATGATTGATTTGATTACCATCAGTGTCAGCTTCGTTTTCGATATAAGAGACCGCCACACCAAGGTTCAAGTTAGGATTGATTGGTGTGTCTAAGCCTGCTATGACCCCGTAGCTTTGATTGCTATAACCTGTGACATTGCCTTCGGCATCATGGGTGCTATCGTTACCGATAACTTTCGCCCAAAGATTACGTTCAGGAGAGGTCTGGCTATGCTCACTCACCGCTCGGCTGACCGCATAGTTGCTATCAGTAATTATGCGATTGACGCCGCCCATCATTAATGGCTGCAATTGATTGGTGGCTTCGTTTATCTGAGCTTGAGTAAAGTTCGTGGTATTACTGATTAGCTCATCTGCCAAGACATTATTACCATTAGTAACACGGTCCTGAATAACCTGATCCAATACGGCTGCTAACCCTTGAGCAGGTTTATTCGATTGGCTATTGACAGCGTCTGTAAAGGTCGTGTCACCATTCGTTGGCGTTGGCGTTGGCGTTGGCGGCCAGGATGCCGCAGATCCTGGGTCGAATCCT
>JAUNVX010000333.1 GCA_030540615.1 Psychrobacter sp. | reverse complement strand
GTGTGATGTATATTGTATCAGGCATCAAAAACAGCTGTAGTGGGGGACTGCAGGCTAATGCTGAGCGGATATTAGCGAATGAAGACGCTTTGACGAAAGAGAAATAAGGCCGATAAGCTCTATCAAGTGCGGCACTGTCACGACTAAAATAATGGCTATAAAAGAGTGTCATCAACCAGAGTCTCATCATGCAATTAGCCCAACTATTGAAAGCGCCGACCCCCAAGCAATTCGTTTGTATCAGCTTTATTTATGCGATTGTCGCGCCTGTGGTGGGCGTATTAATCGCTGAACCGCTCACCTCAGCGATAATGATGGTTTTACTGCTCGGCTTTGCTTTTATCACGCTATTTTACATCCAGCCTGCTATACCGCCTACTTTCTCAAATGCAATGAGTGGCATGCCCCTACTCATGATTATTTATGCTTTTGCGGTGATAGCGGATGTCGCTTATATTGATTTGCCACAGGACAAGTCTCAACTAGAGCAAGTCACGGGCACCGTACCCTATAGAATCGTGCAAACCAAGTATTTTCCTTCGGCATTGGTCATTGGGCAAGTTAGCGCTCGCTGCGACTATCAGGATTATGATGACTGCTCCCGAATGCGGGACTACAAGGGGAAACAGGCAACCATGATGTATCAGCCGAAAACTAGAGTAGATAATTTAGTCTATGAGATTGAGGTGGACGGCCAAAAGATTTATGACTTTGACTCGCAATTGGCCGCTTATCAAGCCGAAAAAGACAGGCAAAGAAAAGAGCTGTTTTGGGTAGTCGTGTTGTTTTTGTTGCCTAACGTTTGGCTGTATTGGCAAGATAAGCGTATTCGTAAAGAGAAGCCAAAGATGCTCTATAGTGAGGTTCGGCAGAGCATCGCTAGGCAGAAAAGAAACGCTGGTCTTACCGCGATAATCTCCATGTTTGTGATGGTCGATATGGTCATTGCTGGTGTTGGCGCTATGTTACTGGCTGCTCATTATTTTGTGGCCGCCGCTGGCGTGATGACACTCTTTGCTTTGGCCAGCGCTACTACTTATTGGTTGATAAAGCCTGTTAAAGAGTAGGGAGGGTAGTCTACGATTGGTGTTTATCAGTTAACGAAGTGATTTGCTAAGAGAAACCTAGACCTATACACTGATTAGATAGCGTTAATAAATCCTTCAAAAAAGTGAAATAATCATGATAAAAATTCAAACCTATCTATCAGTGGCCACCTTGTCATTCGTATTAAGTCTCTCTCAAATCTCTCATGCCAAAACGCTTAAGACCTTTAATCATAGCTATCAAGGGGTGGTGACAGGACAAACCGATAAAAGAGGTATGATTAACAAACTTGGTCAGCCTATCCGTGTTCAAAAAACTAGCAATGGGTACAATTATATTTATAAAAATGCCAAGGTGAATATTTCAGGCAAAAAAAGTACCGTTAATAGCATTACCTTGTATCAGCAGAACCCAACGCGCGATGCCAATGGTATCAAGGTGGGCGATCCTATTAGTAAGATAAATAGATTAGGGGATACTAGCGGGCAAGGCAACTGGTCAGTGGACAATCGACATGGCATTATCTATTGGCATAATGGCAGCAA
>JAUNVX010000332.1 GCA_030540615.1 Psychrobacter sp. | reverse complement strand
GTCGCGTCAAACCATCAATCAGTCTATTGCGGATCAGACCAATCAGATGATCCCTGAGCTGCTACCCAAAGACAGTATCAAGCCTACTACCGTTAGCGTACTCACCAACGCCATCTACTTTAAGGGCGACTGGCAAAGCCCATTTGACAGCAGCTCTGACGCGGAATTTTATAAGCTTGATGGCAGCAAAATCAACACCAAGCTCATGTATCAAAAAGGCTATTTTGGTTATTCAGAGGACAAGCAAGCTCAGGTGATAGCCCTACCGTATAAAGGCGAGGCGCTGTCGATGCTAGTGATATTACCCAAGTCTAAAGATAAAGCGGCGATGGACAGATTGGTTAAAGGCCTAACGCCCACCCAGATGGATCAGTGGTCAAGCAAACTTGAGAAGCAAGAAGCCATCGTTCGTCTGCCGAAGTTCACTTTAGATGCAGGCTATAAGATGAAGCCACTGTTGTCCAATTTGGGAATGCCGCGAGCTTTTGAGAAAACAGGCGAGTTTAAGATGTTTGGTAATGATTTGGATAGAGATTTGGTCATTGACGAGGTTTATCACAAGGCGGTGATAAAAGTGGATGAGGTAGGATCAGAAGCTGCTGCCGCTACTGGTATTGTCGGCATATTTACAGGTGGGCCAGTAAATCTGACACCGCCTGTCGAGTTTAATGCAGACCATCCGTTTATGTTTGTAATTAAAGACAATAAGACAGGTGCTATCTTATTTTTGGGTCAGGTGAATGAGCCTTAAGCTTTGGTATTCAATTGAGAAAAGGCAATCATAGAAAATACACTTATCAAATTAGCTATGATAAAAAAGCTCTATAGCTTTTGGCTGCGATGAAGGAAGCGAAGGTAGCCGTGTATCATTAGCAGGGCTGCGATATAAATATAGACAATATAATCCGAGTTCACCAGCTTTTGTATTGGCGTCAGTTCGGCCCTGCCATCGTTTACCATCAACCAATTTACAGGATACAACCATTCAATAGCAAACGGCAGAAAGAATGGCACAGTTAAGAGCAATGAGAAAATTAAAGTGTAGCGTAGACTCGATGAAGAGCGTTTATCAATCAGTAAATATACCATTGCTATTATGCCATATTCGAAAATAAGGAAGATAAGGGCAACTGGCCACCACCCTCTAACATCAACGTTCTCTACCACAAAATATTCATAGGCTAAATATAGGGTATATAAGATTACACTGGGTGAAAAAAGCAGTAAAAATTTTTGACTCATAGTGAGCCTTTTGGGTGAATAAGAGTCAGATGATTGAGTCATGTTTGAGTGTCGCTCTGTAGTCAAGTCGTAGGTTGAAAGTCAGCTGATAAAGCTTGCAAATTATATATTGACTGTACTTAATATTTCATTTTAACCCACCTACTTAAGACGATATTGTTGTAGGCCTGAGCCTGTCCCGACAAGCAATACATCCCCATCAAACTTTAGGCCTCCAAAAGCTGCTGAATCGAACTCTAAATTTGAGTTATCAACGCCTTTATCACCAGAGTCTTTGTTGGTATCGATCACTTTAACCCCAACGCCTGTCATACCACCCATTGGATCATCATAAACTTGGATAAGTTTGCC
>JAUNVX010000092.1 GCA_030540615.1 Psychrobacter sp. | reverse complement strand
CCCATCATCCTAAGAATATCAATGACACCGGTGCGAGTGGGATTGATACCGACTTTGGGCAAAGTGACTTCGCTGTCAGGCGCGATACTGGTGGCCACCATGAAAAATGCCGCTGAGGAGATATCCCCAGGGACTTCAATATCACAAGCCTTTAGCTTACCGCCTCCTTCTACGCTAATTTGATTGCCCTCTACCATCACCGGATAGCCAAAAGCCTCTAACAGTCGCTCGGTATGATCTCGGCTGACTTTAGGCTCAACGATGGTAGTCGTTCCGGTTGCCCAAAGTCCAGCCAATAGCAAACAAGATTTGATTTGAGCCGAAGCCACTGGCAACTGATACCTCACTCCTTTTAATGCCCCTCCCGCCTTCGCTCGACCTGTGATGCTGAGTGGAGCGGTACCTTGATGACCAGTTGATTGGATTTGTGCGCCCATTTGGCGAAGCGGCACAGCTACTCTCTCCATAGGCCGCTTAGATAAACTGACATCTCCTGTCAGCACGCTATCAAAGCTTTGGGCGGCCAATATGCCAGACAACAGCCGCATACTGGTGCCTGAGTTGCCCATATATAGTGGGGTCTTACTGGATTTAAGACCACTCATCCCTACCCCATAAATGGTCAACTCCCCATTGTTAGGTCCTTCGATAGTGACGCCCATATCCCGAAAAGCTTGTAGCGTCGCTAAAGCGTCTTCTCCTTCCAAAAATCCACTAACCTTGGTGACGCCCTCAGCCAGACTACCCAGCATGATACTGCGATGGGAGATGGACTTGTCTCCCGGTATAGCGATGGTGCCTGATAGTCGCAGCGAAGGGGTAATAACGTAAGAGGTAGATACTGTACTAGTTTGGGTATAGGGGGTACTGCTAAGCATATGACCAAAGTGCCGACGTGCGGCTTGCGCTCGGCCTAGCAGCCCTAAAATGGCCACCGAGTCTTGCTCGATGATTAGGCGGCGCAGTTTGGCAAGATAATCGCTATAGTCATCTAAAGCCTCTACAATAGCATCTTGATTGGCTAAGAAAATATCATGCCACATTATGGGGTCACTGGCTGCAATTCGAGTAAAGTCGCGAAACCCGCCAGCAGCGTAGCGAAAGATATCCATATTGTCATCATGATCGGCGAGCTGCGCTACTAGATTAAATGCCAATAGATGCGGCAGATGACTGGTGTGAGCCAATACCTTATCATGATGCTCAGCCGTCATAGAGATTACCGCTGCCCCTACGGACTGCCAAAGCGCTGTCACTTTATTGACTGCAGCTTGATTAGCTTGACTAAATGGGCTGGCTTGGCGCGAACTAGGGTTAGGTTCACTAGGCAAGCTTGGCGGACAGATAATGACGTTATGATTGACGAAGAGATCTCCACGGCGCGCATAATAGCCTGAGTTTTCAGCACCAGCTATAGGGTGAGCAGGTACTAGTCCTGAGGGTAGCTCATCCCCAAAGACCTGCTTGGCCGCTTGAAACACTGAGAGCTTGGTGCTACAAACATCACTAATGACGCAGTCAGAAGCGATTAACTGAGACTGTAGCGCTATCAATATGTCTTCAAATATCGCCCGAACTGCTTGCACAGGGACTGCCATAACGATTAAATCGCACCCTGCTATCACCTCAAGTAATGACTGACTGCCACTTGAGATTACGCCATCGGCCAGTGCTGCGTCGAGACTGGGCTGATGGCGATCTACTGCGGCAATCTGCTGGGCAAGCCCCTTATCCTTAATCGCCTGAGCTAAACTTGCGCCAATGAGGCCTAATCCAACGATGACAACTTTAGAGAATATTGTATTTGGCGTTGCAGGAAGGACGATATGACTCACAAAATCTCACTCAGTTGGCTGGATGATAGAGTTTAATCTACTCATCAATTAAATCGGATTAATCATAAGGGAAAATCTTATATTGCTTAGGTTGCTAATGCTTACTTCTATCGTAATTGATTCTATGTTATGTCGTTTAAGGCGCTAAGATGCCTATAACGTCAAGGTGTGTCAGGTGCTTAAATAACATATCTAGCTATTTAGCAGTCGCAAGCTCAAACAACGGCAAGCTAAGACAGTCCCAATCAAAGAAAGCTACCAATTTAAGACATCACTAATCTAAGACAATACTGACCTTAAGGTGTCTATGAGCCGCATATTATCCTCAGGCAACCCCACGGTGACGCGTAACCAATTATCCAGACCATAGCCTGCTAGTGGCCGAACGATGACCCCTTGCTCTAATAGCGCTTGGTTGACCTGGCTTGCCTCTTCAATCTCTACCATCAAAAAGTTGGCATAAGACTCAACGAAACCCAATCCCAAGGCATCAAACTGTTTTTTGAGCCACTGCATTTGTTCATTATTAATCTGCTGAACCTGAGCGATAAAGGCCTGGTCTTTTAAGGCGGCAATGGCGGCCGCTTGCGCCACTCGGCTCACATTAAATGGCTGACGGATGCGATTCACTACCGCTGCGATATCAGGGTGGCAAAGCGCATAGCCTACCCGAAGCCCAGCCAGACCATAAGCTTTTGAAAAAGTGCGCACGAGTATCAACTGATTAAAGTCATCTAACAGCGCTCGATTATCACTCTCAGGACTATATTCAATATAGGCCTCATCAATCACAACCAATACTTGCTCTGGCAGCTGCTGCAAAAACTCACGTAGCGCCTCGGTACTCAGCAGCGTTCCTGTGGGATTGTTTGGATTGGCAATATAGACGACTTTGACGTCATTATTACTCAGCACCGCCTCTTTCATGGCCTCTAAATCATGACCAAAGCGCTTAGCGGGCACTTCAATACCCCGAGCCCCTTGCATCTTGGTGACCATAGAATAGACGATAAAAGCATATTGACTATAGACCACGGCATCCTTTTGCCCCACGAAGCTACGGGCAATCATATCTAAGATGTCATTAGAGCCATTGCCTAAAATGATTTGATTGACAGGCAAGTGGGTATAATCAGCGATGGCTTGCTTAAGATAATAACCATTACCATCAGGATATCTAGCCAGTTGCCCGAGCTGCTCGGTGATTGCTAAAGTCACCGAGGGTGAGCAGCCTAATGGGTTCTCATTACTGGCAAGCTTGACCACATCTGAGATGCCAAACTCTCGTGACAGCTCCTCAATAGGCTTGCCAGTCTGATAAGCTTGAATATCCAAGATACTGTCATAAGCGGGGGTAATAGTCACGGTATGCTCCAAGCAAAGCCAAAGATAAAAAAACTGTTAAAAAGAAACCATCAAATAAAAGCTATTAAAAAATCAGAATATAACCGACAGCTGATGATGTCTAAGTCGGCTGGTACTGTCTTCAGACGGTGCAAAAATGATAACCAGTTGTCACACTATTGCATTATGAGCAAGCTCAACTACCCATCAGTTCACCCACTACAATACCGCTTTAGGGTATGAGCCAAGAACACGCAAATCCTTAACCAGCGGCCGAATATCAGCGATTGCTGCACTGACATTGGGGTCTTCTATATGACCATTGACATCAATAAAGAATACATAAGCCCATTTGTTAGGACGCTCCGGACGCGTTTCAATGCTGGTCATCGACACACCATGCGCCGCCATTGGTTTTAGAATCTCAATTAACGCGCCAGCCTTGTCATGAGCGGATACCACTATCGAGGTTTTATCTTGACCAGAGGGGGCAATAGACTCATGACCGATGATTAAGAACCGAGTGGTATTGCTAGGGTTGTCTTCGATATTTTCGTGCAGCTTAGTCAAGTCATACTCTGCTGCCGCCACGTCACCTGCTATGGCGGCTGAGTGCCATTCATTTTTGAGCCTTCTTGCCGCTTCACCATTACTTGAGACGGCCACCCGCTCAACATTGGGGAAATTGACATCTAACCAGTGACGGCATTGGGCCAGTGACTGCTGATGGGAGTAGATACGGCTTAGGCTATCGACTTTGGTGTGCTCTGCCACTAAGAAGTTCTGATGAATGGGCAGTTCCACCTCACCGATAATCTTCAGATTTGAAGACAAAAATCCATCCAAGGTATGATTAACCACGCCCTCTGAAGAGTTTTCAACAGGTACCACGCCATACATAGCCGTTCCTGCTTCTACCTCTCGAAAGACATCGGTAATGGTGGTCAAAGGGACGGTATCGGCGGCTTTGCCAAAATGCTTTAAAGCAGCGGCATGCGTAAACGTGCCGACTGGCCCCAAAAAGGCAATGCGCTGCGGCGCTTCTAAGTCCAGACAAACTGACATAATCTCACGGAACAAGCGCGCCATCTTCTCATCACTGATAGGGCCTGTATTACGAGCCATGACTGCTTTTAGTACTTGAGCTTCGCGCTCTGGGCGATAAAAGATAGGGTGCTGAGTGCCGCCTGCCTTGGCATGGTCTTTTTTGACAATAGCAACTTGCTGAGCAAGTTTAGCCCGCTCATTAATTAGATTATGAATCTCGCAATCAGTAGCATCTATCTTCTGCCTAAGTATATTCAAAAACTCTTGGTCACTATCTGCGGATATCGCTGAGTCTGCTGTTAGCGCTAAAGAGGTGTCAGACGCTTGCTCTGGGAGATTACCTGCTTGTTTTGCTTCTGGCTCTTGGCTTTGATTAGATTGCTGTGATGACTGCTCGCTCATGACGCCTATCCCTTATTATGAATGACTATCTTATTAATTTGCCTTATGATTATAGGTTCAATCTTGCCATATCTCTGTTGAACCCTTCTCGCCCTTTAACAGCAGCCTTACTATAACAAAAACCTAGCAATGTGCCCACGGTAAAATCACTTTTTCATTCGATAAGTCAGGATTATCATCGTAAGTTTATGATTAAAATACAATGGCAACTGTCGTTTGTACTAGGTAGAGACTGATGATTTGCATAAGTGTCAGTATTGCCTTAATACTCTTTGCCTTATGTTAGATACACTTGTATTGTGTCAATGAGTGGTAGCTAGTTTGAGGCCATAATCAGTGTTACCATAATCAGTGTTATCATAATGACAGTTGTCACTATTAGATTAGCCTATTAATAAATGTACTCTAATAACTGCTAATAACTGAAGTCCAATCAATTTTGGTTTTACTGACCAATCAATCTCATCTTTACTTTACGTATAACAACAGCCAGTATTAATAAAATCACTCTTAACTAGGATTATGACTATATGAATGCACTTGAACAACTGCGTACTATGACTACCATCGTGGCAGACACTGGCGATTTAAGCGCTATTGAACGCTTAGCCCCTGTCGATGCCACCACCAACCCCAGCCTCATCACCAAAGCTTTGACCCATCCTGACAAGCAAGCGCTATTATCTGATACGTTGAACCGATTTCAGGGTGATATTGATGCGGTTATCGATGCCCTTACCATCGAAATCGGCTGTGATATCCTAAAGCTGATTGAAGGTCGAGTCTCAACGGAGGTGGACGCTCGGCTGTCTTATGATACCCAAGCTACGATTAATAAAGCGCTTGATTTTATGGACGCTTATAGTCAAGCAGGGGTCGATTCTGACCGCATATTGATTAAGATAGCAGCAACTTGGCAAGGCATTGAGGCCGCAAAAGTATTGGAAAAACAAAATATTCACTGTAACTTGACGCTATTATTTGGCCAACATCAAGCGGCGGCTTGTGCGGATGCAGGTGTTACCTTAATATCGCCCTTTGTCGGTCGCATCTTAGATTGGCAAAAGCGTCAACAAAATCGGCAAATCGTGCCAGTTGAAGACGACATGGGCGTTCAATCAGTCAAGCTCATTTATCAATACTTTAAGCAGCATGGCTATGCCACTCAGGTCATGGGCGCAAGCTTTAGAAGTCCCGAGCAAGTGCTAGCACTGGCAGGCTGTGACTTATTAACTATCTCGCCTGAGCTGTTGGACAGTTTGGCCGCGCTAGAGACTCAAGTCATCAGACAATTATCTCCTGAGCTTGCCATCAATGGTTCAGCGGCACTGAATAAGATTAGCTTAGATCAAGCCGCTTTTGATGCCGCCTATCAAGACGATAAGGTTACTCAAAACTTATTGCCCAAAGGCATTGATGGCTTTATCGCTGCTCGTGATCAGCTAGCGGACACTTTAAAGCTTATGAAAAAATAACTAGGAAATAATAAATTAGGTCCTGATACGCTAAGCACTGTAAGTTAGCCATTGCTAAGGCAGCCATTGATAAGCCAGCCATCCATTAACCGTATAGATTCAAGACTAAGTTCCTCACAAAAAAGCCCTACTACTACGTAGCGCTTAATGCTGAATCACAATTTTTTGGCTGGGATAACACTGGCTTTAGTGAAACAATGCGATGACACCCAAGCTATTTTAGGCTTTTAAGACAGTATAAACCGGCACTGGGAATGGCGTGTGCAGCCCCTCTAAATCCAATAGCACCAATGCCCCAAATACTTGATGATGCGCTGATTGACATAACTCATAGGCAGTGGTCAAAGTGCCGCCAGTGGCCAGAATATCATCCACCAACAAGACTTTGGCAGGAGGCAAATTATCTTGCATCTCTAAGGTATCCTTGCCATATTCTAGGGCATAAGACTTGTTAGCGACCGGCGGTGGCAGCTTGCCAGGTTTTCTTAATAGAATAATCCCTTTGCCCAATCGACCTGCTAATAAGCTAGCAAACACAAATCCTCTAGCCTCAATCGCTGCCAAACAGTCTACCTCGTCAAGCAATCCCTCAGGTAACGCCGCCAAAAGCGCATCAATGACAGGGACAATATGAGTGCGTAGTAAAGGGGTAATGTCATAAAAGTCTATACCAGGCTTAGGGAAATCTGGCACCGTTCGAATGACCTCCCAAAACTCATGACTTGCCTGATTAACCGCATTCGTTGACGTTTGAGAAGATGTTGAGCTGAGCTGAGCGTTTGCAGACATACATTGGACCTCTTAGCTATGGGGTATAAAATGCAGGCAAATATTAGCATAGTGAGGCATTAATTCTATGACCATCACGTAACCGCAGGTTCAGCTGGTCGTTTAACCACTATAGCTGCGACCCCTAGGTTTTAAATGATAATGCAACTTTAATCTCATCTACCTGTCCCCATATAAGAGCAGGCAATTAATAAATGATAAGCTCCCTAAATTATGAGTGATTAGCTCTTAATCTAATCGTACTGGTCAGTGCTATAGACAATACTATTTGCTCTATAGATAAAAAACACTTAAATTAAGCGGCTACTGTGAATCAATAGGAGTTTCAATGAAGCGTTATGAATGTATCGTTTGCGGCTGGATTTATGATGAAGCTCTTGGCTGTCCTGAAGAAGGTATTGCCCCTGGTACCAAGTGGGATGACATCCCTGAAGACTGGACCTGCCCTGAATGCGGTGTGGGCAAGCTTGACTTTGAAATGATGGAAATTTGAGTGACCTTATGACTGATGATTCTTTAACCACAGATGCTCTTGTCAATAGCATCCCTGCTTTTAATCAGAGCAAAAGCCTGCCTAATGCTGACTGGCAGCGTTTTGGCGATAGGGATTGGCAGCCTTCAGATTTGACAGCAGGCCTATACCATACCATGGTCGATATAGGAGATGGCATTGAGCTGTGTGTCGAAGGTGGTGGCAACCCAACTCACCCTGTTCTAATGCTGGTGATGGGGCTAGGCTCTCAGATGTTGTTTTGGCCAGACAGCTTTATTTACCGATTGATTGAGGCAGGATTTTTCGTTATTCGCTTTGACAATAGGGACATTGGTCTCTCCTCTAAAGTCCCGAGCAAAGAAGGTGTGAAGATAAATCAGCTCAAGATGATGGCACGGATGCAAGCGGGCTTATCCAACAAAGACCAACCTGTGCCCTACACCCTTCATGAAATGGCTAAGGATACTATCCATCTCATTGAAGCCCTACACCTAGATAAGCCTGTGCAGTCTGTTCATCTGTTAGGGGCATCGATGGGCGGCATGATCGCTCAATTGGTAGCGGCTAGTCGGCCCGATCTCATTAATAAATTGGTGCTGCTATTTACCTCAACCAACCGTGCTTTTTTGTTGCCTCCAAAACCGCGGCAGCTTAGCACTTTGATTAAAAAACCTTCAAGTAAAGAGCCACAAGACCTGATTAATCATGGTATTTGGTTCGTTAGCACCATTGGGTCACCAGGCTTTATCAATGAGCAGATGGTCAAGGATAAGTCCAAGCTGCATTTTGAGCGTTGTTATCACCCGCTCGGTCCCGTGCAGCAGTTGAGCGCCATCTTAGCAACTGGGAGTATTCGAGAGTTTAGTCAACAGATCAAAGCCGCCACTTTGGTCCTGCATGGCAGCGAAGATGGCTTGATTCCTCCATCGCATGGCCGCGATGTCGCCCGAAGTATCCCTAACGCCACCTTTAGGCTGATTGATGGTATGGGTCACGACTTGGCTGGTTACTTTCAGCCGTTTTTGGTTCGGCAGATTTGTGACCATTTACAGTCTATCTAATCGCCGACCATATTTTAATGTCGACCAACCCTCTAACCGCAACTAGCACTTTAATCGAAACTAGCACTCTAATCACAACCCACATTGGTACCGTCTTTATTGATACAAAGCTTGCCACCATTTTTTAGACTGCCAATCCAAGCTTTGCCATTTTTAAACGTAAATGGCTTAGCCCCTCGATAGCGACCGTCTTTATCGACCCCTTTATCACTAAACCGAAAAGGAATGACCAACTCACCGCCTAGATTGACAAAGCCCCAGTTATTCGCCACTCTCACGCCAGCTAGCCCTTCTGAGAAAGGCATGACTTCGTCAAAGGAATAGGTGATCATGGTGACTTTTTTGTCATCGACAAAGCCCCAACGGCCATCTTGCTGATGGGGATAGAGCATGGTAAAGGGCTGGGATTGATTACCTGTGGAGGGATTAGCGGTAGTATTGGCCCTAGTAGCTGAGGATGAAGTAGGCGCTTTGCTTGATTGAGCAGCGTTGTTATTGCTTTTGCCTGCTGTCTTACTTACCTTGCCTTGTTTGTCTAGCCAAAGGGTTCCTTTGCTACGATTATTGACTTGGACCCGGCCCCCTTGATAGTCATCGATACTGGTAATATCTGCCGAAAATGGAACGATTACTTTATTGCCAGTGGTGATTACACCATATTTGCCATTTTTTTGGACGATAATCCGGCCCTCACGCACTGGCCGTGCCCAACCAGTGCTCCCCGCCTCGTCTAATAAGACATCATATACCGCTGGCACCACTTCACGGCCCTGCATATTGACATAGCCTACTTTATTAGCACGCTGCACAGGCAACAAGCCTTCAGCGATTTTGGTAGTATCAACTTTTTGATAGCGTGATAAGTCCACGACTTTTTTACCAGCGTTATCGATTAACGCTACAGGTGCTCCTGAGTCCTTAACCGCCAAAAAGTACCTTGAGTCATTGGTGCAAGAGACATTTTTGTAGTAGCTTTTAGGAAGGGTGCAACCATCAGCGTGAGCCGAGTTGAGCATGGCAGTCATTGTCATTGCCATCACTGACATCATTATGAGCGCCGATGACATTCCTTTTATCAAAGCCATGACCACTGGCTGATTATCAGGGTCAGGGCCAGTCTTAATACCATTGACAGTAGAGATAGTCGTGATAGAGCTTGCAAGCGTTGGAATCATGAATAGGTCTCTAGTAGATGCATTTTGGTTGTCAATTTCGAAAGGGTCTAAGCGTATAAGGCGGTTGTGCATCAAGTTATTATTAGCCACTAATAGGTCATCTTAAATCAGCTTAATATCTGCCTAAATCTAACCTAACAACTCAGTATCTGCTTAGTGCTAGCCTCATAAATGGTAGCTATTGTATTTACACCCTTAAAACCACGCTTAAAGTATAAAAAATCAATGTTAGAGGCTAATAATAATTTGTATTATTTTGATGCGTTAAGGCTATTATTTTCTATGGGCTTTCATTATTTTGAGTAATAATAGACTTTTTAAACAATATTAGACTTTTTAAGCCATCATAAGCCTTTTAACATAGCATATATCTTGATGAGTTGAAAAACAGATACTGGGTCAAGAGTAAAGGCAAAAAACTCAAGGTTTAAGTTTCAAGGGTTAATCATGACACTGGCTCACTCTCGTTCGGCTGCGATCGGTCTGGTTATCGGCTGCATAATATTTGGCTTAGGCAGCTTAATCGTGGCTCACGTAGATGTGGGTGCTTACGCCATGGCTTTTTGGCGGCTTGCGATTGCAGGCGTGATATTCACAATACTCGCCTATGTTACCAAACAAAAAATGCCTGCGAATATTAACGCCACTGCTGCTTCAAAAGCATTATTTTTTGCCTTATTGTCAGGGGCGTTTTTGGGGTTCGATTTGGCGCTTTGGCATGAGAGCATTTATGCGGTTGGCCCTGGTATCTCTACCCTATTGAACAGCTTACAGATTTTCTTTTTGGCAGCTTCAGGGTTTTTGCTGTTTAAGGAGCGGCAAAGCGTCTTACAATTAATCAGTCTAGTCATAGCCCTGATGGGGGTGATGTTGATTGGCAGTCCTGAGTTCGCGAGCAACACCCAAGCCACCAAAGGCTTTGTCACCGGTATTCTCTCTGGCGCGATGCTGGCAGCGTCCATGACTTTTATCCGGCTAACCCATGAAGCTGCTCCTACCCCTATCTTCATCTTAATGCAGCGTATCAGTATTGGTGGCACATTGGCGATGCTTGTGCCCATGCTGATAGTCGATTGGGGCCATATTTGGCCGACCACGTTGGGTGAAGTGGGCTGGATTATCGTCTATGGCGCCGTGATGCAGTGCCTGGCTTGGGGACTGATTGCCTACTCCATCCCCAAGCTCTCTTTGGCGTTAACTGGTTTATTACTGCTAACCGAACCCGTAGCCGCGTTGCTAATCGATTATTTTTGGCTGCATAAGCCTATCAATGGCTGGCAATGGATTGGGGCAATATTGACGATGCTAGCGATTTATTTAGGCTCATTACGCCCAGCACCCTTAAATACTGACCCGCTTCCTTCTGAGTCACTAACTGAGCCACTAGTTAATCAAATCTCAGCTAATCAATGTCCAG
>JAUNVX010000091.1 GCA_030540615.1 Psychrobacter sp. | reverse complement strand
TTTGGCGTGTATCTTGATGGATTGACCTTAGATAAGATGACAGGGGAAATCTTTTATTTTTATTACCCTACCGAGCAGCAAGCCAACCGTGTTGAACAAATCAGGGCGCTGCTTAAGTCGTCAGAGCCCACTTATACGCCGCCAAGTGTTGAATTCTTAGGCGATGGCATGAGCCGCGAGGAGCATGAAGCGGCGGTGATGCGAGTCAAAGAAGACATTATTGCGGGTCGTGTCTTTCAGTGTGAGGTCGGCTTTAAGTCCAAATATTGCATCAAGGGCGACCATATGCCCATCTATGAAAAGCTGCGCAGCGTCAACCCCTCGCCGCACATGTACTTTATGAAGTTCGGTCAGCAGCGTATTATTGGCGCGTCTCCTGAGCTGTTATTTCGCTTGCGCCAAGGTGAGATGGAGACTTATCCCCTCGCTGGTACGGCCAAGCGCGGTAGCAATGAAGAGGAAGACCGCAAGCTTGCCCGCGCCCTGCTTAACGACGCCAAAGAAATCGCCGAGCACAACATGCTAGTGGACTTACACCGCAATGATATCGGCCGCGTGGCGCGATTTGGCACGGTCAAAGTACGCAGCCTAATGGACATCAAACGCTACTCGCACGTCCAGCATATCTCCTCTGAAATCGTCGGTATCTTGCACCCTGACCACGATATGTTCAGCGCCCTTGCTAGCAACTTCCCTGCTGGGACGCTATCAGGTGCGCCCAAAATCGAAGCTATTAAGGTTATCAATGAGCTTGAGCCAGATGGCCGCGGGGCTTATGGCGGCGCGCTTGGCTCGTTCAATTTCAATGGCGATTGTATTTTTGCTATTCCCATTCGTAGCTTGTTCATCAATGGTGATAATGCCTACGCGCAGACTTGCGGCGGCAATGTCTATGACTCCAAGCCAAGCGATGAATACCTTGAGATTCAGCGCAAACTGTCTGCTATGAAAGTGGTCTTGGATAGTTTTATTAATACTGATGATTAGCGCTGACAAATAGCGACTCATACCAACGATGACCAATAACGCTAAATAACTCGTAGGCTGAGGCTTTAGCCCAGCATTATAAATACAGTAAATAAGCAATAAGCCAATATTTATAGGGCGAAATTATGAAAGTATTAATTATCGACAATTACGACTCCTTTACCTTTAACCTGTATCAATACGTCGGTGAGATATTGCAAGGGCTAAACGAGAGTAGCAATGAAAGCAAAGCTGACGTCACCGTCAAACGCAATGACGAAATCACGCTTGCCGATATTAAAGCGATGAATCCTGACCGTATCATTATATCGCCTGGTCCTGGCTCACCCGATGACCCTGCTTATTTTGGCGTTTGTAGCGAGGTCATTAAAGAGCTGGGCAAGACCACGCCGCTATTAGGCGTTTGCCTCGGTTTGCAAGGCATCGCTCATGTGTTCGGCGGTAAGGTCGTACGCGCAGGACTGCCCATGCATGGCAAGACCTCTCCTATCAAACATGACGGTCAAGGGGTCTATCAAGGCTTGCCGCAAGATGTGGAAATCATGCGCTATCATTCATTGATGGTTCAGGCCGATGGCTTCCCTGATTGCTTGCAAGTGACTGCTGTAGTGGCTAATGACGACCATCCTGACGCTAGCTTGACTGAGCTGGTAGCGATGGGCGAGGAAATTATGGGACTGCGTCATAAAGACTACCCTATTCAAGGCGTTCAATTTCACCCTGAGTCTTTTGCTACTGAGGGCGCTAAGCGCTTGCTTAGTAACTTTTTGCTTCAAGTTTGATTAGGATATTAACGGATAATCTATTTACTCTAATAAACCTATTCGCTTCACTAAAACTATTCGCTTCACTAGGGTAGCGCTATTATGAAAAGTATACGTTTATGGGAAATGTATGGCGCTAACCTTATTTATCCTACTACCTCTGGTATCCTACTAAGTAATCAAGTCGGCGGCGGTGCTTGTTTTCAGTCCCAGCTTGAGGGTTTTATTCTCCCTATTGAGCAGCAATTTAGTCCTAATAATGTTTGGCTATCAGAATTAGAATTGGCGCTATACCAGATATTTGAAAATTGTGCGCAAATTGATATAGATATGGCAAATGCTTTTGACCAGCTCATGCAATCAAGTGTGACGACGAACTTTATCCGAATTAACCGAGATAAACTAACTGACAGTTGTGAGGCTTGGCTGCATGTGCATGTTTGTGAATCTGAGTTTGCTACCTTTCATGGTTTTGGTAACTTTGAGGGCGTTTTGACTTGGCACAATTCAGATTGATTGAATTCCTATCGCTTAATCTTACTGTCGGGTAAAATCATACTCAAGCTAAGTATTTGAAAGTATTAGTAAAAAACCTCATGAGCTTACGTGTTAATTCTAAATAAGCATTTGATTTTAAATTAATTTATTAAAAAGTATGATTTTATCCTGAAATCTTATTCAAAAAATAACTATAAAAAGCCGCGCTAATCATTTAGCGCGGCTTTATTGTTAGATAAAACAGCTTATATTAACTTTTTTAAAGCCTCTCTCCTAGCGACGCAGCATTCCCTTGTCTTCGATAAATTCGATAATGTCATCGAGGCCATCGCCTGACTTCATATTGCTAAAGACAAAGGGCTTGTCACCGCGCATCTTTTTGGCATCGCGCGCCATGACATAATCTGAATTATTTTAGTGCAGATTGGCTTAAAAAGAGGTAACTGGCTTTATAGCCGCTTAACCGTCCTAAATTAGCCCGAGTAATAATCAAAAAGGTTCGCTATCTAGTGAAATAGCGAACCTTAGCTGGTAAACCTCTTTGATAACCACACCACTACCTGATAGACATTGTAAATACTAATGTCTTATAGACTAGACTAGCGAGAAACCCGCTCATTAATCACGGCAACCACGCGGCGATTTTGCTCACGGCCCATCTGCGTGTCATTAGAGGCGATAGGCTTGGTCTCCCCAAAGCCGATTGCGCTTAGGCGACTGGCATCAATACCGAACTGGTCGGTCAATAGCTGCTTAACAGCTTCTGCTCGGCGCTGCGATAGCTGCTGGTTATGAGAGTCTTTGCCCACACTGTCGGTATGCCCTTCAATGACGGTCTGCGTATTGGGGTACTGCTGCATAAAGTCGGCCACTGCTTTGACCTCAGAGTAGTATTCAGGCTTGACCACTGCTTCATTATTATCAAACAATACCTTTAAGCTGATATTCACTTGTTCAGTCAGTTTGGGGATAACGGGCGCAGATTGAGTGACCTTTGGTACAATGGCGGGAACGACGGGGTCAGGAGCTTTTACGACTAGGGGACAGTTGGGAACGACGCGGCTGATTTGATGGTCTTGATAGGTTTTATTGGCCAGCACTTCCTCAGCGCTCTGCTGAGTAATTTGCTCGATGACCTCATTGCCATTTTCATCGACATTCACATAAAAGAAATAAGCCCCATTGGCGGGTAAATCAAATAAATGAGCATCTTGAGTTAGATTATTCGACTTTTTACCCGTGATGACAGCGCTGATTTGATTGCTCCCAGCGCACGAGTATACTTGGGTGTAGTTACCAGGCTGAAGACTGACCTGAAAGCGATCATTGACTGCAATGTTGACGCTTGTCTGAAAGCCATCGTTATCTACTGGCCGAATGAAGAATAAACTGGTGCTGCCTACTGGAATGGCCTGATTGATTAATTGATTCGGCTCTATATTGGCTTTTTTGTGCCAGACTACCGGACCTACTGACTTAGTATTGGCCGTATTGACTATCTTTTCAGCATAAGCTGGAGACGCTAAGACGCTAAGTCCTATGGCTAAAGCCATAAACCTGAAGGGCTTGGATAAGTGAGTCAAAGCCGCTTTACCCTTAGATGGGTGAGTCAACTGGTCTGTTTGAGTCGTTATTTTATTCTTTAACATTATTAAAGCTCCAATCATAGGTAAATTAAAAATGGGGGTAAATTAAAAAATACTGCCCTTGATAAAATATAATTGTCCAGTAGGCATAATAAGTAAAAACAATTGTATGTTTATAGACTGCTATATAGTGTAGCTCAATTACAACTGTCTTTAACACAGCATTATTAAGGGTGGGGCAACTCTATGACCAAAGCCGACAATTGACCGATGAATGACAGCTGACTTGAATGACTTCAAGCTTTTACCGCAATACCGTCCTAACTTTAGACCCAAAAAAGCCCCAGTTAGTCTGAGGCATTTTTTTAGCTCGTAAGGTTATATAATTAACCAGTTGAGCAGCTATTGAAGCTATAACCTGCAATTCAAGCTTAGGCTAAAATTGAGCAAGCCAAAACATCATCCATACTGCAATTGGCCACCGTCAAGTGATCCGTGGCACTGAGGGTCACAATGACATTATTACCAGATTGGCTCGTATGAGACGCTAGGGCGCTAGTGTCGGCGAATAAATCGATTGAAAACTGCAAGATATCTTGATAACCCTCATCATTGTTAAAGTCGACGATGACATCTGACCCTGATAATCTATCGATGACAAAGGTATCATTGCCAATGCCGCCTACTAAGGTATCATTGCCCTTGCCGCCGATGAGTATATCATCGCCTTCAGCACCGAACAGTCTGTCATTGCCTGCATCGCCCATCAATCGATCATTGCCCATTCCCGCATGCAACATATCATCAGAGGCAAGTCCTACCAAGGTGTCATCACCGTCGCGGCCGAATACCGTCTTACCTTTTAGGCAAGCGTCATCCCCTGATGTGCCCTCCACATGATCCAAAAACACCTTATCGCCGTTACTGAGCCATTTCATCACTGGTCGAGCGTCTATGAGACCGTCATCACCGATTTTATAGTTATGCATGTGGCTGGCAATCTCAGCTGAAAAGCTGACTGACTCCACATTATCTGCTTCTACCAAGTTTGCGCCTTTTTTATCCACAAAGAATAACGTATCGTCCTGCATTTTATAGACGTCCCAATCTTTGCCACGACCTTCTACTCGAACTTGGTCGCGGCCCAAATTGCCATCAATGTGATCCACACCGATACCCCCTCTGATAATATCATCGCCTAAGCCACCATCTATATAGTCTGAGTTGCTGCCGCCTGCTATAAGGTCATTGTGTCTGGTGCCGATTAAAAAAGCAGAGGTGCCAAAGTGATCAGAAGTATGGGTGTCTCGATCTGATACCCAAGTCGTCGCTCGGCCTACCGTGGTCATGTCAGAGACAATGACCGTACTGTCTTGCTTGGTAAACTCATAAAAGCTTGAGTCCTTAATGCGGCTAAGCGCGTCAGTGGTCACGCCGTTGATATGGGTGAACCAACCTGTTGGTATTGCCAAGATAGAAAAAGGGCTAATATCCCAAAGGGCCGAGCCATACAAGTCATTGAACAAAACCAGGTTATCCGTGGTGCCTTCAAACTCGCGGTCGTTGTTAACAAAGCCAAAATCCATATCAAGGATAGCTTGGCCTAAGTCGTCTGCATCCCCTGTGATACGGTGCACCACATCGTTCTCATAACCGTAATTGAGCACCACCTCAGAGTTTGGATAAATGGTCGGTACAGCAAAGCCCATATAATCGGACTCAGTAAAAAAGCCATCAGCCAAATGTTCACGCTCAGCTGCCACCACGTTGGTCACTGCTGCGCCTAAGCTATAGCCACTAATGAGCACCTCTTCGCCCGTTAAGCCATTGGCGATGGCATAGTCTTTGACGATAGCTAGAATAGGTTCAAACAACTCAACGCCTTCACGGCTGTTTAAATTAATATAATCCAGAATATCTGGCAGACCATTGGTACCCGTGAAGTTCAGATTAATCCTAACCAACTCTCCAGCTTCATTATATTGGCCAAATATTTTGGCTTGTGGCCCCTCTACTGCCGTGCCGGTATAGAGACTTTCGATGGTGAAGTATCCTGACTTATCAACCAAGTCTTGACTGACCCCTAAATCAGTAGCACTCAGCTCCTTCCAGCCATCAGGAATAGCCACATTGATAGGATTGGCAAAGGAATCTCCGGTAAGACTGCCCAAAAAATTAAGGGCTTCACCGCCTGGGATAATATTAAAGAATTTAAAAGCATTGTTATAAACAGAGAGGCGATTGGCATCATCCACAAGCTGGGCGGCCTCTTCGCTAGAGTAGTCTTTGTAGTCAAACATTCCCATAGAATCGTATCCTTACGGTTGGGAGGTGGGTAAATAAAGGCTTATTATAGTCAGCCCATCAAAGTCCTTTTGATGCGCCATTTAAGCACTAAAAAATACCTTTCGGCAAACGTTATTATTCGATAGGATTTGGTTTTATATTTTAACTTTTTATAAAATTGTCTTATATAACCGATATTTATTGCCTTATTAAATCGCTATTGACTTTCTTAGCTGGACAATTGTTTAACAAATATTTACATTGGTCATTAAAAAGTATCTGCTCATTGAAAAACCAAAATCCTGACATCACTATATGATTTTAAATGCAGCAGCCCATAAGCCTATTACCTTGGATAATAATTTATTTTATGACACCGACCACACCTTGTAATCAAGATTTTGCTGAATTAAACAATATAAATCCAACGACGCAGCTGGCATCTTCTGCTACGCCTAAATCAAAATTGGGTATTTGTGATAACAATATTGGCGACGATAGCGATATTAATGAGAAGATTAAAAACACTGTTAATGATGAGGCTGATAAAAATTTTAGGGATATTGAGGCCGCTTCTTATAGCCAAGACCCCATTCAACTTGCAACTCAAGGCGCTCTGGTCTTTGCCGCTATGCCGACTGCCATTCAACAGCAGCTTCGCCAATGTAGTAGAGTGGTTTTATTGGCCAATAACCCATCTATTAGCCTAGAGACATTGAGTAGCCTACTTAAGCCAAGCGACATGCTAGTCCTATTCAACCATTTTATTCATTCAGACTATCTGGCAAACAGTCCAAACGCTGCCAAGCTAGCTAAATTAATATTTTTTCGTCAAATTGGGGACAGTCAGCTGCATTTTGGCTTGCCCCCTCGTCATAACAATGTGCCGGCTATCGAGCAGATGATAGAGCAAGCGCCAGTTGGGTTTTTATTTAGCAATATCCGCTATCAGTTTCCTACGTTAGCGGATGACCCAAGCCCTGATGATGACCCAATTGATGACTCAGTTCAGTTGACAGTTTCTGACAAGCTTCAGCAAAAATTAACTGACCAAAACTTTAGCCAAGTCATTAGCGAAAACCATGAGGTAATAGCTGACTATCCGCATTTTGAAGCTATTCACTCCTCTGCCCCCTCGTCTGGGTTTTTTATGTATCGCATGATGAGAGCCATCCGCGCTTATTTAGCGACTAGCTTTAATCATGATTTAGACATTGTCATGATTGGGTTCAATCACGACACTAAGACCAACCACTTTTGGCATGGTCATAATTGGGACTTTGAGCGTGAAGAGTTAGCCATAACGCCCTCAGGTATCACCGTTATCAAGCAGGGTTAAAGCTAATTTCTTATTAATCCAAGTCAATAAAAAAAGCAGGGCTAGTTGAAGTAGCACTGCTTTTTTAATACGACAAACTTAGCAAAATCAACTATCAAACATAAGGCGCATCAGGACAATGCGCTGCTTCAATCTCACTCTCGCTCGGCAGCCGCGTGATGATGATGAGATTATGCTGCCCCGCCTCCCAATCAATCAATCCCATCTGGGCAAATGACGCAAGCCAGCCGCCCATAGGCCAATGCTGCCACTTATCAAAAAAGCGATTGGCATTAATAATAATGCTAGACAGATGGTTGAGCGGCGGCCGATAGACCCCATGCTGCTGATGATAGACCACATCACAGGTCAAATAGAACTCAATATTTAGCGCCCGGGCCATAAAGGCAAAGTCGGTGTCCTCTGCGCCATAGCCCACGTAATGAGTATCAAAACCACCGATTTGCTCAAATCTCGCTCGGGTGACAGCAAAGCAAAGACTCCAAAACGCGCCGTAGTCTTGGGTCGCTATCATATCGACTTCACTACCCATGTTGTAACGATAAGGGTTAAGGACAGATAACTCATTGAGCCAGCTCCCTGCTTGCTGTAAATCTAATAGCTGATGTGCTTCTGATTCATCAATAGGCCGAGTTAAATACCTCGGTTGTCCCATCAATAGAGCATCCGGATGCCTCTTTAGCTTATTCGCTAATCCCTGAATAAAGTCAAAAGAGACGATGCAGTCAACATCTAAGAATATTAAGCTCTCATAAGTGGCGTGGCGCGCGCCTATATTACGGTTGCGACCAATGTCAAAGCCTGAGTCTTTCAAAAAAAGCTCATTAGCCTCAGAACTTATATCACTATCATTATCGCTATCAGACTGAGTCAACGTAGTCGGGAGTTGAACGATATTTAAATCAAAAGCCGCCAGCTGATTGCTACTGACATCATCGTTAACGATAATAACTTCAGCGGGAAGGGCGCTTCCTGACGCCAAGCTAGTCAAAAGGTTTGTCAAATGACGGTTGCGGCCATAACAAGTCGTGATAACGCTTACAGGAACATGGCTTGGGGTAATCGAAGTCATAAATTAAGGTCTTTTTAAATTGAATTCTTCTGGATAATTTAGCTAGAACTATTTTTAATCTGAACGACGCTCAGGCACAAGCTCTAATCGAGGCAATAACCAATTATAAAACCAAACCTTAGCACTATCAGCGTCACCAATACTGGTTATAAAGTCCTCTGCAATCGACGCTTGTAGCTGTGCTTGCAGATTAGCGTTTGATTTAAACGCTAAGAGTTTGGAGAAGGAACTAGCGTCTGAGCCTAGCAAGCTTATCTGAGCCAAAAATGCTTCAAAACCAATCGCTCTACCACTAGCAATCAGCCCATCAGCCATCATCTCTTGCTCACGGTGTGGTCGCTCATCAGGGATGACTACTAGCGGTGTGGCTATTGTCATGCTTTGACAAGCCTCCGCAATGCTATTGAGACCACAGGCCATGATTAATACATCACTGTGCTGCAAAAATGGCGTGACGTCATCTACTTGTATGGCAATATCCACAAATTGCTTGGCATTATCTTTTATAGGCCCTAACGATATAATTAGTGCTTTGGGCAAAGCTTGTCTTAATTTGTCCAATTCATCATCAATACGCTCATGACCACCAAAGCCTTTAATCACAGTAATAATTGGTGCATTAAAAGCGGGCTTGCTGAACGAATCAGCCAATAGCTCATCAAAGTCGCCCAACAGCTGCTTGGCAAAATCTGCTTTATTCAATGGTTGCCTAAAACGGGCTAAGGGACTTTGAGAATTAGAGTCGCTATCAGAAGATAAAAAACCAAGATATAAAGTCTTTTGCTTAACCCAATCTGGCGTAGTGGATACTTCTAAACATTTAGGATAAGCAGCAAGTAGACCGATAGCGCCAGCAAAAGCGTTAAGATGCGGCGTGTCATCGCGCTCACCTGGTAGACGCACATATAGATAAGGGATACTGGACACGCGGCAAAGCAGGGCGACTTCAACACTCAAATCAATAATCATCAGCTCAATACGGCGTTTAGCAATTTGCTCAATCAGCATTAAACTCCGTAATTGGATGGTAGAGTTGCCAACAGGCGAATAATGCATGCTTGCAGGTTGCCAATAGCTCCCAGCCCGGCCCGGTAGCAAATCGCTCGGGTCCTCGTGCTCATCAGGAAGCCTAATGACTTGGCTGTCTTGCAAGTGAGAAAATGAATAATCTTCTTTGGGCGTACTGGTAAATACCGTTAACAGCTCATTTGGATTAAAGCCTTGAGCGCTTAACAGCCCTGCTAACTTATCGGCCTGACGGCAATGTCCTGAACCGTGGTGATGCGCGTAATAACCAAGTCTCATGATAAAAGCCTAACGGGTGGTTATCGTTAAAGAATTAGGGTTGAAGAATCAAGCATTGGGTCATTTATAAGGGCCTTATAATATAGCGCTAGATAACCATCAACCATGGCCACTCCTGAACAAAACTGTTCAGCTCGCTCCCTACAAGCTTGCCGTGAAATTGATTGCACCTTATCAAAGGCGACTACAAAGCTACCTTGGTCAAGCTTGTCTACAATAATGCCCGTCTTATCTGTTATGATTTCTGAGCTCGCCCCCACATCAAAGCCAATGACAGGGGTCCCACAAGCAAGGCTTTCTGCCAAGGTCAACCCATACGGCTCTTCCCAAGTGCTAGTGAATAGCATGGCCGTTGACTGAATAAGCTGCTCATTAACCTCAGGCTTACTTAGATGACCCACGTAATGTAGAAGGCCTTTGCCCCCTGCGCTGATATTGTCTTTGGCTAATAATGGTGCGACCTTGGTATCAAAATAATCCTGATTGCTTTTGGGCCCTGCGATAACCAAGCGCTTGCCTGCTACTAGACAATATTGCATCGCCAAATGTGTGCCTTTTTCGGGACAAATTCGGCCAAACCAAAAGTAGGACTCCTGCTTTATAGGGGCTGTATTGAATGTAAAAGAATCGACATCGATGCCATTATAAACGACAGTTAATGGTACAAACTCATCATAAAGTCGCTGCTGAAAACCACTGATAGTCGTGAATTGTGTGGTCGTGCCCCGCATTAGTGTCAATAATGCCAAGCGTAATTGCGGGAAGATAGGGGTATGAAAAGTGGTAAACATTCGCTTGCCCAATGCTTGACCCGTGAGCATAGGCACATAATGCAAGCTGTGATTATGCACCACATCATAGCGGCGCTCAGCGGTATCATCTGTTTGCGACCCTTCGATAATCTCACGCATGGCATCTTGATAAAGCTGATGTTGATAAAGCTCATCTCGGGTCATCCCTAATGACTCATGCTCATTAGGATAAGTGACTTGCTCAAAAGCCTCGCGTGACATAAACGGCCTAAGCGTCGCTTGAGTTTCACTGTCTTTATGAGCATACAAAGTGACTGTATGGCCTAATTTAACCAATTCATCACAAAGCAGTTGAGTAATCATCTCAAGACCACCAGCATAAGGCTCGGCAATGGGATACAACGAATGAGCGATTATCGCTATTTTTAAGGATTTTTGACTCGGAATATGATTGGTGATTTGACTCAATGATTTTGCCCTTGGCTAAGCTTTAGTGACACTATTGTCATTAGCTTGGTTTTATTTTGAATAACAGCATGTATCTTTGCTCAAGAACA
>JAUNVX010000331.1 GCA_030540615.1 Psychrobacter sp. | reverse complement strand
CGAGGAATTCCTTTTCAAATTCGCAGACCAGCACATTCGGCCGCTCGACCAGTGCCGTCACTTCGTCCAGCAGTGCGGGGTCGTCAATCGCGCGTGCGCCCTCGCCCATCTTGGCAGCGGCTGCAGCCAGCTGGCGCGCAATTTCGGCGCGGCGCTCGGTGAACGAGGCAATCACGGCGCCGTCATCCCGCAGCTGTGCGGCGTAGCTGTCGGCACTGGCAAGCACCACCGGCTCCACCTTGGCTTCAAAGCGGTGGCCGTGCGTGGCGTTGCCGGCATGCAAGCCCAGCGCGGTGACTGGCACCACGCTGCTGCCATGCAAGGCCACCAGCCCGTGCGCGGGGCGCACAAAGCTCACGCTGCTCCAGCCGGGCATGTCACAGCCGGCGGCCAGCTGGTAGCGCATCACCTTCGGAATGGGCAGCTTGGCCAGCGCCTCTTCCAACGCCTTTTGCAAGCCTTCGGCCAGCGTGGCGCCGCGTGCGGTGCTGTGGTGGAAAAGCGCTTCTGCCTTGCCATCGGGCGCACGCTGCAGTGCGGCCACGGCGCTGGCGGGGTCGCTCACATCGGCGCCCAGGGCAGCGAGCTTTTTCAGCAGCGCAGGTGTGGGCTGGCCTTTGGCGTCCAGACCCACAGCCACGGGCATGAGCTTTTGTGACTGCGCCTTGTCGGCAGCGTGCGGCGCCACGGCTGTGATGTGCGCGGCCAGCCGGCGTGGCGAGGCATAGGCGGTCAGCTGCGCGTCGGCAGCCGCCAGCCCCTGGGCCTGCAATTGCGCCAGCAGCACGCTGCCAAAGGCATCGCCCAGTTTTTGCAGCACCTTGGGCGGCAGTTCTTCAACAAACAGTTCAACCAGCAGATTCGGATGGGTCATGGTGTGTCTATGCTTCTAGCGCACCGGTTCAGGCGGCTTTTTTCTGTTGTTGCTGCTGTTGTGCCTTGGCCAGGTCGGCCAGCACCTCGTCGGCCCAGGCGCGCGGCGCCATCGGAAAGCCCAGCCGGGCACGGCTGTCGAGGTAGGCCTTGGCCACAGCGCGCGCCAGGTTGCGGATGCGGCCGATGTAGGCAGCGCGCTCGGTCACGGAGATCGCACCGCGTGCGTCCAGCAGGTTGAAGCTGTGCGCAGCCTTGAGCACCTGCTCGTACGCTGGCAACGCCAGCTGCTCGGCAATCAGGTGCTGCGCCTGCTTTTCGTGCGCATTGAAGGCAGTAAAAAGAAAATCGGCGTCGGCATGTTCAAAGTTGTAGGTGGATTGCTCCACCTCGTTTTGCTTGAACACGTCGCCATAGCTCAGCTTGCTGCCATCGGCGCTTTCGGTCCAGACCAGGTTGTAGACGTTGTCCACGCCCTGCAGGTACATCGCCAGGCGCTCCAGGCCGTAAGTGATCTCGCCCGTGGCGGGCTTGCAGTCAATGCCGCCGACCTGCTGGAAATAGGTGAACTGCGTCACCTCCATGCCGTTCAGCCACACCTCCCAGCCCAGGCCCCAGGCGCCCAGCGTGGGGTTCTCCCAGTCGTCTTCGACAAAGCGGATGTCGTTCTTCTTCAGGTCAAACCCCAGCGCCTCCAGCGAACCCAGGTACAGCTCCAGGATGTTCTCGGGCGCGGG
>JAUNVX010000330.1 GCA_030540615.1 Psychrobacter sp. | reverse complement strand
TATGATTATGTTCATTATTTTATTTTTGTGCTCAATCTTTAATACCCCACCAAGGAGAAGTCTAGATGTCAACTTATACATCTGCAATTGATCATATTCGTGAATTAAAACAAAAATACGGCAACTGGAATAACATTAGCGAAACTGATGCAGCCCGTATGATGGTACAAAACCGTTTTAAAACTGGTTTAGATATTGCAAAATATACTGCAAAAATCATGCGCGAAGACATGGCAGAGTACGATAAAGACACCTCTAAGTACACGCAATCGTTAGGCGCTTGGCATGGTTTTATTGCTCAGCAAACCATGTATGCGAACAAAAAACACTTCGGTACCACGTCTAAAAAATACATCTACTTATCAGGTTGGATGGTTGCTGCCCTTCGTTCAGAGTTTGGTCCATTACCTGATCAATCTATGCATGAAAAGACAGCCGTATCTGATCTTATCGAAGAAATCTACACGTTCTTACGTCAGGCTGACGCTAAAGTACTAAACGATTACTTCCGTGAGCTAAACGCTGCTCAAGAAGCTGGTAAAGATACTACAGAAATTCAAGCTAAAATCGATAACTTTGAATCACATGTTGTGCCAATCATTGCTGACATCGATGCAGGTTTTGGTAACGAAGAAGCTACTTACCTATTCGCTAAAAAACTTATCGAAGCCGGTGCTTGTGCTCTTCAAATCGAAAACCAAGTATCTGATGCTAAGCAGTGTGGTCACCAAGCCGGTAAAGTTACTGTACCTCATGAAGACTATATCTCAAAGCTTAACGCTATCCGTTATGCATTCTTAGAGCTAGGTGTTGACGACGGTGTTATCGTTGCTCGTACTGACTCTGAAGGCGCATCACTAACGCAAAAAATCCCAGTATCAAATGAGCCGGGTGATTTGGCTTCTAAATATATCGATTTTATCGAAATGGAAGAAGTTACGCTTGAAACTGCTAACGAAAATGACAGCTTGCTTAAGCATAACGGCAAATTGGTTCGTCCAAAGCGTCTACCAAACGGTCTGTACCAATTCCGTGAAGACACCAACATCGACCGTGTTGTTCTTGACTGTGTGACTGCACTTGAAAACGGTGCTGACTTACTATGGATTGAAACACCAACGCCAGACGTTGAACACATCAAAATGATGGTTGATCGTATTAAAGAAGAGCAGCCACAAGCGAAATTGGTCTATAACAATAGCCCATCGTTCAACTGGACGCTAAACTTCCGCAAGCAAGTGATCGCTAAGTGGGAGAAAGAAGGTAAAGATATTTCTGCATACGACAAAAATAACTTGATGAGCAGTGATTACGACAATACAGAACTGAACACTGCAGCGGATGAGCTTGCTAAAAACTTCCAACGCGATGCAGCACGTGAAGCTGGTGTATTCCATCACTTAATCACGCTACCTACTTACCACACTGCAGCTTTAGAGATGAACGATCTATCTAAAGGCTACTTCGGTGAAGAAGGTATGCTTGCTTATGTTGCTGGCGTACAACGTAAAGAGATCCGTGCTGGTGTTGAAGCTGTTAAGCACCAAGCAATGGCTGGTTCTGACATCGGTGATGATCATAAAGAGATCTTCTCAGGTGAAAACGCACTGA
>JAUNVX010000329.1 GCA_030540615.1 Psychrobacter sp. | reverse complement strand
GACATTATAATCAGAGCGGTAATCAGAGCGGTGACCTGAGCGCTGCCCTGATTGGTTAACCATTTCGGCTAGCTTGTTGGTGACGGGCTGACCGATATCGCCTTGACCGATGATAAGAATATTAGCTTTTGCATTAGATTGGGTAGGCTGAGTCGCCATGGTGATGTCCTTGTCGCTTGAGCTTTTAATGGGGGTTATGCTTTAGCTGTATGTTAATGGTCTTATGATAAGGGTATTAACATAGGGTATTAAAATAATGAGGGGCTGCAAAATGGATATCCGTTATTAACCATTCTAATGGCACTATTTAAAATTACCATTACGGTTCGTATCTGATATCAGATTTGTCGTTTGCTTATCGTTTGCTTGCTGCTTAAGCTTGACCCATTGTTGCCGCGTTATTTTATACAAAACGTGCTGGGCTAACGGGTGCGGCGGGTCTAACTTGGGTATCGCAGGATGGTCAAAGTCTTGCTGCGTATTGGTCATGCCTAGCCTTTGCATGACTTGTCTTGAAGGTTGATTGATAGCAGCGGTAAAAGATACGGCTTCCTCAATTGGCTTATCGTTGATAATAAGGTTCTCAAAGGCAAAGTCTAAGGCAATTTGCGCGGCTTCGGTGGCATAGCCCTGGCCCCAATAATTAGCATGCAAGCGCCAACCAACCTCAACGCACGGAGCAAACGGCAAGTCAGCTTGCGGTTCATGCAGCCCCACAAAACCTATGAAATTGGTATCTTGTCCAGCTGCTAATTGAGTGGTGTCTTTTAGACTCACCGCCCAAAATCCCCAGCCTTTATCGGCTATCAACTGCTGATACTTTTTGGCGAGTTGGGTGCTTTCTGCTGCCGATAAGGTATTAGGAAAATACTGCATGACTTTGGGGTCGGCACTCATCTGCGCGAATACGGCAAAATCGCTGTCTTGCCATTGTCTTAGATAAAGGCGCTCAGATTGTAGGGTTGGGTTGGGGGCTGTTTTGTTTGGCATTATGACATCCTCCCCTGCTATTCTTTAGTGCTGCCCTATTTTGAGAATAAGAAGGTGCGTTCTTTTATGATTGGTGATTATGATTAATCATTAGCGCATTGCGTCTTCAATAAAGCTGTGTAGGGAAATTCTGGTTCAATATTATATTGAGCATTATCAAGCCTTAAATCATTCAAGATATTTAATATTGTGGTCGCATTTGTGCTGTAGGTTAAACCCTCTCCGTTTATGACTTTTTCGCGAAGCTGCAAATAATTCAATTGCAATAGCTGCGAGACTCTTTTGAGAATAGCGGGTTCGGGGACAGCCTTTAGTGTCAGTACTAAGGTGTAGTCAGTTAAGTCCACGTCTACGGGCGAAAAATGTGAGGTTACTACTGCCCACTCTTGGCAATAAGGACAATATAATCCTGAACAGCGACCTTTGATTTGACCAATTAAAGGCTGCCTACACTTTTGACATCTTTGGTCAATATCCAAAATGTTTTCTCCATCAGATGCGTCAGATGCGTGCAATAGGCTAGTGACATACCAATAAAAGTGAATAATTCAAACCACGATAGATATTGGTCATATCGACGATGTGACCGCTAGCCCTGACGTGAGCGGCTATCCTTGTCTGGTCACTGGGCT
>JAUNVX010000090.1 GCA_030540615.1 Psychrobacter sp. | reverse complement strand
TGCCGTTACTAAACTTACCACCTTAATCATTATATATTTCTCTTTATTAATTTAGAATAGAGCCCTGTAATAGCTATAATATTGCTTCTATGATTGTCAACCTAGTGATTATGTTAATATATGCCAAACATTTCAAATGATACTAATATAACTTTAGAGCTTAAGTCTCAAACTATATTAATCGTTTTTTTAACAGTCTATTTCATCATCTGGTCAGTAGCGCCAGCCCTGCTTGCCAGCAGTGTGCCTTTAGATGTCAGCGAGGGCATTAGTTGGGGTAGCGAGTGGCAATGGGGATATTATAAGCATCCTCCGCTATCCTCTTGGATACTCTATAGCTTTTATAATTTATTCGGTCGTATCGGGCCATACTTACTTAGCCAACTGTCAGTGATGGCTACCATGGTTTTGGTCTACTTTTTGGCCTGCAAGTTGATGAGTCATCAGCGTGCTCTACTCGCGTCAGTACTCACCCTTGGCGTGGTTTATTACAGCTATCCAAGTTTAGAGTTCAATCACAATGTGGCGCAGTTCCCTATTTGGGCTGGGCTTTCATTGTTATTCTATCACTGTATCAATGACAATCGTTATCGCGACTGGGTAGCCTTTGGCATAGTCGGTGGTTTAGGGATGTTAACCAAATATAGTGTAATATTCTTACTGCTACCGATGGCATTGTATCTTATTTTCCCGAGGCAATGGCGCTTGCTCAAAAGTCCTAAACCTTGGCTTAGCGCGTTGATTATGTTAGCTGTCTTCTCGCCACATTTATATTGGCTGCTTGAATATGATTGGTTGCCCTTTAGTTATATAAGTAGCCGTGCCCATGACAGTAATGAAGTGAGCGCGGTCTCTGCCCATTTTAGCGGGCTTGGATTTACATTCTCTCAAGCAGTTGCTCACTTGCCATTATTGATTATGGCAGTGCTGAGTCGCAAGCATTTAAGCATCTCTAGCACTCAATTTAAAGCATGGCTAAAACCAAGCCAATCTTTTGCAAATTTAAAGTCAGCTACGGCTATAACTAGCCATGATGACGCTCATCACAATTTAGGGTTAATTTACTATCTTTGGCTAGCGCCTTTGATTTTATTAATTGTATTAAGCTTGGTATTGGGATTAGGACTTCGGGATATGTGGGGGATGCCAATGTGGTCGCTATCTGCGATTGTGTTGGTTAGTGCTATCAAATCGGACGCTATTAGCGCTCTTGTCCCCAAACTATCTCGCTATCTGATGATTTGGCTTGGCTTGGTTACCTTGTTAATGATAACCTACCTAGCGTTTGGTCAACAAATCCGTGGCAAACCCTCTCGCATGGATTGGCCAGCGCAGACATTGACAGCGCAAGCTGAGCAGACTTGGCAGTCCATTAGCACTTGCCCCTTAGATAGTGTCTCAGGAGACCGTTGGCTCAGTGCATTAGTGGTCATCAATAGTCCAGACCCTTGGCCTTCGCAGATGATATCAGGGGCTGCTATTAACTCCCCATGGATGAGCCTTGAGCGCTTGCAGCAGAAAGGCACATTGGTTATGCATGAGCCAAAAGATAGAATGATACTGCCATTGTTAGACAGTTTCGCTAATCCAAGTAATAACTCAAACAATGACTCAAGCACTACTAATTTTGCTGCCAACCATGCCCATAAAACCGCTATTAACCAGAGATTTACTCTATTGCACTATTCAGGTACCTGGCAGATTTCTTGGCCCAAACAACCTAAGGCGACACCTTTAACCATTGCTTGGCAGGCTTATGTGCCACCGCAATGTGCTAAATCGCAATAAGACAGTTCAACGACTATTAGCTTGATATAGAGTTTCACTTATTTAATCCTGTTGCATAACCTTTGGTGATAGACGTGGATAACGATAAATCTCCTTTTTATATGACCATTATTCTGCCCGTGTTCAACGATGCAGAAGCGCTAAGACAGTTTTTGCCACAGGTTATGGCGTTTGTAGCAGGATTGCCTAATCGTCAACAAATCATCGTGGTCGATGATGGCAGTCGAGATCATCTTCGAGAGGTTTTTGATGCTAGTTTAGTGACTTGCCCTCAGCAAATACAGCTTCAGCTCATCCGCTTGTCTCGCAACTTTGGCAAGGAGTCCGCGCTTAGTGCAGGCCTCGCCCATGCGTCAGGGCAATACGTCGCCATGTTAGATGCCGATGGCCAACATCCTCTATCAGTATTGCAGCAGATGCTGGTGATGATGCAGCAGCAGCCTAGTATTGATATGATTGCGGGCATCCAAGCCAACAGACCTCATGAGAGTGCTGTTGTCAAGACCTTCAAAAGCAGCTTTTACCACTTAATCCAAGATACTAGGCGTTATGAGATAAGGCCGAACGCTGGTGACTTTAGGTTGATGCGGCAAAAGGTGGTACAAGCGCTATTGTCTTTGCCAGAGCGGCAACGCTTTATGAAAGGTCTTTATGCTTGGGTAGGCTTTGAGACAGTCTATCTGCCTTTTACGGCGCAAATAAGAGGCAGTGGTGAGAGTAAGTTTAACTTTGGCAGCTTGTTTGAGCTGGCCTTGGTGGGCATTACCTCTTTCTCGCAGCGACCGCTTCGACTGATATCTCGAATGGGCTTTATTGTATCGCTGCTGGCCTTTATCTATGGCTGCTATATTGTGATTGAAACCTTATTAATTGGCAACGATGTCGCTGGTTGGGCCACGGTGGTTGCAGGCATTATGTTCTCAACAGGCATTCAGTTGGTTTGTATCGGTGTCATTGGCGAGTACATTGGAAGGCTTTATGAAGAGGTCAAACAGCGGCCGCTGTATCTCATCACTGAAAGTGTTAACAGTGACCATGTGGCTTTTAATCAAAACAGTATTAATCAAACTGGCATTGACGCTCAAGCCAGTATCAATAATCAAGCTATTAGCAATCATCAAGATATCAGCGATAGCCAAGATACTAAAGAGACCAAGGCTGTTATTAATATCAATGAGCACTTTCAATGAAGCTGGATAAACTTGGCACCAGCTCATCTTATCAGTTAATTAAGTTCCTGATTATGGGTGGGCTAGCCGCTTTAGTGCACTTTTTGGTGCTTTACTCGGCGGTATCATTTTTTGCTATAACGCCTATCTGGGCCAATGTCATTGCTTTTTTGATAGCGTTTGTGGTTAGCTTTATTGGCCATTTAAATGTCACGTTTAAGACGTTAAATGATCAATCGGGTCCTAACTCTGAGCCCTCCACCATTATGCCGCGTTTGCTAAAATGGTTTGCCAGTTCAGTGGCAGGGTTCGCTATTAATCAAAGCTTATTCGTCCTTGGTATTAGCTGGCTTGGGGATCAATACTATCTTATCGTTTGGTTCATTGTGACCGCTATCGTCACCGTATTGAGCTTTTTGCTGGGTAAGCTTTGGGCTTTCAAATAATCGGTTGGGCTCTTTAGAGCATTATCGCTCGTATCATTTATCAGGATGAAAGATAGATTGATAACTCACTAACAATACGCGCTATAATCTCCTTAAGTCAGCAAGCTGTTTTTGAGAATTTTAATAACCCTGGTACTGCTTAAATGATGACCTCTGCTCTTACCACGCCTATCGTCACCGCAGTCTGCCGTCCTGTCATTATCAATGTTGATGATTTGGGATTGTCTGATGCTGTCAATGAAGCCGTGATAGCACTGGCTAGAGTAGGCCGAGTGCACTCAAGTAGCTATATGTCAGGTGGCCGTATCAGCAGTGAACATTTGGCGGCATTAAAACGCTTAAACCTACAGATTGGCTTGCATCTGGACTTCACAGGTATTTATTCATCACCGATAAAAAACTCCTTATCGGGCCTGATGGCCTCAAGCTATCTGCGAAAATTAGACCCTGCTATTGTCACAGACATCATTGAGCGTCAACTGGACGACTTTGAGGATACATTTGCGCACCCTCCCGTCTTTGTCGATGGTCATCAACACGTTCATCAATTCCCTATTATCCGCGAGTGCTTGGCCAATGTGCTAAGCCAGCGTTATTACAATCCTCAAACTCACCGCGTCGCAGTCGCCGCTCGAGTCACCACGCCACTAGTCAATGATGTCAAGTCATGGATTATTTATGGCCTAGGCGGACAAGCTTGGCATAGGCTATGTGCGCAGCAAAGCATCTCCACCAATGCCAAATTTGGCGGAGTCTATGACTTTAAGGCAACAGAATCTCGTTTAGCCTCTTTATGGGCGCATTGGTTCAGTCATTGCTCTCCAACCAGTTTGGATTTGCCTAACCCGCCTGCACCCGCCCTCATCATGTGCCATCCTGCCAAGCCTAATAACAGCTGGCAAGATGAAATAAAAGCGGCTCGCGAGATAGAATACCACTGGCTAATCAGCGATGGCTTTCAGGCTCTATGTGATGAGCATAATATAGAGATTGTCGGTTGGCATCACCTTTAGAGCAATCCGTATAAAACTATTTTTGGATATAGAGCTAATATCAAAAAACCTGCTTAATAAGCAGGTTTTTTTAACTTATAACGCCTCGAATTTAGCTCTTTGGCTAAGCTGATGAATTATGCCAATTGACTGGCCTTATTCATCAACAAAGCTTAGCCAATGCATATAGTTGTCATTGCGGCCATGCACCACATCGAAGTACAAAGTTTGCAGCTGTTCGGTCAACTCACCACGGCCGCCATTACCGATAACGCGGTCATCATATTCACGGATAGGCGTGACTTCAGCTGCTGTTCCCGTCATAAAGATTTCATCCGCAAGATAAAACTCATCGCGAGTGATTCGTCGCTCGACCACTTTGATGCCTAAGTCTTCAGCAAACTGAATGATACTACGACGAGTGATACCATCCAGCGCACCGCCTGCTAAATCAGGCGTATGTAGCTCGCCATTTTTGACCAAGAACAGATTCTCTCCTGAGCCTTGACACACATAGCCTTGCGGGTCCATCAAGATAGCTTCATCATAGCCATGACGAGTGACTTCTTGATTGGCCATGATAGAGACGGGATAGTTACTCGACGCTTTGGCCTTACACATAGTAACGTTGGTCATATGATGGGTATAAGATGAGGTCTTCACTCGAATGCCCTTCTCGATACCCTCTTCACCAAGGTACGCACCCCAGCGCCAAGCGGCAACCATAGCATTGATGCTGTTGTCACGTGAGGAGATACCCAACTTTTCAGCACCCACCCAAATAAGGGGACGAATATAGGCTGATTCAAGGTTGTTTTGCACGACGATATCTTTTTGTACTTGCTCTAAAGTCGCTTGGTCATAAGGCACTTTCATCTGAAATATCTTGGCTGACCCTAGCAAACGCTCCGTGTGCTCGCGTAGACGGAATATTGCAGTACGACCCTCATCGGTCTGATAAGCTCGAAGACCCTCAAATACTGCCATGCCATAATGTAGGCTATGGGTAAGCACATGAATTTTGGCATCGGGCTGGTCAACGACCTCGCCATTGAGCCAAAGTTTGCCGTCTGCGGTTGCCATGTTCATAATATCGTCCTTATATCGTGTGTCGTATCTAGATTATCATCTGCTATCGGAAGTGGCTGGATACTTAGTATTTAGTGCCAAGCACTATTAGGTCTGAGCACTAGCATTAAAAGGCTAAGTGCTAACCCCTCTAGTCAGTTGTTTAACGAAGCTGACGCTAGTGCCCATCTTCTTTTGGTCAATGATTATAACACTGCCAACCACTGCCATGGCAATACAATATTGGGCGCTCGTGCGGTCAAAATACTATAGAGAGTGCCTTAAGACTTTTTTGATTGGCACCTTGAGCTCAATCATTCCCGCGCTGCGTTGTTTCGCTCGTTGTCTCAATCACTGTCTCTTGTTGAATTGGCATATTATCTGACATGGTGGCCGTTGACACCCCCATCAATCGCTGCCACTGTGCTTGAACCACCACTCGAGTCTCATGCCAAAGTGACTCATCCACCAATAGACTTTGCTGCGCTAACGCCAACTGGTGGGTTGCCGCTCTAATACGAAGATAAGCATCGGTCAGCTCATCGCAGGTCTGCTGTGGCCAGATACCAAGCTTGGCAAGACTCTCAAAAATGCGGACATTATCACTCCAACGCGTCAAATCAGGATAGTCATGGGCATAAGCCAATACGGCAAACTGCGCCATAAACTCTATATCGACCACCCCGCCGGCATCTTGTTTAAGATGAAACTTGCCTGACTGCTGAGTCCACTTGTCGCTGCCTAAATGCTCCTGCATCTTAATACGCATGCTGGTCACATCGACCCGAACCTGCTCTAAGGTACGCGGCATCATTAGTACTTCATGACGGATATCATTAAAGCGCATCATGGCTCGTCGATCACCGCAGATAGCGCGCGCACGAACCAAAGCTTGATGCTCCCAGGCCCAAGCTTTTTCACGCTGATAAGTCTCAAAGGCATGGCTTGAGACCACCATCATTCCTGCATTGCCAGAGGGCCTCAAACGCATATCAATCTCATAAGCGCGGCCGTCCCGGGTCTGAGTGTTTAAGTAAGTCATCAGCTTTTGTGCCAATCGCGCCGCAAACTTCATACCGCTCACTGAGCTCTCGCCCGTGGTCATGGCTTGCTCTTTAATCTGATGCAAAAATACTAAATCCAGATCTGAAGAATACGACAACTCAAGCCCGCCAAGCTTGCCATACCCAATGATGGCAAAGCCGCAGTCGCTCTCAGTGACAGGGTCGCCATTTTGGCCGATAGGATAGCCATGACGCTTAACCAAGCTGGCAAAAGCGCGCTCCAGTGCAGCTTCTAGCACTACCTCGGCAATATAAGTGAGCGAATCTGATACCTGCATAATGGGCCGTTCGGCAAGGACATCACTGGCCGCTACCGCAAGTACTTGACTCTTTTTAAACAATCTTAGGACGCTAAGCAGCTCTTCTTCGTCATTGGGCTCTACCCGCAGCAACCGTTGACGCAGGATATCTCGCAGCTCCGCCTTGTCTGGAAGATGGCGATAACGCTGCTGCAAAAATGTATCCAACAGTACAGGGTACTGCGCCAACTCACTTGCAATCCAAGGACTAGCGGACAACATTGGGATGAGCTCAACCGTCGCATTTGGGTTTTCAGCGATCATAACCAGATAGATAGATCGGCGACAGATAGCCTCTAAGAGTGTAATGAGACGCGGAATCACCACATTTACCAAAGGGTACTGCGCTTCTTGTGACAACAGCGCATGAACCAAGACAGGATAAGCATCATTTAATCTGACTTTGGCTTCATCGGTGAGATTGGCGACCATTTTTGAGTCCCAAAATTGACGAAGTTTTTCACGGTTGTCGTCTGTTAGCAAAGTATTAAGGCGCTCGATTTGCTTGCCCAGTGGCTCTTGATTGACAGGCTCATTAGTATCGGCGTTGGGGGTTTGTCTTTGGGTGACCATCCGCCCAAAGGGAACTGAGACATTTTGGCGATGGTTATTTAGCTCTTTAATCAAGCCAGACCAATCCTCAAACCCCATGGTGATTGCCAAATTATGCCGCCATTTATCATCGCTAGGCAGTCGCTGGGTCTGCTGATCATGGATGGCTTGGATACCATGCTCTAGGCGGCGAAGGAATCGATAAGCGCTGTTAAGATGCTCATAAGTCTGCGGCTCCAAATATTCAAGGTCTAATAGAGCGTGCATGGCCTCAAGACAAGGCTTTACTTGTAGCTGCGGCTGACGGCCACCATAGATTAGCTGAAAAGCCTGCACCACAAACTCTATATCACGGATGCCCCCAGCGCCTAACTTGATATTGTCCAAATCCTCACGCTGCGCTACCTGATTTTGGATTAGCGACTTCATCTCGCGTAGAGCAGCAAACGCACTAAAATCGACATAATAGCGAAACACAAAAGGCTTAATCAGCTCATCAAGCTGTGCGGCAAACGTCTCAGAGACTCGGCTAACTTCTCGCGCCTTTAGCCAAGCAAAGCGTTCCCACGCGCGGCCATGATTGGTAAAGTACTTATCCAGTGCCGCCAGATGAATGGCCAAATCACTACCGTCGCCCCAAGGCCGTAGTCGCATATCGACCCGGAACACAAAGCCATCCGCGGTGTTGGTGTCCAAAATCTTAATGATGCCTTGGCCCCACCGCGTCATAAAGCGCTTGTTATCGATGCATTTGGTCCCTTTTACCTTATCACCATCGGTTTCACCATAAGCTTGATAGACGAAAATCAAATCAATATCACTGGATAAGTTGAGCTCTTTGGCCCCAAGCTTACCCATCGCCATGACCGCCATATCATCAATCTGCCGCTTACCTTTACTATCTATAAACGTAGGATGGCCATAGCGCTTTACCAAATTCTGGTAGGTATACTCTTTGGCAAAGATAATACAGCCATCTGCAAACTCGGACAGCTCATCGGTGAGCTGATCCAGACTAATAAGGCCTAAGGCATCTTGCCAAATCCAGCGCATCATCAGTAGGCTTCGAAGCCTACGTAGTCCGCTCATCACCCCAGCCTCATCGGCCAGTTCATAATCGTCGTTTAAGGTATAGTCTTGGATTAAATCATCAATCTGTTGGTGAGTTAAGGTGGCCTCTAATGGGTAACTTCGCAAAAATATCTGACAGGAGGCGGTTTTGCTTTGCCAAATCTGGTAAGCATAGTCGCTAGCAATCTGTAAACGTTGAATTTGATCTGGCGTAGGGCTACAAGAGACAGTATGAGATGAGGTAGGCAGCAGTTGCGCAGCAAGGTGAGATGCAGATGACATGATAATAAAAGACTCCTAGCAGCATTTGCCTAACAGCCTATCACACTTCTTGGGTAATTTAGGAGTCTATAAAGCACTATAAATCTGTAAAACCACTAAAAAATAGTTACTAATAATATAAAATTAAGTTTGTCTATTCATCCACCACCTCGGGTATGAACCTTGCCATAATGCTCGAAAAGTCTAACTTAGCAAAAGCATTAATATGCTCGTCATATAGCATAGTCGCTTGTTGCCCCATTGGAACTTCTACCCCAGTGTCTGCTGCAGTCTGCAAGGCTAAATGCAAGTCCTTATGCATATGAGCACTCATAAATCCGCCACTATAACCACGGCTAGCAGGGGCATTGTCCATCACCCCAGGATAGGGATTGTAGACTTCAAGGGTCCAATTACGTCCTGAGCTTTGTAGCATAATATTAGATAAAGTAGCGGCATCTAGGCCATTTTTGATGCCTAAATTGAGCGCTTCTGCTGTTCCGCTCATTAAGATACCAAGGAGCATGTTATTACAAATCTTGGCCACTTGACCTGCGCCATGACCACCCGCATGAAATATATTTTTGCCCATGGCCGCCAAAATAGGCTTAGCGCGCTCAAACGCTACCTTTTCACCGCCCACGATAAAGGTGAGCGTGCCCGCCATAGCCCCTGCCGTACCTCCTGATACCGGAGCATCTAAAAAATCCAAACTATAATGCTGTGCTTGTTGCGCCACTTCTTTGGCATCAGCTGCCGCAATCGTACTACAATCTATGATAAGAGTATTAGCCGCTAAGGAGGCCAATAGATTCTGAGTTAGATAAATCTCTTTGACCTGTTGCCCGGCAGGGAGCATAGTGATTACCACTTGAGCATGGGTAGCGGCCATTTTAGGAGACTCTGCTATGTTGGCACCCGCCTCTTTTAACTCGGTTATAGCGCTAGGTGACAAATCATAGACCGTGACCTCAAAGCCTTGCTTAAGCAAGTTTTTGGCCATGGGCCCTCCCATATTGCCCAGCCCAATAAAGGCAATTTGAGTGTCCTTTGTAGAGGCTACTGTCGACTCTGAACCCGTCATGTCATCACTCCTTGATGAGTACTTATAATGAATACTTACAATGAGCCCCAGTAAGGAATACTCATAATTTAGCGAAAGCTTACTATTCAAGCCAGATAGGCTATTTGCTGTCTATAAAATCCTTTTCGCGCAGTCTATTGCTATCAAAATCTATGGATTGGTTTTAGTAGACACTTCGAACCCCAAACGCTTTATCCGTGAGCCATTCTCCAAAAGGATGCTCGCCGGTGGGATAAAGGTTGTCAAAATGAGCATCAATATAGGTTTGACCATCGGCTGTTAGGCACTCATCAAGGCTCATTGACCACTGCGGATTTTTATCCTTGTCAATCAATAGCGCCCTCACGCCTTCTTTGAAATCGGGACGGTTGGCACAATTAATAGCAACGTTGGTCTCTAAATAAAGTATCTGCTCAAGCGACAGCCCTCCAACCTTATGATAAAGCTCATAAGTTAAAGCTGCCGTGACGGGACAACCTCGTCGATAATTGCCTATGGCCTTTTGTGACCAACTGTCCTCAGCAAAGCTTTGGTTAATAGTCGCCAATTGACGGTCATCTTGCATGACGGTATCGATATCTTTGAGGCCGCCACAGTTCATCAACGTGTGAATGGCCTGCCAATGCTCAACCAGCTTGCTAGGCGATAGCGGCACGGCCTGCGAGTAAGATTGTGTTAGGTGAGACAACGCTTGACTGACAACCGTGCCCGCATGGCGCAATCGATTTGCGCCAAACTGATTAAGGCTAGGCCAATCTGCCTTTTCCAATGCATTGACGACTTGCTCATAGTCACCACTAGGCAGAACAAATTCGGCTAGATTCACCAGCATGGCATCTGCTGCATGACATTGTGCCCCTGTTAATCCCAAAAATAAGCCGACTTTAGCGGGCATCCGCTGTAAGAACCAACTGCCTGTTGCATCAGGGAACAACCCAATGCTAATCTCTGGCATAGCAAAACGGGTAGTCTCGGTTACAATGCGGTGGCTACAAGCGGCCATTAGCCCCAGTCCGCCGCCCATCACGATGCCACTTCCCCATAATATTAAGGGTTTATCATAAAAGTGCATCTGGCGGTATAAGTCATACTCACTGCCAAAAAACTCAGTCGCATAAGGATCGGGCGTCGAGCCAATCTTTCCAGTCGTTTGATGCTCGCACATACTGTCATAAAGCTTACGAATATTACCCCCGGCGCAAAAGGCTTTATCACCACTGCCGCGAAGTAGCACTGCCATGACAGCATCATTATGTTGCCACTCAATTAGCTGAGCGCTAATCATTTGACACATGTCCACACTCAAAGCATTTAAGGCTTTGGAATCATTCAAGCAGATTTCAGCAATCAGATGACCACAGTGGGTAGGGTAAGTTTGAAATAGAACGGGGGACGACCTACTCTCATCACTAGTAGTGGTATTTGAGCTCGAGGATTGTGTTGAGTTCGCTGTTGTATTATCCATGTCATTCATAATCAATAGGCCATTTGATGGTTCATGAAATCATTCTAAATACTAAT
>JAUNVX010000328.1 GCA_030540615.1 Psychrobacter sp. | reverse complement strand
ATCTGAAGATGTATGATCGCTTGCAGCCCTTGTATCATAGTATTCAAGATATCACGGGCTATCCGGCACTTTAAAAACACATCTTTATGCTGATGCCCTATTATTATCCAAGATAACTAAGTAACTTATGTTATCAAAACCATTATAATCATTAAAAATTACTAATCTCAACACTTTGGATAGCGGTAGCAGACTATGGAAAGCAAACAGACTTCTTTAATCAATGATAACTTAGGCAGCAAGACTTTAAAGCTCAGAACCCTAGCAAAACAGAGCTTAGCTAAAGCTGCCTCACTACCGCTACTTTTTGGGCTATTATTACCGACGGCTTTATTCACCACCACTGCCCAAGGCGCGCTCAGTAATGCCAACGATGACTTCACAGATGTGAGAGACGCCGCCAGACATGGCTTTGCCAAAAGCAAAGACGACTGTTATCTCTACAAACCCTCGTTAAGTTTTGGCCATATAGTCGAGTGGGACGGCGCTTGTCCCAATGGTTATGCAGACGGTCAAGGCACAGCGCAGTGGTATAACAAAGACGGACTTGCCAGCACTTATACTGGCACTTACACCCGAGGCAAGCTTCAAGGCAAAGGCCGCATTGATTGGCACATCGAAGTAGGCTGCGAGTATGACTATTACGAGGGCGAGCTTAAAGACAGCGAAACTTTGGGTCAGGGGGTTATGCACTTTAGCGATGGCAATCAGTATGAAGGCGGGTTTGTTCCGCGAGGTGAGACCACCACCGGTATATTTACTTGGGGGCCCGGCAGTGACTATTACAGCGACCGCTATGAAGGCGAATTTTTAAATGGCAATTTTCATGGCCACGGTGTCTACACTTGGGGCGAGCACAGCTATTGGGCAGGTGACCGCTATGAAGGCGACTACCGCAAAGGCCAACATCATGGCTATGGCACCTATACCTCAAGCGACGGCTCTAGATACCAAGGGCATTGGGAAAATCACATCAAGTCCGGCTACGGCGAGATGACGTTTATCGATGGCAGTATCTATAAAGGCAACTGGAACAACGACTTCGGCCCCAATTATGGCATTCGCACCTGGTCCAATGGCGCGCATTACGAAGGCGAAGCTTCAGACGGTGGGCCGCATGGTCGTGGCAAGATGACCTACCCAAACGGCACTATTTATGAAGGCGACTTTGAATATGGTCAACGTGAGGGCCACGGTAAATTGACGTACACTGATGGCGCTTGGCTTGAAGCAGAATTTAAAGATGACGAACCCAATGGCAAAGGTATCAACGTTCGGGCTAATGGTATCCGCTACGAAGGGCAATTTCGCGGCTACGACGCTTGGGGATTTGGTCATCTTACTGTGCCAAAAACGGCCTTTAACGATGACAAACGCGCCAAAAACGGTGTCTGGCAAGGTGATACTTTTATCGAAAAAGGCTGGTTTTACGACAATAAATTTAAGTTCCCTTGTGACAACCATAAGCACTGCCTTGAAGTCGCAGTCAGCAATCCTGACTATCAGCAGTATATGGATTAAAAGCGTATTTTAGGATGGTAGGCTCAATGCAGTTATAGAGGTTAGAGCCAATCCTGCCCCCCGCTATTATCGACTCACCTAGGCGGGGCGGCTCCCAAAGCGA
>JAUNVX010000327.1 GCA_030540615.1 Psychrobacter sp. | reverse complement strand
ATGACCACTAGCGAGACCAGTCTTGGTGCCAAAGAAGTTTGGTTCATTGGGGATAAGCAGTCTGAAGCTGTGGCCAATATCAAAAACAACCCTCAGGTCAACCTTTCCTACTCTTGCCTACAAGACAAAGATTATGTCTCTATTAATGGTAAAGCGGAGTTGGTTGAAGACCAAGATAAGCTAGATGAGCTATGGTCGCCTGTTTATAACGCTTTTTATGAGCATGGTAAAGAAGACCCTAACGTTCAGCTCATTAAAGTCGTCCCACATGGCGCTGAATACTGGCGTAGTGGCAACTCTGTCATTAATGCCGTTAAGATGGTAGCGGCTGCAGTTCAAGACGGCAAAACAGCTGAAGGCTTGGGCGAAAACGGTTCAGTAACGTTTTAATCTGTGATTTTATTACAGCAAAACGCCAGCGTCATGCTGGCGTTTTTTATGGTGGACTGTTTTATCGTTTAAGGCAACTTAGCCCTGCTTAAGATAAGGCCAAGCAGCCTTCATATAAATCATCATCGACCAAAGCGTCAGTACCACCGCCGCTATCATCAACACATATCCCAAAACCTCTAACGACTCCCAGTTGAGCAGCAGCACAATGATGGCCACCATCTGAAAGGTGGTCTTAAGTTTGCCCACATAAGAGACGGCCACACTGGTGCGATTGCCAAGCTCTGCCATCCACTCCCGCAGTGCCGATACAGCAATCTCGCGTGAGATAATGACAATAGCAGCGATTGACATAATGATATTAGGATGCCACTGAACGATGATAATCAGTGCCGCAGCGACCATTAGCTTGTCCGCCACTGGGTCCAAAAATCGACCAAAAGCTGACTGAATATCCATCTTTCGGGCAAGGTAACCATCTAGCCAATCGGTAATCGCTGCCAAAATAAATAAAAACGTCAGTAGCAGATGCCGTAGCATGCTGTCACTAAAGGCATCCATGTTCATGCCAATATTGGCGATGGCATTGTCAGAAATCATTGGAACACCGATACCAAGGGCTGGTGGCCAATAAGCAATGGCAATGAACAGCGGAATCATCAAAATCCGCGCAATCGTCAGATTATTGGGTAGATTAAAAATGCTAGGCGCTGGTGCCTTAGAGAGAGAGTCAGTCATAGTAATCTGTCAAATGTCACAATATGAATGCCACGTTAGCAGCAGAAAGGTCGCCTGTAATCAGCGAGTTGTCGCGTGCTCGCTCAAAGCATCGCTGGGTTAAAAACGACTTTTGAATCTCAACTTATTGGTTAGTTTGGTGATTAAAAATCACCACCCGTTGAGCAACGCCGCTAGCTTAACATTTTTACATGACAACGTCAGTTATCAATATGAGCAAGTTTGCTCACCCTATTTTGTCTTTGCTATCTGTTAACAATGTCTGCCGCTTGCCAGATTAAGGCAATAGATTTCAAAATATGTCAATGTAGTAAAACTTAGTCAAACGTAAGGGTATGTAAACTCAGACCCCTGAATCTCTCTAAACTTGGCTATAATTCACCCATCGAACAAACACCAATTATTTATTTGCTTCATCAAAATATTGAATTAGTGATATTTCAACAGATTTAGTACTTTCAATAGATTTTAGTCTGAGACATCTTAGTTTTAGCCCATTATTA
>JAUNVX010000326.1 GCA_030540615.1 Psychrobacter sp. | reverse complement strand
GGGGCATATGACAAACTACCTTTTTGCTCAAAAGTATTCGCTGAGAACCTAGTGCGCCGCTGCGCGCCTGAGGAGCTTAACGAAGCGCTCAAACAGCATATAGAGCGAAAACAAACCCTTGATTGGCCTTGGTATCCTGCCCGCGTTGTCTGTCACGATATATTAGGTCAGACTGCTTTTGTTGATTTAGCAGGACTTCGAGACGCTATCGCAGCACAGGGCGGTGACCCCTCAAAGGTCAACCCTATCGTCCCAACGCAGCTAATCGTTGATCACTCATTAGCGGTTGAGCATGCAGGCTTTGACCCTGATGCCTTTGCTAAAAACCGTGCTATTGAAGAGCGCCGTAATGACGACCGCTTTCACTTTATCAACTGGTGTCAGACGGCCTTTGATAATGTCAATGTGGTCCCACCAGGCAACGGCATCATGCACCAGATAAACTTGGAGAAGATGTCTCCGGTGATTCAAATCGCCGCGAATCAATCAGGCGAAAAAGTCGCTTTTCCAGATACTTTGGTGGGGACGGACAGCCATACCCCAATGGTTGATGCTTTGGGAGTTATCTCTATTGGCGTCGGCGGGTTAGAGGCTGAGAGCGTGATGCTAGGTAACCCCTCAATGATGCGCCGACCTGACTTCATTGGTGTCGAGATTACCGGTCAATTAAAGCCAGGCATCACTGGTACTGACTTGGTACTCGCCATGACTGAGTTTTTGCGAAATGAGGGCGTGGTATCCACTTATATTGAATTCTTTGGTGAAGGTGCCCGCAGCCTAACAGTGGGTGACCGCGCTTCTATCTCCAATATGACCCCTGAATATGGGGCGACTGCCGCCATGTTCTTCATCGATGAGCAGACCATTGATTATTTGCGACTGACGGGCCGCAGCGAAGAGCAAATCAAGTTGGTTGAAAAGTATGCCAAAGAGACAGGACTTTGGGCAGATGGCATGGTCGGGGCTGAGTATGAGCGTGTCCTACAGTTTGATTTGGGTCAAGTGACACGTAACCTCGCTGGTCCATCACGCCCGCATGCCCGCGTTCCCACCAGTGAGTTGGCCATTCGCGGCATCGCCCATAAAGAGAACGAAGCCTTGCCAACGAGCGAAGGCGGCTTAATGCCTGATGGAGCGGTCATTATTGCCGCTATCACCAGCTGCACCAATACTTCAAACCCTCGCAACATGATTGCCGCTGGCCTCATCGCCCGTAATGCTGCTCGGCTAGGACTTCAGCGCAAGCCTTGGGTCAAGTCCTCCCTTGCTCCTGGCTCTAAAACGGTCAAGTTGTACCTCGAGGATTCAGGACTCATGGACGATTTGGAGACTCTTGGCTTTGGCATCGTCGGCTTTGCCTGCACCACTTGTAATGGCATGAGCGGCGCCTTAGATCCAGCGATTCAACAAGAGATTGTAGAGCGAGACTTGTATGCGACTGCGGTCTTATCTGGCAATAGAAACTTTGATGGCCGTATCCATCCCTATGCCAAAGAAGCTTATCTGGCCTCACCGCCCTTGGTCGTGGCTTATGCGATCGCTGGCACGATTCGCTTTGATATCGAAAAAGATATCTTGGGCTATGATCAGGACAATCATCCGATTTATCTAAAAGACATTTGGCCGGATGATGA
>JAUNVX010000089.1:7061-11558 GCA_030540615.1 Psychrobacter sp. | reverse complement strand
ATATTAGAAAAGATAGCCTGAATACGGCTGACACACAGACTCAAAGCCCTGAAGCCTTTGACTTTGATGAGTTGATTTTTGAAGATGAGATTAATGATGCTAATGCTCGTATAATGAGTAATAAGACAATGGCTGTTAAAAATAGCCCATCAGTTGACCCTTCTCTTAACCATCAGGCAACCTTGGATAACAGCACTGATACTCATTCAAATGCTCAGCTTGAAAGCTTGATAATAGAAGACGACTATTTTAGCTTAAATGAGACCAAAGACAGTCAAACAATCAAACCAGATACCCAAGCATTGGCGAGTGCATCGGCAATCAACGCTACTCCATCGATTGTCCCATCTCCTACTCCGAATAAGCCCATGGCAGCTAACCCATCTATTGTCTCTGAGACCAAAAAAGAAGTCGCTAATGTCGGTATGAAAGATGAGCCTTTAATCAAATCCCCAGCTAGTCATGAAAGCAGTAAGATGGACTCACCAGTAAAATCTCAACCAACCCATTCACAGCCCTCTAAAACACTACCCACTCAACCCACTCAACAACCTGCGTCTGCTATAGCAAAGCCATTAATTGAAAAGCCCGCCGCTGTTAGTGCTGCACCCACTACCCCCTCTTCTAGCAAATCGACTGCTGATGAGACTGTCAAAGAGATTGCAGATAGTGCCCGTATTTCTGATAGCCCTCTTTCTGACAGTATGAAGCCTCTTGCTAAATCCTCAGAAGCATCTGGTCCACTAGCCTTGGTTGACTCAGTTGAACTTCAACATATTAGCGATCAAGTTAACTCAGAGATGCTTCAGTTAAAGACCCACTTACATTTAATAACGCTGCAATTTCATGAGCTAGGCAATATATCAGCTCGGTTGATGAAGCATTTGCGCGCCTTGCAGAGCGATAGTTCTGATGATTTTTCGATTACTTATGAGCAGATGCTAGAGGTGCGTAGTCATTTGGTAGCGGCCAAACAGCAAGCAGGTGAAATGCCAAGTTTACTTGACCTAGCAGAAGAGGCCCTAGAGTCTGAGATGTACGTGGCTCAGTTACGCAAAAAGCGTTAGCGACTAAAATAAGCTAACGCGGTATAGGCCGCACTGTTAATATTTGCTCACTGCGCCCAAACGGTCCACTGACATCATGTAAGACGGCACTGGTGAGTCCAATGCCATCAGTGCCATATTGCTGAACCGCCTCGATACCTAACCAACGGCCTTGGGGCGCACGGTGCATATGGATTTGCAAATCTGTATTAGGAAACATCCAACCACTCTCTGCCAGTCCTAGTCCCGTTCGGGGAACAACACCATTGGCCGTGTCCACCAGTCCTAATAGGTGAACCAAATCAGCGGTTCGCTCACCCTCAACCATCTCTACATCGGTGGTAATCCACACCATCCCCTTGCCAGCCCGGCGCTGAGGGTCACTAACCAGTCGAACGCTTTGGATAAATCCGCCTGGCCATCCCTTTATCTCATCCCAATCAGGCAGCTGATTGGGCAAATGCGTCGCCACATGATCTTCAAGTCCCGCAATAGCGCTCGTATCTTGGGTCATCAGTCGCCATGCTCTAGCGCTAATACAGTCGCGGCCACCGCTACTCATCACGGATTCAATTAGTTCAATGGTCTTGCCAGGACGGATTAACCGAGTGGTGACAGTGAATTCATCAAGAGGGATAAGTCCTAATATATCTAGGCTAATGCGAGCAATACGCATGTGATTATTGGGCGAAAACTGAGTTAGTTCATGAGTGATGACCCCAGTAGCAGGTGCCATATGCTGTTCATGGTCATTCCAAGCGCCCTGAGCATGGATGGTGGGTCGGTACTGGGCTAGGACAACCCCATCTGCTTGCTGCTCACGGTACAGGCACTGATAATACGCCGTCATTAATATCCCTTTATGCTACTTTTTTAAGAACTGGCTGTTCTTTGATTGAGAGTTACCTGTCATTTAAGATTTAGCTGCCTTTTAAAAGCTGACTGTCTTTTATGAGCTGGCGGGCTAAATGTGTTGCCTCTAAGAGCTAATCTGCTCTACAGGGATTCTTAGAGCTTTGGGTAAGCTAAAGATAACATTTTCTTCAATACCTTCAAGCTCATTGGGCATCTCGCCGCCCCAAGCTTGTATTTGGCTTAAGACGTCTTGGATGAGCACTTCAGGGGCAGAAGCACCCGCTGTGACCCCAACGCTCTGAACCCCCTCAAACCAAGCTTGCTGCATCTCCCCAGCATTATCAATCAAATAAGCTTGGCAGCCCATACGCTCTGCTAATTCACGTAAACGGTTGGAGTTAGAGGAGTTGGGTGAGCCTACCACCAAGACAATCTCGCAGCGCTGAGCCAAGTCCTTGACAGCATCCTGACGGTTTTGGGTCGCATAGCAGATATCGTCTTTTCTTGGCCCTTGAATCTCTGGAAACTTATGGCGTAGGGCATCAATGACCACCGCTGTATCATCCATGGATAGGGTCGTCTGAGTCACGAACGCTAATTTACTCGGGTCTCGCACTTCAAGTTTGGCCACGTCATCTTCATCTTCAACCAGATGGATAAGCCCCCCGTGCTGACGATTGAAGCGTCCCATGGTGCCCTCAACTTCAGGATGACCAGCATGACCAATGAGTACGGCATCCATGCCCTCGCGGGCAAACTTAGAGACTTCGATGTGCACCTTGGTGACCAAAGGACAGGTGGCATCAAAGACCGTTAAGTCTCGGCGCTCAGCTTCCTCCTCCACCGCTTTTGAGACCCCATGAGCCGAAAAGATGACGATGGAGCCATCAGGCACTTCATCTAACTCTTCGACAAAGACTGCCCCACGGTTGGCCAAGTCTGACACCACAAATTTATTATGCACCACTTCATGACGCACATAGATAGGCGGCTCAAAACGAGCTAACGCCTCATTGACGATAGCGATGGCACGATCAACACCGGCGCAAAAGCCTCGAGGATTGGCAAGATAAATTTGCATAATAGACCTTAGCAATAGATAATTTAGACGACGGTTCTAATACAGTGAGCTGAGCAATATTGTCACCAGCTTTTTAGGCCAATTTTACCTGATATTTTATCCCTACTTTAGCATAACTTCGCTAAAATGACGTTTCCATGGTTAATTCATGTCGCTTTTAAAACCTTTTAATAGAAACCTTGTTGAAGATAATTCAGCTTAGCTATTGCTTCAACCTATTCTAACCCAGCAGATATCTATCAGATTTGTACCCACCTCACCCTATCAAATGAGACTTCTTATGACCGGCTCGCTTTTTATTATTACGGCTGCCTCAGGTACCGGCAAAACCTCTTTAGTCAAACAACTATTGGCGACCACCAATGATTTGGCCGTCAGCATCTCCCACACCACTCGTGACCCGCGCCCTGGCGAAACAGATGGCGTTCATTATCATTTTACGGATGTGGATAGCTTTGTTAAAGGCATTGGTGAAGGTCAGTTTCTAGAACACGCTGAAGTATTTGGCAATTATTATGGTACCTCTCATGCCAGCGTCACCGCGCAGCTGCAAGCCGGTATTGATGTGATTTTGGAGATAGATTGGCAAGGCGCGCTTCAAGTTAAAGAGCAGTTTGCCGATGTGACGATGATATTCATCTTGCCCCCAAGTTTAACCACCCTGCGTCAACGACTGTCTAGTAGGGGCCAAGACACGGATGAGGTCATTCAAATGCGCTTATCAGGGGCGGTGGATGAAATGAAGCAATACGTGAACTTTGATTACGTGGTAATTAATGACCATTTTGAAGCCGCCCTTTACGAGCTTAAGGCAATCATCGTTGCTAAGCGCCAGACCATAGAGCGCCAGCAGCTTCGCTATCAAAGTACTATCGATGCCTTATTAAGTGATGACAGCTTTTCTATTAAAAAATAAGGCCTTCAACTTTCTTAAGCTGAATAATGTCGTAACTATTAATTAATAAATCGACTGAAATATGGTTAGTCATCATAGGATTGGCACCGCGATTGATAGGTTTTATTGGGTTAAAGCGCTAAATATTGAAAGTCGAAAGACTGTCTCTTAGTTAGGATTTTGGTATAATATTTCTTAGTAGCTACACTCACGCATCAAAAGATAGTGTGAAGACGGCTAATTAAAAGGATTTTAGGTACTAATCCTTACGTTATAAGCGCGCCACCCTATCATTATCCTGCTATACTAATCTGTATTTCATTTTTTATATTCACTACAGTATCACCTGAGGTAATTATGGCACGAGTCACTATTGAAGATTGTTTAGACAACGTTGATAACCGTTTTGAGCTTATTTTGGTCGCTAGCAAGCGTGCTCGTCAATTGGCCAAGGGTATCGCTGAACCAATGGTAAGTGTCGATAATGATAAGCCTACTGTATTGGCGCTTCGTGAGATTGCCGCTGGTAAAATCACCCGCGATTTGCTGACGCAGCCTGAGCATAACTTTGCTACCAGCTCGCTTGATTTAGCTTTATCAGGCAATCACGGTTTTTAGAG
>JAUNVX010000089.1:0-6961 GCA_030540615.1 Psychrobacter sp. | reverse complement strand
ACTTTGCTACCAGCTCGCTTGATTTAGCTTTATCAGGCAATCACGGTTTTTAGAGTTAGTCTAAATGTTGTCTGATTATTAGCTGCTGTCTTAGCCCGATGATAGTTGTTATCGATTTATTATTATCTGTCCTTCATTATTAATAATCTATTGATAAGCCTCGATATTAAGCACCCTTTTATTAGGTAGATTTATTAAGTCAATTGCTAGACAGCTTAACAGACAAGGTATGATAAAACCCTGTATCAGGCAAAACCACAATCAGACAAGACCACAACTTTCAGTAAGTTGTGGTTTTTTTATGGGCTGTTTTAAGGCATTAAAGGTAAGTATTTGATGGATATTTTTTTAATGAGTTTTTCTAAATACATTATTTTATGCTTAAGCACATATAATCAGTTGACAATAGGGCCGATTTGCGATTAATTAGAAGATAAGATTTAGATTAGTCGCTAGCGTATCAGACCGTACATTATCGTATTGGTACTCGCCAAAGCGGCTTTTTTTATCGACAAAATTTATAAAGACCTCAGAGTAGCAGGCTTAGTAATCCCAATAATCTAATTCATACCTGTATTTGACAATATGGGTTTTAATCAAGATAGATTACCGCCTCAGAGCTTATTTCACCCTTGTCCCACGAACTCGATAGAATCAGGAAATGCTAGCCATGAGCCAGACCCTACCCAAACTCAGTCATCATTTAGTGGATGACGCCCAATATAATTTGATGCGATCGGTAGGGTATCTATCAGCCGAGGCTCGCGCCGAAATTATTGACGCCTGTCACTTTGGTGATGTCGCTCATATCAAAGACAAACGCAAATCGGGTGAGCCTTATATCACCCATCCTATCGCTGTCGCTGAGATTCTGGCTGGCTTTAGATTAGATAGAGACACCATCATAGCGGCCATATTGCATGATACGGTAGAAGATACCGCAGTGACTTATGCCGATATAGTCGAGCACTATGGCAGTACCGTAGCCAGATTAGTCGATGGCGTCACCAAGCTAAAATCATCCAAACATGACAAGCTGCAAAATAAAGCGGCTACTTTTCATAAGATTTTGACCGCTACTTTAGATGATCCACGGGTTTTAATCATTAAGCTCGCCGATCGCTTGCATAATATGTCAACCTTGGACGCCGTGCGACCAGAGAAACAGCGAGCAACAGCTCGTGAGACTCTAGACTTTTATGTGCCGTTCGCTCGGCTGATGGGCCTTAATGATATTGCTGATTACATTGAAGTGCTATGCTACCGAAATCTTGATCCCGTCATGTATACTAGGCTATCAGATAAGCTATTGCAGCATGGCTTGGGACGCAATTTCAAAAAAGAAGCCATCCATCAATATTTGACTTATGTCTTAGAAAACTTAGATTTATCAGGTCATGTAAAGGTCTTAGACAGTAGCGTGATTATGTATCGGCGGTTTTTTCGCAATCGCGGCGAGATTAATGATTTAATCCGCCATTACGCTTTTGAAATCGTTCTAAATACTATTGAAGCTTGCGACAAGTTGGCTTATTACTTAATTAGCAAGTATCAAATTGACAACGATCACATCGAAGACAATATTAGGCGGCCCCTTCCCGGTGGCAACCAATCGTTAACGCTGACCTATGAGCGTGATAATGACACCATTAAAGTCATTATTATGACCAAACAGATGCAAAAAGCAGCAAGGCTTGGGGCTATTGGGGCCAATTCAGCCTCAGAAATTAGTCAATCGGTCATTCAAGCTTCGCTACGAAACCTCAAAGACTTAGTCCATGACGATGTCCAAAATGAAGAAAACACTGACTATCAGTCTTCTGTCTCGACCATCGACGCCTTAATGAGCTATCTTCATGCCAGCAAGATTTTGTGCTATAGCCCGCAAGGCCGGGCCTATGAGCTGCCAAGAGGGGCAACTGCGCTGGACTTTGCTTATGCGGTAGGCCCTTTTGTAGGGAATGTGGCCGTCGGTGCGAATATCGATGACCAACCTGCTAAGCTTGGTACTGTCCTACAAGATGGTCAAAAAGTTGAGATTGAAATTGATACTCAGGCCTCACCAAAAGCTGAATGGTTAGGGTTTGTGGTGACCAATAAGGCCCGCCAGCAAGTATTGAGATGGTTTAAAGACTTATCTGAGCCTGAAAAACAGCGCCATGGTCAACAGGCTTTAGACCGTGCCCTTAGTACGTATCAAAAGAGCCTTGCCGACTTGAATGAAGAAGACTGGCAAAATCTATATGAGTGGCGAGGCATTACTACCCAAGCCGAGCTATTTGAGCAGATTAGTAAAGGGATTTTGCTGCCTCAATTAGTGGTTTCGAGATTATTCAGTGATGAAGTGGCGGATAAACAAGCAGAGGACGCCGCCTTTGGCAAGCGTCAGTCGCAACATGAAGTCGCGACGGCTACTGGGGTAGAGTTGGCTTTTGGCAATTGTTGCCACCCTATTTATGGCGACCCTATTCTGGGTCACCAGTCTCGCCACGGCCTAGTGGTGCACCGTCATAAGTGCTTTTCATTAGATGAAATCCGAAAAGACCACCCCTATCAAATCATTCAGTTGAGTTGGCGCAAGTACAATGATTCTGCTACGGGTCACGATTTTAATGATAAAACCTATTATCTGGCTTACCTGAGGCTATCCTTGGTACTTACCGATGAACAAATCAGTGAAGTGATTTATCATCTTCGTGAGATTAATATTGGGGTAGAAAAAATCAATATTCGTAGCAGTGATACAGTGATGCATTTGTTGGTGCTCAGCCGAGACCATCTCACTCAGGCTATTCATACCCTACGCTCTTTGCTTGACTTCCCAAATATTCGCCGTCTGTATCAACTATAATCAATAACTTTATCTCAACCTAAAAAGGATGTTGTTATGCCACGTGAAATCATTCATACCGATGATGCCCCTGCGGCCGTAGGTACCTATTCCCAAGCGGTAAAAATCAGCACGGATGCTGGCAGTACCGTCTATATATCCGGTCAAATCGGCCTTGACCCCAAGACCATGACGTTACGTGAAGGCTTTGACGCTCAAGCGGCGCAGGTAATGGATAACATCGAAGCCATCTGTAAAGCGGCTGGCGGCTCCCTCAACGATACGGTCAAGTTCAATGTCTCTTTGACTGATTTAGGTGACTTTGCAGCGCTTAATGAGCTTTTTGCTAATCGTCTAAGCGAGCCCTATCCAGCCCGCGCTGCCCTACAAGTATCTGCCTTGCCCAAAGGCGCTGTGGTTGAGATTGAGACCATTTTATTTATTGAAAACTGATTCACATACCTAACAATAGGGCTTATAACGCTCTGGTTGAATAAATAACCTTGCCCATACGCCTTAGCTCAGCTGCTGATTGTAGCAGCTGACCTCTATTTGCCTTGTTAATTGGACGTCCTGATATGCTCATTAGTGTCGCTTTGCCTGTGCCGCTGTATCGGGTCTTTGATTATCTAGCTCCCGAGGCTATGAAGCTACCGGCTTCTCTACCGGCGATAGGTGCTCGGGTACAAGTGCCCTTTGGGAGGCAAACCCTCATCGGTATCGTAGTCGCTCATGTCACCTCTGCTGATAGCACCATTGCCACGAATAAGCTAAAGGCCATCAAAAGTATTTTGGATGATGAGCCTCTACTAGACACTACCATGTTGTCTTTGGCTCAGTGGCTAGCAAGCTATTATCACTACCCCCTAGGCGATACCTTATCGGTCATGCTACCAACCTTAATCCGCCAAGGCAAGCCGTTAGATTTGTTCATCACCCATTGGCGTATCTTGCCCAATGTCACTGACAACGACTTCTCCCCTCAGGCTAACAGACAAAAGCAGCAGTTTGAGATGCTTAAACTACACGGCAAGCATGGGGCTAGTGAGGACGTTTTGCTATTAGAGGGGATGGAGCGACCTTTTTTGGCCAAGTTAGAAGCCAAAGGTCTGGTTGAGCATTACCTAAAACCTAAGGCGCCGCCTAAGTTGCCAAGTCTGGCCAAGATGCCACTCAATCTTAATGAGGAACAAGCATCAGCGGTTAAGGCTATCGTCCAAGCTTTTACCCAAGCCCGTTACGAAGGCTTCTTGCTCAACGGGGTAACAGGGAGCGGCAAGACTGAGGTGTATTTGCAAGCCATGGAACCTATCTTAGCGGCAGGTAAACAAGTCTTGGTTTTGGTCCCTGAGATTGGTTTGACCCCGCAGACCAAGGCACGATTCGCTCAGCGCTTTGCTGCTCAGGTATTATTACTGCATTCAGGGCTCAATAATACGCAGCGAATGCAAGGTTGGCAGGACTGCCGACAAGGCTTTGCCCAGATTATTGTGGGAACGCGCTCATCTGTCCTACACCCTTTTGCCAACCTTGGGCTAATCATAGTCGATGAAGCTCATGATTTATCCTATAAGCAACAAGACACTTTGCGATATCATGCCGCCGACGTGGCATTGTATCGGGGTTATCAGGCCAAGATTCCTGTGGTATTAGGTACCGCCACGCCTGCGCTAGAGCAATTTAAGTTGGTGCAAGATGGCAAGCTTACTGAGCTACGGCTCAACCAGCGTGCAGGCTTGGCCACTGCCGCTACGCTGCAATTGGTCGATGCCCGTGATAGTGCCCCCAAATATAGCGCACAACCTGTTAATGCCGCCCAAAGTTTGCCCGCTACGGCGCAGCAGAACTTACTATCTGGCAGTGACCACTTACAAAACACAGGATTAACCGATGCTACGATAAAGGCTATTCGGCAGACTTTAGAGGCCGGAGAGCAGGTGCTTATCTTCTTAAACCGAAGGGGTTATGCGCCTATTTTGCTGTGTGCGGCTTGCGGCTGGCAAGCAGACTGTCCTCGATGTGAGGCTCACCTGACCCTGCACCACAGTCAGCTGAATCAGCGCTTGCCAAGCTATCTAAAATGTCACCACTGCGACTGGCAAGCCAACATTCCTAGCGCCTGCCCCGATTGTGGCAGCCATAATTTGGACGCGGTGGGCATGGGCACCACACGCTTGACTGAAAGTTTGCACGCTCTATTTTCGAATCCGCAAACCAGCAAGACCGCTTACCCTCTTATTCAGATTGACCGTGATACCACAAGGCGAAAGGACAGCTGGGAGGACATTTACCGACGTATCAATACTGGTGACCCAGCCATCTTAGTCGGCACGCAGATGGTAGCCAAAGGTCATCACTTCCCCAAGGTCACTTTGGTTTGTATGCCCAATGCCGATAGGGGGTTTTTATCTCCTGATTTTCGCTCACCTGAGCATACCGCGCAGCTGATGATTCAAGTGGCAGGCCGTTCAGGCCGCGGCGATAAGCCTGGGCGCGTGCTCATACAGACGCTACAACCAGACAACCCGTTGCTGCTGAAGCTGGTACGAGAAGGCTATCAAGCGTTTGCTTTAGCGCTTCTTCATGAGCGCAAGGTTATGGGCCTACCGCCTTATACTTATGCGGCTTTGATTCGCTGCGAGGGCAAGACGCTAGAGCGTACCACTCAAGCCTTAAACGACGCCAAGTCTATCTTACCAACGCCTCATCAACTCGCTATATTAGGGCCTATTGATGCGCCTATGAAAAAGAAGAACAGCCGTTATCACTCACAGCTTTTATTGTTAGCCAAGCAGCGACCCCATTTACATCAAGTGCTCAATCATTGGTGGCCACAAGTATTAGAATTACCTTCAGCCAAATATCTTAAATTAACATTGGATATTGATCCCGTAGGATGGTAGTGGCTAGATGAGATTGCCTAAATGGTAGTGACTAGATAACAGCGGTTAGATAATAGTTGCTAGATAATAGCCGCTAAAGATTACTAAAATAGTCGCCCTCTCTTTTTTACTCATTAAATCTAAGAGCGCTTATGTCAACGCCTAAACCCCACCTTGAGCTTGGCTCTAATGCTAGTCAACATGCTAACCACTCGTCTGATACGGGCGAGGAAAAGCACCTCTCTACTGTAGAGGAGGCGGTGCTTGGCCCTCACGACCCGCCTCACTTTCATGATGAGCCAGCACCGCGAGCCGTCCAACAGTATCGGACGTTATTGTTGAGCTTTGTGATAATCACCGGCTTTATGCTGGTGGAAGCTATTGGCGGCTGGTTAACTCACAGCTTGGCGCTGTTGTCTGATGCAGGTCATATGCTCAGTGACGCGGCGGCTTTAGGTGCTACGCTATTGGCCTTTAAGATTGGCGAAAAAGCAGCTACTGAGCATAAGACTTTTGGCTACAAGCGCTTTGAGATATTAGTGGCTGGTGCCAATGGTGCGACGTTAATTATCATTGCCATAATGATTTTTATAGAGGCTATAGGTCGTATTAGCTCACCGCCCGATGTCGCCACTAAAGGCATGCTGATTATCGCCACCTTAGGCCTACTAGTGAATCTAGTGGTCGCTTGGTTATTGCACCGTGGCAATGCTCATCATGACCACGACGCTCATAACCACGACGCTCAGAATCACGGCACCACGCCAGCTGAACAAAACCTTAATATGCACAGTGCTTACTTGCATGTCTTGGGAGACTTGATGGGATCGGTAGCAGCAATTATTGCCGCCTTAGCCATGATGTGGTTTGGCTGGTGGTGGGCGGACTCAGCCGCTTCTGTTATCGTGGCAGCACTGATATTGTTCAGTGGCTACCGCGTGGTCAAGCAGTCCGTCCATATCTTGATGGAAGGCACGCCCAATGACATCTCACTCGAGCAAGTCGTCACCGTTATGGAGTCCCATCCAGCAGTGATCAAAGTCCATGATTTGCATGTTTGGACCATCACCAGCGGTCTTCATGCGTTATCGTGTCATGTGGTGGTCGATGGCGAGATGAGTATCTCTGAGGCCAGCACGTTGATCCATGACTTGGAGGGTCGATTGAAGGCGCTGGGCATCAGTCATGCGACTATTCAGGTAGAGAGCAGCGAGTGCCCTAATCATCATGGTGATGCTTTAGTCTGTGA
>JAUNVX010000325.1 GCA_030540615.1 Psychrobacter sp. | reverse complement strand
TCCAGCGCACTATCAAAGGCCACCATTACCGACTTTTCGTTAAACTTTTGCTTTTTTGCTTTAGACATTGGTTGTCCTTACTAACGCCCTTCCTTTGTTATGGTAGGATTGGGGATGAATTAGTGATATAGGCTTGGTTCTGGTATATCGTAAACTTGCACTTGCCTGATTTGGCCGTATTGATTGGCTATCTTCCACAGCATCTCTACCATATCGCAGCCATCGTCATGATCGGCTTTAGGAAAGTGTTTAAACTGATCAATCAAGGTAGTTTGCTCGGTATGCAGTAGTATCAGACCATTCTTCATATGGGGCTGTAGCGCTTCGATACGCAGCAACTTATCAGTATGAGGATTGACCGCTATCGCTGGCACTGGCACACCTGCTGCTGCACTGCGCTTTACCAGCTCTGTGCGAAGAAACTCTTGAAACTGAATAGACTCAATTGCCCACGCCACACAGTTGTATTCTTTTTGCAGGGCAATGATGTCACTGATAATACGATCTGGCAGACGCTTCTTAATCTCAGCCCGCACGATATACAAGATGCCATTGACGCGATCAAAGCTGCCTATCCCGATAGCTGATGGATCACGGCTTGCACCAAACTTTCCTAGCGACGGGTCACAAGCACCAAAGTTGATAATATTAGCTGGCAGTGTGTGCCAGTAATGGATAGCCTTACTAAATGGAGCGTCTTCACCTGCGGTTGGGTCGTTTTGATACTCACTATCAAAGGCATCATGACCGTCTCGAGCGCGGATTTTCATGAGCTCATAGATTGGCCTAGCAGCCCAGCTGACCACCGACCCTTGGTCCATCGCCTTTTTATTGACTCGATAAAAAGCTTCAGCATCATCTAGCCGCTTGGCTTTAAATAGCGCTTCCCACTCATCCCAAAGCGCCATATTGTCTGGCATCTTGATGATTGCTTTAAAGCGTGATGAGCGCCAGGCAGGGTTGTTTAAGGTTCGATTGAGCACACTGTCATAGTGCAAGATAGTACCGATATAGAGGATATCGAGCTTTTCACCCGCTGCGCCTAGCGGCATAATGGTTTTTTTAAGCCAGTTATCTAACTTATCTCGCTGTTCAGGCTTGCGTACATTCTCATCATTTTCTATATCATCTAGCACCACCCAATCAGGACGATATGCGCCATGACGCAGGCCACGTAACTTTTTACCAGCGCCTGCGACCTGTACTTTGATATTGGCAGCCGTGATGATAGTACCTGCTTGCCAAAGCCGTCCTTGGCCAAACGCTTTGGGGAAGTCTATGCGGATACGAGGGTTGGCTTCTAGCTCGGCTTTGATAGCCTCTAGCATCGGATATGCTTGGTCAATGCTATCCATGACAATCAAGCCATAGCGTATCTGACCTGTTACGATGCGGTATAGAGTGCCCAGCTGACTGACAATAGTAGATTTGGCCTCACCACGAGGGGCAGCAATAGCTTCAAACTGACTATCAGGTTGATCCCACATCTCAGGCAGGCGCTTAAACAGATACTTGTGTAGCTCAGACTTAGATGTGTTACGGATATAATGCGGGAAATAGTGGTTAACAAAATACTCAAATCCATGTACTTTATCTTTTACCTTAGCCACTCGCTCTTTGACAGCGTCAGGATTGTCATCCCAACCAGT
>JAUNVX010000088.1:9261-11607 GCA_030540615.1 Psychrobacter sp. | reverse complement strand
ATTAAGAGTTATTAAGTTCGATTTCTATTATTGCTGTTATTAATAGAGTCATCTTAATTTCTGGTTTTATATAAAAAAAGGATTTTTTATGTCAGACAATCGTTCTAATTCAACTTCTTCTACGAACACTCCCTCAACCCCTAACAAAGTAGCGATGGTCACCGGTGCCCTCGGCGGTATCGGTACGGCTGTCTGTGAAAAGCTATTGGCCAATGATTACCACATTATCGCGACATTGAGTAAAGACGACCCAGAGCGTATTAAGCAGTGGTGTGACGACAATGGCTTTGACGCAGAAAGGTTTGAATTTTTGCCCATAGATTTAAGCGATCACGAAAAGGCCATTGCCGCTATCCAAGCTACTATCGATAAATATGACAGTCTCTATGCGCTGATTAACAGTGCTGGTATTACGCGTGATAGCAGCTTCAAAAAGATGACTTTTGAGCAGTGGAAAGAAGTGGTCGATACCAACTTGACCTCACTTTACACCGTCGTTCACCCCATATTTGTCAAAATGCTTGAGCAAAAGACGGGCCGTATTGTCAACATCAGCTCAATTAATGGCCTACGCGGTCAGTACGGTCAAACCAACTATTCAGCGGCCAAAGCTGGCATTATTGGCTTTACCAAAGCCTTGGCTTATGAAGGTGCAGCGGCCTTTGTCACCGCCAACGTGGTGGCACCAGGGTATACCCATACGCCGATGGTAGAGAGCGTACCTGATCATATTATGGACAAAATCAAAGAGACCATTCCCATGAACCGTTTGGCCAGTGCCAAAGAGATAGCAGCAGCCTGTATGTATCTCATCAGTGATGACGCCATCTTTGTGACAGGCGAGACCATCTCGGTTAATGGTGGTCAATATATGTCTTAGGATATGTTTTGATAAGTCAGTATGAATGGGATTCTGTATTGACTGTTGCCCTAAACCCATTAGGCCATTATTAAAAAGTTAATGGTCATAAAAGCCTTTTAACAAGTTCGTGTTCGTTAGTTTGTTAGTGCTACCCCTAGAAGTTATCAATAAACCCCAATAACCGGAGATATATTATGTCAAACCCTAACCCGCAAGATTACATCAATCAATTCAATGAAAACGCTCAAAAAATGTTTGAGCCTTGGACTAAGTTGAACCAAACCTTTTTGAAAAACGCAGAAATGCTTACTGAGTTTTCGTTAAATACTGTCAAGTCTTACTCAGAGATGGGCCTAGACAGCATGCGCAAAGTGGCACAAATTGACTCGCCAGAAGCCGCCAAAGATTTCAGCAACTATCAAGCAGAAATGCTCAATAACATCAGCCAAAAAATGCTAGCAGATGCGCAGCGTATGACTGAGCTTGGCAGCAGTATGCAAGATGAAATCATGCAGGTGATGAGCAGCGTTTATGGTCAGACCAATGAGCAAATGCAATCCACCATGCAAAAAACCGCAGAGCAAGCCACTAAGACTGCTCAAGAGTATGCCGCTAATATGAGCAAAATGGCTGAAGAGATGACTGAGCAAGCGACTAATGCGGTCAAATCTGCCACTCAATCCGCTACTCAGTCGGGGTTTAATAATGCTGGTGGCGATAATAACAATAGCAGCACCAATAGCAATAGCAGCAGCAACAATGCTTCTAATAATACCAACGCTGGTGCAAATAACAGCAATGATAAGAACTCAACCAAAAAGCCTTAAGTTAAAGAGATTTTGAAACGGTTTAGCATTAACCATTGAGGCAATAAACAGGTTAATGATTAGGCTGGTTAGATAATGTAGGAGGTGGGTTAGGGAAACTTTGCCCGCCTTGTTTTTAGGTATAGTTTTTATTATCGGCTTAGGTAATTTGCTAAAAGAAGATAGCAAAAGATTTTAAGCAAACTCGATATAAATATGGGTGTCAACATGGATAAGAAGATGGATAAGAAGCAAATCGGTGAGCAAGCCCGGGACCAAAGCATTAATCCTACTAATAAGTCTAGTCAATCCTCAGACCACGCGAATAGTGCCGCCAGTAAAGCTCAGCCATCCTCTCAAGATCCTCAAGCTGCGACAATCATTAATAAGCGCCCTAAAGCTGCTGCTGCTTCTAATCCCGCCAAAGCTATCAACGCGCTTAAAGCTGATGAGGCCTCTAAAAAATCTAAAGTTGCTAAATCCGTTAACCCTGCCGAGGTCATAAAAAAAGAGACAAAAGCTCAGCAAGCTGCCAAAGCACAAAAGGCTAATAAAGCAGCAGAGCAAATTAACCCTGCAGAGGTCCTAAAAGAGCAAGAGCAAACAGCTAACGTAAATCAAACAGCTGACAAGGCCCCAGATGTAGAGCAAGAGCAAACCGCTAGCGATGAGCAAACC
>JAUNVX010000088.1:597-9237 GCA_030540615.1 Psychrobacter sp. | reverse complement strand
ACAGAGCCGCAACCCAACAGTGAAAAACCCAATAATACCCCCTTCGACTTTAATAATTTTAGCCAATTTTATTTAAATCAGCTAAACCAAATGAATCAACTCACCCAATCGCAGTTTGCAGATAGCGCACAACCTAGCAATTTATTTGCGACGAATATAAAAATGTGGCAAGAGTCTGTGGACTTTTTTAGCCATTTTTTAACCCCTAATAGCCTTAACAATAACAATAACAATGACAGTAGCCGTGCTAATGATAGCGCTAACAGCAGCCCTAGCTCTACTAACAACACGGATATCAATGCTAACGCTGAGCAGTCTAAGTCTCAAGATAATGCCAGTTCTAATACTAATGACCATAGCTGGCCGATGCCCATCGATAGCTTTAATGAGTTAGCACAAAAAGTGCTCAATGAATCGCTGACACGGGTGATGCAAACCAGCGGTACAAGCCAGTCGCTGATGTTTGACCTAATGGATGGTTGGCAGCGCTTTACCAAAGGCGTCACGGACAAAAGCCCTACAGCGCTACTTGAGCAGCAGACCAACCTTTGGCAACAGCAAATGCAGCTGGTACAAAATACGCTAATGAAAGCGGTGGGCAATAATCCTGAGCCAGTGATTACGCCAGAAAAAGGCGATAAGCGCTTTACTGATGAGGGTTGGACGAGCAACCCACTGTTTGATTATCTAAAGCAGAGTTATCTGTTGACCGCTGATAGCATGATGAAGACCATTGATAATGCTCAGGGTGTGGATGAAAAAACGCGGCAGCGCCTGTCGTTTTTTACCCGTCAATGGCTCAATGCGGTTGCGCCCAGCAACTTTCTTTGGAGTAATCCTGAAGTGCTGCGTCTGACCAAAGAAACCAAGGGTCAGAACTTGGTCAAGGGCCTTAAGCAGCTGGCAGAAGATTTAGAGAAAAGCGCTCAAGTGCTTAGCGTACGAATGACAGACAATAAGGCATTTAAGATAGGCGAAAACATAGCCACCACGCCCGGCAAGGTGGTGTTTCGCAACCGTATGTTTGAGCTGCTTCAATACACACCGATGACAGATAAGGTCAATAAACGGCCCTTATTGATTGTACCGCCTTGGATTAACAAGTTCTATATTATGGATTTGAAAGAGAAAAACTCTTATATCCGCTGGGCGTTAGCACAAGGTCATAGCGTCTTTGTCATGTCATGGGTCAACCCAACTCGCGCTTATAAAGACGTGGGGATGGAGACCTATATGCATGAGGGCCTGCTGACGGCTTTAGAGGTAATCAAGGACATCACTGGCGAGCCAGATGCCAATGTTATCGGTTATTGCATCGGTGGCATGCTGCTCGCTTTAACGCTATCTTGGCTTACTGAGCATAAACAAGCCGAGCGAATCGCTAGTGCGACTTTTTGGACGACGATATTTGACTTTAGTGATCCTGGGGATTTAGGGGTGTTCATTGATGAGCGTATCGTAACAGCGCTTGAGCAAGAAGAAGAGAAAAAAGGGGTATTTGACGGTCGAATGATGGGCGTGGCCTTTAGCTTACTGCGTGAGAATAGCCTGTATTGGAACTACTATGTGCAAAACTACCTAAAAGGTGAGCGCCCAGTTCCATTTGATTTGCTGTACTGGAACTCTGATTGCACCAATGTCACAGCAGCACTACATAGCTTCTTACTGCGCGAGCTATATTTGGGCAATAAGATGATACAACAAGGCTTGCTTGAATTTGATGGCATCAAAATCGACCTCTCTAAAGTGACCACTCCTACCTATGTGGTGGCTACCCTACAAGATCATATTGCCAAGTGGAAAGGCAGCTATCAAGCCACCCAAGTGCTAGGCGGCGATGTGACCTTTGTTCTAGGTGAGTCAGGCCATATCGCTGGCATTATCAATCCGCCCTCAGGCAAGTATGGGTTTTATACCTATGATGACTATGTACCCGACCCAGAGGAGTGGTTTGATAAAGCGATTAAGCAAGATAAAAGTTGGTGGCTACATTGGGGCGAGTGGATTCAAGACTACTCAGCAGGTCAAGTGGATAGTCGGCAGCCAGGTGTCGATCATACAGGCAAATCTTGGCAAGTGCTAGGAGATGCCCCAGGCAATTATGTGTTGGTCAAGGCGGCAGATGCGCTCAAGAGGGCGCCTCGCTAGAGGGATTAACCTTTCAAATTAATAGTGGACTTGCTTATGAAAACGCCCAATGATCAAAATATAGAAAACAATATTGAAGACCCAAAAAAAGCCGAAATCTGGTTAAGTCGTGGCAACCCTCGGCAGACTCAGTCAGGATCGCTGCCCAACTTTCAAGACATGCTCAATAACCAATTTTATAAAACCGAAGCGACTATCAGCGACTATAGTCGACAAAGCCGCTATAAAAAAGAGAGCAGCAACCTGTTGTTAGAGGTGGCCTCAAGGCACCAAGAGCAGCGAAGCGCTCAGATGCAAGAAAATATGCAGACGCTCAATCAAGATGCTCAGGCTATTTTTCAAGGTTGGCAAAAGGCAGCCACGCCGCAGCGGCTGTTTCAGGAGTGGTTAAGTTATACCACTGACAGTGCCAAGCGCTTGCTGCAAACAGCCGATGTGCTAAAGGAGCGCGGTGATACCTTTATCAATCATGAGCTAGCAGGTTGTCCACCAGTCTTAGATTATGACTATGAAGTGGTCATGGATGCCACCACCTTTAGGCGGCCTAGCAACTATGTGCTGCTCAAGATTATCCCGCCGGAGGGCATCGTCGTTGAGGACAGCCATCGCCCTTATATCATTATCGATCCTAGGGCCGGTCATGGCGCAGGTATAGGCGGCTTTAAACATGAAAGCCAAGTGGGCGTGGCCTTTAACAGTGGTCATCCTGTGTATTTTGTGGCATTTAAACGTTTGCCTGAGCCCACCCAAACCATTGCTGATGTCACCTATGCTGAGGCCAAATTCGTCCGTGAGGTGCAAAAACGTCATCCGAACTCGCAAGCGCCAGTCGTTATCGGTAATTGTCAGGGGGGCTGGGCGGCGCTTATTTTGGCCGCAACCAATCCAGATATTAAAGGTCCTATTGTCATGAATGGCGCGCCAGTGGCAGCGTGGAGTGGTCAAGTTGGTATCAATCCCATGCGTTATAAAGCGGGCGTCAATGGCGGTACTTGGCTGTCGATGCTTAGTGCTGATATGAACAATGGGGTGTTTGATGGCGCTTGGCTGGTGCATAACTTTGAGCAGCAGCACCCGTATCGCAATTATATTGGCAAATATTACGACTTATACAAAAACCCTGTGGCCAATCGTCAGCGCTTCCTTGATTTTGAACGTTGGTGGGGCGGCTTCTTTTTGATGAATGAGGCTGAAATACGCTGGATTGTAGAGAATATCTTCATCGGTAACCGAATCGCCCGTAATACGGGTCAGTTAGAGCGTGGGGTCAATATTGACCTTCGCAATGTCAAAGCCCCTATTGTTGTCTTTGCTTCACGAGGCGATGACATAACTCCGCCGCAGCAAGCCTTGTCCTGGATTTTGGATGCTTATAGCGATGAGAAAGATGTGGAGATTTGCGGTCAACGTATTATTTATATGATTCACGAAGAGGTCGGTCATTTGGGTATATTCGTTAGCTCAAAGATTGCCAACCATGAGCACAAAGGCATGGCGTCGATTATGGATATGATAGAAGTACTGCCTCCAGGTCTGTATGAAATGGCCATCGAAGATGTCGAGGGGTCAGGGGAAGATAAAACCTTCTCAGTTGACTTTGCTCGACGCACTTTTGATGATTTAAGGCAAGCCATAGGGGAGTATCGAACGGATGAAAAGCTCTTTAGAGCGGTGCACCGGGCCTCTAAAACACAAACTCAGATGTATGAGCAGACTCTAAGGCCCTTGGTTCAAGCCATGAGCAATGAAACCTCAGCGCAACTGCTACGAGCCATGCACCCTATGCGGCTCAAAAGAAGTCTTTGGAGTAGCAAAAATCCACTGGCCATGGCGGCAAGCACCTTAAATCATGTGGTGACCACTAAGCTTGAAGAGAATGCCAGCACCATTAATGAAAGTGAGGGCTATGTACCGGCGAATAACCCACCAGAGACGCCGAATACTTATGAGAAATATACCAAAATAAAGCTGCCTGCTATCGAATCTCTTCAGCAAGATAATTTATTTTTGCAGACTGAAAAGATGTTCGTGGATAGCTTAAGAATGACCATGGACTTTTGGGGCACTTGGCAGGACATGCTCACTGAGAGTATGTTCTTTGGTATTTGGTCTATGCCTTGGCTGCGCCAGTATGGCAAACCTGTTTTGTCACGACGCTTGATGGATAAAGACTCTTTGCATGAAGTGCCTAAGGTGGATGAGGTGCTCACTCGTATCGATAAAGGGGGGTACAATGAGGCTGTGATGCGTATGCTAATCTTAAGCAATATTGTGACAGATAATAATATTGACCGCGAGCAGCTCATACGCCTGACTGAAGTCCTCACCAAGCAAGCCCCGTTTAATGCGCTGTTAAACACTGAACTGGCTGAAATTATTCAAGATCAGACTTTGATTGTCAGATTTGCCGAAGAGCAGTCCATACTCGCATTGGATAAAATGCTAACCAGTAAAGCAGATTGCGTCAAAGCGTTTAAGGTCATTCGCTATGTCATCGGTGATGAGAAGGATGACCTGAATCCTATCACTTTAGCCATGCTTGAGCGACTCAAAAAAGTCCTTAAGTTGAGCGATAAAGACGTACAGTCCTAGGCGAAGCAAGCGTTTTATAAAGGGGACCACCAATTAAGTATAATAACGTTCGCAAGCTATAATCTTGACCTAAAAAAGACAGCCTAAGCTGTCTTTTTTATTTTCTTATTTTTCATTAATAGTCTTAGGACAGTTTTTATTTAGCGATATTCATCAAAGAAAGTATTGGCCGCACTCAGACAATATGGGGCTAACATACCATGATAGCTGCTTAGCAACTGTGAATACCGTGCCTGATTGCCTGCTGTCTTGGCCTCTGCTTCACTTTTACCTTTGGTAATGGCTTGCGAGTAAGCGACTTGATAGCTGTTGGTGAGCATAGTGGATAAGTTGGTGGCGAATGTATTTTGAATATTAAGCGCTGCTTGGTTGACTTTGGCATTGACGTTATTAGGCAAGGTACTGATATAAGTCAACTTACCCTCTTGGCTACGCGTGTCTTGATTGGTAGTGTCCACATCAATTAAGGCAAAAGGCTGTTTAGAGGTGGCCTGCCAAATACGAGCTTGGGCGTCAGCATTGACATCATAAGTGACGCTTGGGTCTTGATTGCCGCCGCAAAGTAGCATCGGAGATTTGGGCTGGTAGCTGCGCAAATCGTTGGCAATGAATGCTCGACGCGCTGGCAGGTCAGACTTGGCAGGGACAGCAGCAGTTGGGCCAATAAAGGTAGGATAGATACCATCAGGATAAGAAGTCATGTCTTGCACATAGTTAGCCCGGAATTGGGTATTAAATAAATAATTGCTAGGGTCAAAACCAAAAGCATATTTGGCACCTGGAGCTGGTAGCTCATCTAAGATAGGGTAGCCGGTGGGACTGCTTTGAAACAATTGAGTAGTAGGGATTTTGCCGCTTAAAAATAAAGCATAAATATTTTGAGTAGTGGGGAATATAGTTGGCGCGGTAGCGGCGTATTTATCAGAATAAACGCCCTCGTTGATGTTGCCATATTCAGCCTCATAGCTGCTCGTTAGCATAGGGAGAAATAGAGTACCTCCATAAATGGCGTGGCCAGCCATGATAGAGTCAGCAAAAGCAGTAATAGCGTAAGGGCCAGATGCTGGACTGACAGCAGTAGCTGGATGACCAATCTCATCAAGCGCCTTGGCGGTTGCCATAGCCACGTAGCCCCCTTGAGAGTAACCCGTGATAAATACCTTATCATTCGCCCGTACTGGCTGACTAGCTTTTGCGGACTTATCCGCTTCGCTGTCCTTAGCTAACTGCTCAATAGCCAGTTTACCGGCTTGAAGCCCATCAAGCATTTGTAAGCCTTGTTTGGCGGTGACATAGGGTGCATAGCTGAGAGTAGATTTGTCATAACCTGGATAGTTTGGGGCAATAACGATATCACCGCGACCAGCGAAATTAGCCGCAATCAGCAGCGCCGTGTCATAAGCGGGATTATCAGGATCATTTAATGCGGCTAGATTGTAAGTCTTAAAAGGGGTGGTGCCATGAGCATAGAGCATGATAGGGCGATCGCCTTGACAGTTTGGATTGTCACCATTTGGGAGGATTACTGCTCCCGTAGCATTGGTGGCCTCGCCTTTAAGCCCTGTGGTGGTATGGTTGATATATTCTACCGTAATGCCGCAAAGAGGCTCCTGATCCACGGCTGACTGTAGGCCTGCAGCGTCGACAGCGGCCTTTAATTGGGCAGCAGTAAACACCTTGGTGGTGACAGGGGCCTCAATCAAAGTCGCGTCACTGTATTTGACCGGAAGCATTGGCTGCGTAGTGACGGAGCTATTATTATTATCGCCCCAACAGCCTGATAGCGTAAGAGCGCTACAGCTTAGGGTCGTCATGATTAGCAGTCTAACGGTTTGAGGACGACGGCCAGACCTCATTAGGCGGCTCAAAAGCGTAAGAGTAGGGGTAGGCTTAACCAAAATAGTGGTGTGGTTAAATAGAGGCATAAGTGACATCCTTGTTAAGGTAAAGGCCCAAAAGTCCATAAGAACTTTTAGGATAGCCACCAAGTCCTTGGTAGCGGTTGGAGAGAATATCCTATTATAGTCGAGTGAGCATCTGTACTCTGTTTATAATCGGTGAATTGGGTACTGAAGCTAAGTGCTCGAGCTTAGGGTATTAAAACCACTTACAGAGCGAAGCTATAAAGAGAATACATCTAAGCAATAAATAAACTATGAGGCAGGCTCATGCGGGTTAGCTTGATGAGACTTAGAGGATTTTTTGCCATCAGGTCGAATCTCAATAGGGAGGGTTAACCCTCTAGCGAATGAATCGTTAAAAACGTAATTATAGCGACTTGGTGCAGCGTCATTGGTGGTATGAATGACCAATTTGATATCGCTGCCGTCGGTTAGCTCATGTGAGACATAGCGATTACTCAGTTGGTCTAGCACCAATGATAAAGCCTCGTTACTGGCCATGCCCACGGTGAGATTGTGCTGAGCGGTCTTGGCATCCACATCAAAAAATGTCATGTAGGATTTGACCGGTTGACTGTCTAAGGCAAACGGATAGTTAAAAGTAGCAGGATTGACAGGCTCAACGTCACTATCAATCTTAGTCCAATCAATCTCAATAGGTTGACTCAACCCATTATTCACTGTGACATCTGGCTCATCATCTTGACTGCCAGCCGTTATATCATGGACCTTATTACCGGAGTCCGCAGCGTTTGAAGAAGTGCTTTCATTATGCGAGTTATCGGAGCTAGCAGGCTGCTGACACCCAGACAGCACCATAGCCATTCCTAATAAGCCTACCGAGAAAGCCTTAGTGAGGCTCTTAAAAGCGCGATTAGGCTGAGAAGCTATCTCACAAGGATTGGATAGCGAATCAAGAGCAAAAGAGCGTGGTAAATGGTTATGAGTCAGTTTCAAATTAGTCACCTAAACGTCCTATGGGGTTACTGCTAGGTCATAGCAGCAAGCTTAGCAGGATTTAGGACCCAATTGCCAATACATTTATCACTATGCTTTTAACTCATTTTGCGCGGCGGCAAACCCGTATGCTGAGTCTGAAAATTGCCTTTTTTAACTTTTTTAGGAGAAGTAGACTTAGTGGAGGCCTGATTGTCCGAACGAGCGCTATTAGAGTGGCGTTTGACCGAGTCACTACCCATGCGGCTGTTCTTTTTACGAGATGACTGAGCTGTCTTGACTGTCCTTGCCCTCTAAGCGCGAGTTAAATAGCCGGATTAAACAGTGCCTTGCGGTCTCGATCTTATGGTCGTGATAAAGCGAATGCTAATAGGAGAAGGTAGTCTCGAGGTGTCAGATGAAGTATTTGATTTAATATCCCTATATACTAACAGAATAGCTGAGTACTAATAAGGCTCAACTCCTTTCGTCATAGCGTTATATCATCATAGTGTGGTATTTACACCGATGGATATAGCTAATTTTGAAGAAGATTAAAAAAACAATCAAAAAAAGCAGCTACTCTTTATAAAGGTAGCTGCTTTTAAATCTTAAGCTAATCACAAAAAATAAGTTATAACAGTCTGATTATACCCAGAAAGCTATATACCGTAAGTGCACTAGGCATAAGACAGTTAGCCCTACTTGTCAATATTAGAGCTTTTGGCAACTAGCACTATACTCTTGACCATCCGTCCAATTTACGGTAAATAATGCCTGATCACCTGCCAAATGCCAAGCCAAAGTCGAAGCAGGATTGGCATCATTGATGTAACGAACACCAGAGGGTGAAGCGACTTGATGTAGCGTAATAGATGGACTGTTGAATTTTAATTTAGCCAAGTTAGCAGTCAGCATCACTTGTTCTTTATTAATCGATTGCTTAGCCATAATCTCACCGTCATCTCCACAGGAATAACGATCAGGCATCATGCGGTCATAAGCCAATTGTGTCTGCGGCTCAGCGTGAGGTTTAGGAGCATGAGGCGGCTTAGGGGTATGA
>JAUNVX010000088.1:0-587 GCA_030540615.1 Psychrobacter sp. | reverse complement strand
GGTTGCACAAGCCGTAACTAATGCTAATACAGGCACGGCTAAAGCTACTTGAATCATTATTTTCATTAATTTTCTCCAAAACTATTATTTCTATTTTAATTAGTTACGGATAAGGTTTAGTAATAGAAACACGGCCACATTAATTGATTAATAGATAAGTTAACGTAGCCAGTAACTTGTATCATTAATAACATCTATCATCAGTGGCATATATCAATAACACTTAGTATTAACAGTATCTAGTTACTAAATCGTATCAATATGTATCTTATTATATTGATATAAAATAACTGTTAACGATTGTTTGCCAGATGTTAGCAATAGTAATCAATCGACAGTAATCAATAAATTGTACTTAAACTGCTTGGATAAGAGAAATAATTTAAAGTTTTGATAGAGTTTATTGCTTCTAGCTAACAGCTAGCACTCTATTAACTATCATCTCTAACCTCTTATTTTACTCACTAACGGGTCTCCCGTGGCGGCAATCCCGTATGCTGAGTCTGAAAATTGCCTTTTTTAACTTTTTTAAGAGAAGTAGACTTAGTGGAGGCCTGATTGTCCGAACGAGCGCTATTAGAGTGGCG
>JAUNVX010000087.1:6628-11704 GCA_030540615.1 Psychrobacter sp. | reverse complement strand
GGTCATCCAGCAGCCCCTCATCATAACGCTGAAGCCACAAAAAGGTCTGCGTATAACGACTAATAATCTCTATCAGCCCTCGGCCTTCATCGGTTTTTAATGCGGGACTTTGGGCGGTTTTTTTGATTAAAGTCAGGGCTTGCTCTAGCTCTTGGGCATTCCTCTCAAAGCGTTGCTTGTCCAGCGCATAGCCTTTGAGTAGATACTCGCGCAGTCGGCCAGTTGCCCAAATGCGAAACTGCGTGCCCTTTTTTGAATTTACTCGATAACCGACAGATATCACCGCGTCTAAATTATAAAACCGTAATTTACGGCGAACTTGGCGCTTACCTTCTTGACGAACTACCGAGAATTCCTCGGTAGTTGCTTTTTCATCGACCTCACCTTCATTAAAGATGTTTTTTAGATGCAAACCGATAGTATCAGTATCTTTATCAAAAAGAGTCGCCATTTGAGCCTGTGACAGCCACAACGTATCATGCTCTAGGCGGATCTCAATACGTGCCTGACCATCTTCGCTTTGATAGATTTCGATATTGGAGAGGCTGTCCTGTGAAGGGTTAGTCTTATTATTAAGGGTCATAGTCTGTCCTTGGGGTTGTCTTACTCTATCACTATTTAAGACGGATTACTTAACCCGAAAACCACCTAATCATTAGTGCCCGACATGTCTAAAGCTATTCAACTTTAAAGGTTAGTCTCAAAAGGTAGGTGGTATCAGTCTATTGCCAATCGATTATCAGTCGCCACCATCATCACCCCGTCACAAAGTCCTTATAAGCTATCAAAAACCTTATCATGGACGGATGATTATGAGTGACTCGATAGCCAAACCTTATAGCTCTAACAGCCAATCTAGCTCAAAAGCCCCGATGCCTATTAGCATCGTTATCATTACGCTAAACGAAGCCGAACGTATCGGTCGACTCTTACAAGACTTAGCCAATCAAACCTACCGAAGCTTTGAAGTCATCTTGGTAGACTCTAATAGCGATGATGATACTTGCAGGATAGCCCAGCAGTTCCATCAGTCCCTGCCAGAGCTTAGCATTCATGTGATGAACAAGCGCGGGGTGGCGCTCGGCAGAAACACAGGGGCCGCTTTATCCCAACATGAGCGGCTGCTGTTTTTAGATGCCGATGTGCGATTAGAAGCTGATTTTCTGGCCAGAGCTATCCGGCAATTAACCAATAAGTCGTTACTAATCGCTGGGGTCTACCTCAACGCTAAAGCCATGCCCCACCGCTTTAAGCTTGGCTATCACTTATTCAACGTGGGCATCTACGCCACCCAGTTTATATTCCCCACCGCCATTGGTGCCTGCTTATTCTCCAGTAAAAGCATCCATGAGCGTATCAACGGCTTTGACCAAAGTATCACCTTGTGTGAAGATTGCGATTATGTCAATCGATCAAGCCAGCTAACGCCGTATCGCATGCTACCCATGTCCTTTAGCTTCGATCCTAGGCGACTGCGTCAAGATGGCTATGTTAAGACGGGCGCAAAGTATCTGTATGCCAATCTCTACCGCTTGTGTGTCGGCGAGATAAGAGGCGGCAAGCTCGATTATAAATTTGGTCATTATCGTTCTGACCCTTAACCGCTGTAATCCATAACCGCTTTCGTCTATAACTGCTCCGATTCTCAGGCTCTCTTATTGATGAAGGACATGTTATAGCCAAATTAATGATTAAGCTGCTAATAAATAACCAATAAATTCATAATGAGGGCACTGAGTTGAGCTTGGTAGGCCGCTATTATGATAGGTTAAAATTAGCTTTAAAGCCTTCATGATTAAGTCTAAAGTGTTAAGGTCCTATTTATATAATAATTTAATTATTTGCCACTTTATTCAATAAGTACAAACTGTTATATAACCTTAGGCCAACCTAATCTGCTTACCTTGTTACCGCAAAATAACTGAACGCTCCCACTGATTACGCAACATATCAAATAATAGCGGACAACTACAACAGACTAATTCTCCCTATATTTTATGATGGTTAAGATAAGGGGCTATTGAGGCATCATTTAGTATTGGTAATGCTAATTAATGTCCATTGTTACTAGGCGATAAAAAGTAAACCATGGATGTAGAGATGCCTAGATAAGATGCTGAGATGGGATGTCGAGATAAGATGTCTTGCTAAAAAGCAACTTACCTATCATCGGGATTTGCCAGTACACAGTAGCCAATGACCTTATTCAGCCCGAATGATTGATTGTCGGGTCAAAACATCAAGATAAAGAGTACGCCTTGACAGTATAGTCAACTCTTTGTCTTATTACTTTATTTAGTATTTTATGAGGATAGCCCCATGAACGAGTCACAAAAAGAGCATTTAAACGCAGACCCTATCACTGGTGAGCCAGGCTCACATCCTATCGGTACCGCTATCGGTGGTACAAGCGGCGCGGCAGTTGGTGCAGCTATCGGTGCTATCGGTGGTCCACTAGGCATGCTAATCGGCGGCGCTATTGGGGCGTACGCAGGTGGCCTAGCTGGCCATGCTGCTGGAGAAGCCTTTGACCCAACTATCGAAGACGCTTACTGGCGCGACACTCATGGTTCAACCGTGTATTACAAAGACGGCTATGACTATGATACAGACTATCAGCCTGCCTATGCCGTTGGTTATGCCACTCGTGCCCATTATGGCAAAGATGCTCGCTTTGAAGATGCTGAGACAGAGCTTCAACGCAAGTGGGAAGAAGTTAAGGGTCAGTCACGCCTAACTTGGCTTGAAGCCCGTGAAGCCATCCGTGATGGTTGGGACAAAACCAATGCTGGCCTACATGGCGAGACTTATCAGCCACGTTTGCATAGCGCTGAAAAAGGCCACCCAGTTGCCACGGGTACTGGTGCATTAGGCGGCGCAGCAGCAGGCGCAGCGGTTGGCTCTATGGCCGGTCCAGTGGGTACTGTGGTTGGCGGTGTGGTCGGTGCAGTTGCCGGTAGCGCAGCGGGTCATGAAGTTGGTGAAGCGGTCAATCCTACCGACGCCCAGGAAGCTTATGAGAAGCCTCATGAAATCGCTAGTGGTACTGGCGCATTAGGCGGCGCAGCAGCTGGCGCAGCGATTGGCTCTATGGCTGGTCCTGTAGGCACAGTAGTCGGCGGCCTAGCAGGCGCAGTAGCAGGCGGTGCAGCGGGTCATGAAGTTGGTGAAGCCGTTAACCCAACTCAGCCAGGTGAGCAGCGTGAAGAAGCCCATCCTATCGCTAGCGGTAGTGGTATGCTTGGCGGCGCAGCAGCAGGCGCAGCTATTGGTGCCGTTGGTGGTCCTGTCGGTTCAGTCGTTGGCGGCGCTATCGGTGCAGTAGCTGGCGCAGCAGCGGGCAACTCTTTGGCCAATGCTTTTGATGGCAACAGTGCAGAAGATGACTACTGGCGCAGCAGCTACAACACAACTAGCTACTATAACAATCAGTATGACTATGACACTGATTACCGCGGTGCATACTCTTATGGCTATACGCAGCGCCGCAAATATGGTGCTAATCAATCATTTGATATCGTTGAAAATGATTTGCGCCGTGACTGGGAGTCTGCCAAAGGCCATTCACGGCTAGCTTGGGAAGAAGCTCGTGACGCAGTTCGCGATGCTTGGAACCGTCCGCTATAAGCTAAGCTAATAAGGTTAAGCTGGTTAGCTTCAATCAGTTAACTCAAGCTTATCGGTTAGACCATAAAAAAGCACGCTCCTTCATTGAGAGCGTGCTTTTTTATTTTATCTTAATCTTAATACTAATCTTAGCGATATCTTCAACTGGCTCAACTTGATTGGCCTTTTATCTGGGTACCTTAACAGCACGGCGGCAGCGCTCAGAGCAATAAACCACCTGATTCCAATCTCGCTGCCATTTTTTGCGCCAACTAAACGCCCTCAGGCAAACGGGGCAGACTTTCTCTGGTAAATTTACTTTTTTATGTGCCAAGGTAAGCTCCGTTGATAGCTATCGCCGTTCAAAGTCAGCTCATTTCAAAGCCGGCTTCGTTATAGTCAGGTCACTTCAATTTTGAGGTAAAGCCATAGAGATAAACTTGTGCCTGACTCAGTCTTAACGACCCCAAACGGGCGCGCGAACCAGAGCCCCTGACTTGCTAGAGATGGTATAGCTGGCCGCGCCATTTAATGAGCGAATCACTAAGCTGCCGCCTTGGCTATTACGAGTTGGATAAACGGCATACTGACCGCTTGGGGACAATCTGGCAGGCTCATCTACCCCAGTCTCACCTAAGTTCATCACTTGACCGGTGGCCAGTGTCATTACCGCTGCTTGACGGCCATTTAGATAACCAAGCTTAGTGCCATCCATGCTCATCTGAGGGCCCGTGGCATAACCACTGGTAGCGATACGACTGGTTTTTCCACTCGCAAAATCATAGCGGTATAACTGCGGTTTGTTGCTGCCACTTTTATCACTGACATAGACGAAACTTGCGCCATCGGGCGAGTAGCTGGGTTGAATCTCAATACTGGGCAATGTCGTCAGCTGTCTGGTCTTGCCACTACTCAAGGTTAGCTCATAGATATCGGCATTGCCGCCAGCGGAGGAGCTATATAGCAGCTTACTACCATCTGGCGAAAACGAAGGGGACAGATTAATCCCTGCTGCATCTACTGCTTTTACCACAGTCTTGCTGGCGATATCTAACACATAAATATATGGATAATTACCTGTCTGCTGCACGCTATAGGCAAGTTTACTGCCATCAGCTGACCAAGTGGGGCCGTAGATAAACCCATTGACTGAAGTCAGCAATGTCCGCTCACTACCATCTGGACGAATGGTGTATAGGGTCGATATCTTATTGGTACCCTGGCCCTGCTCCTCGACATAGGCAATGCGTCCTTGGCGGTCTATGCTGGGCATAGCGGCTGTCAAGGTCGGGCTAATACTAGGGACCGAGCTGCCTGTCATGGTGGTGGCGCAGCCTGAGCCTACCGCGATAAAGGTCACCAAGGAGGCCGCTGAAAGGATAGCTTTGATGGTTGACGTCACAGAGCTGGTTGACGTCATAACAGAGCGAGTTAAAGGCATAGAAGGTGCAGAATGGTGGTTTAGATTTA
>JAUNVX010000087.1:0-6528 GCA_030540615.1 Psychrobacter sp. | reverse complement strand
GTCATAACAGAGCGAGTTAAAGGCATAGAAGGTGCAGAATGGTGGTTTAGATTTAGGGTCATAATAGGGCTGTCTTTATCGGCTAAATTTATCTTAATATAATGCAGTCGAGCGATAAAAGCGACTGTTAGCACCCAAATCCTAACCATAAAACGAAAAAAGCACCCCATTAAGGAGTGCTTCTCGTACATTAATCTAAGCCATTAAAAGGCTAGGTATTATCAGTCAATAAATAGCAGCAAGTAGCCAACAAATTGTAGTCATCATAAAACTCTAATGCTAACGGCTGTTATGCTAATGCTACTATCAAGCTAACAACTATTTAGCGTTAGTAACGGCTTTAAACTGAGCCACAGTATTGGCATTTTGAATCGTCAACATTGGGGCTTGGTTGGCTTCTTTGGTGATGCTGTATTTACCTTGGACAATAGCCAATGCAGCATCGTCAAAGTTTTGCTCTGGTTGAGCGCACATCATCTTAGTACTGAGCATATTGCTTAGCTCAACGTTACCATTTTGGATGGCATAAGTAGCCCCCATGCTATTACAAGTATTCATAAAGCCTAAACGGTTATAGTTGCCTTCATTGGTCACTTCAGTGGCGAACTGCAAAATAAGTGGCTTTTTGGCATCATAAAACAATGGCGCAATGCGAGTGCCATCCATACGTTTGGCGTCCACTAGCTGCCACTGATAAGCCTGTAAGACTTGAGAGTTAAGCGGCTGAGCAACCACTGCTGGGTTGTTAGGCATGGTTGAGGTAGTCTGACAAGCGGTTAAAGCGCCGGCGGCAACAGTAGCAGTCAATAAAGCGGTCATTAAATTTTTCATTATAATCTCCAAAGGTTAAGGTTATCGGACCGGCTGTTAGTGGCTAAATTGTCATTTAATGGACAAGTTATTCAATCAACAGGCAGTCAAACAATAATCTATAAAATACTAATATAGTCTTCTAGAACAAGCTTAATAGCGGTAATCCAAATAAATCATTCAAATTAATAGCTACAGCTTGATGACTTTATGCTGTCTATTATGCTCATCCTCTAAGCTGATGTCTTGACAGGTTATGTATGACGATAGGGTTAACTGTGTTTGCGATGTTAGGTATTTTGCTACAAGAGATTGTTATTATTGTCATAACCTGCTAACTGATTTATTAACTTTGAATTAAAGACCTGTTTCAGCTAATTTCTTAGCTTTACCAACAAGCAAGACATAAAAAAACCCCACCAATACGCCAATCAGTAGGGCCGTGTGTTAGGACTATCAGACTAACATTACTTGGTTAATTCTTTATACGCCGCTGTTGATGGCCTTAATAGCCCGCGACTTTGAGACGGTTAATCTGTTGGCGATAGACTGCCTTGGGATTGGCTTCTAACCAAGAGACCAGACCAAAGAATTGATTGATACTATCAAGATGGTTCATTTTATAGTCATCACGGATGACGTATCCCACCCGGCTTGAGCACTTAGCGACCAAGCCATCATTTAGATTGTCTTTGTCATAAAAGGTTGAGGTGACCTTTAGAATATAATCAGAAGGGTCTAAGATATTGGTGATTTGCCCCACCCCACTAAACGAATAATAACCCACCCCATTCATGACATTATTGGCAGGGGTCGAGCCGCAGTAGGTTTTAGGAATGGGCGCTGGGAATTTATTGTTAAATCGGACAAAGTTATCTTTGCTCAAGCTGTATATAAAACCATCGGCGCTTTGCTCTTGGGTTTTGTCCAAAGGAATACCCGCAGAAGCGGCGTCAATCACCGTCCCAACCGCATTAAAGGCACCGATTAACAGCTTAGCATTAATGTTGAACTCGCCCTCTGCAGTGCCAGCATCAGCATTGCCCTTGGCAATCCAGTCGCTGATTTTATCGCCAATCTGTGCGCCATTATGTGGAGTAGCCACTGTGGTGATGGATGCCACTCTTTGTGGGTCTATCCCAGCCGCATAGCGAGCATCTAGTCCGCCTTGGCTATGGCCAATCAAGTTGACTTTGTCGCTACCGGTCACCGCCGTAATGGTGCGGATTTGCTGCGCCAACTGCTCCCCACGTACTTCCACGGAGTTAACGGTCGATGTCTTGGTCGAATAGACCTCAGCGCCGTTTTGAATCAAGGTTTGCGGGATATCGTTAAAGTAATCAAGGAAGCCTAACGCTCGGTTCCAACCTAAAAATCCATGTGCCATCACAATGGGATATTTGGTAGCGTCATAATCTGATTTAGGCTTCTCATTTTGAACTTCGACGCAGCCGCTAGGGTTGGCGCAGTTATAGTAACTGCCAGCTTGGGCACTAGAGGCAGCCATGACACCTAATGCTGCTACAGACAACCATAAAGCAGAGTGAGCCGTCTTGGCTCTAATAGGTAGAGTGAACTTATTCATACAACATCCTTGTCAACTTAAGTCAACTGTTAGACTAGCGACAAAGACCATCGATAGCAAGTGTTAGGACTAAAATACCTGCCTTCGCCGTCAAATGGTAATGTATCAAACCCTAGCCTATAGTAGCCTATTAACTAGTAGCCTACTAACCGCTACTCATTTAGCTTTATCATAAGTCTGCTTTAGATTTGAGACAAAGTCACAGGGATGAATTTGTCCTTCCTCTATTGACTATCCGTGTCTTGCTGCTGCGCTTGTTTTAACGCTGCATAGCCGCTTAAGCGCTTGCGCTCTGTCTCATTAAACATTTGCTGCTCAAGCTGAGCAATTTGTGCGCTCGCTGCGGCTTCACTGCCAGCTTGAGCAACGAGGGCCTGACGCTGAGTTTGATACTGAGAGAAGCGTGCATCAAAGTTAGCATCCTCATCATCAACCTTGGCCAAACGGCGAGCGGCGGCCTCTCCCACCAGCTTGCTGCGCATGGCAAACAGCTCATCGCTGCTGGCACCCTTGCGCTTTAGCTCCTCAGTACGCTGCATTAGCAGGCCAAAATTGGCTTGCTGCTGAACGTTCTTTTTAATAGTGCCCTCTGGCAGTCGGCTGATATAGTCCTCTCGCGCAGCTTGCTTTTGAGCGTCATTTAAGCTGTCATCTTGAGCGATTTTAAGCATGGCAAGGCTGTACTCGTCATAAGCATCGTCTGAACCAAAAAAGGCTGAAATGGTCTCAGTAGTGAAGAACTGCTGACGAAGCTTATTGACATCTTGACGGCGCTGCGAAATAAGATTGAGGTCCATCTCACCATTTTGAGTGGCTTGTAGTTGCAAATTGCCGTAGTTTTTTTGGATACCATCCAGCGCTTTAAGATAAGCCACGTATTGATGAAATATCTCAATGGCTTGGCTCGCAGCAGGCTCTGGGGTGTGATGGCGAATATAGGCCTCTACCCGCTCAATAATGGTCGCTTCGTCCTCCTCCCCTAGCGCTGAAAGAAAATAATCAAACAATCGGCGAAGCCCTTCGGTGACCACCAACTGCTTGTTTTCATCAATGATAATCTCACCATCTACCTCAGTATCCCGTAGGGACTTTGGCATATGCTCTAGACCCGTGCTAAAAGCTGATTGGTTATTACTTGGCTCAGTCCTTGTTGGCACAGGCATGATAACCTCGTTATCGCTTCCAACGGTTTGGCTAGTGCTAGACGCGCCTAGCTGAGGATTAGCGGTCGTCTCTGTTTTGGGTTTTAACCACCAGATTAAAGCCGCCAACAAAGCCAAAAAGACAATGATGGCGATAATGATGAACAGCTGATTGCGGCGAGGTTTTGGCATAATAAAGTAGCGTCCGTGCTTAAAATAGGAGTAAAAATAGCATATTAGCGATAATAGTGCTGAACTATGAATGAATCATAAATAATAGAATAAGAGTTATAACCCTGCCAGCTTTAATCGGTTCACTTGCGCGCGGTATATCGCTAATGGATTGGTCTCTTGCCAAGCCACGATGCCAAGCACTTGATTGACTGAATCTAGATGGTTCATCTTGTAGTTATCTCGGATGACGTAGCCTAGGCGACTTGAACAGCTGGACACCAACCCATCGTTTGGGTCATCTTTTGGAAAGCTAAGCCCTGTGAGCGCTAGCATATAGTCTGAGGGGTCCAAAGGGTTAGTGATACCATCTAGTATCGTTCCTACGCCACTAAATGAGTAATAAGCAACGCCATTGACTTTGGTCGCTGTAGGTTGGCCACAGTAATGACTGGGCATGGCTTGCGGATACTTGGCATTAAAATAGCGCTTATTATAATCAGTGGATAGCGCCACCACCGCTGCCCATGCGTCTTGCTGCTGCAAAGTCTCAAGCGTCGCTCCCGAGCCAGTGTCTATACGCTTTCCCAACCGGTTGAACCAATTGAGCGCTGCCACTGAGCGCTTGTTAAATTCGCCATCGCCATATCCTGACTTTACGCTGCCCTCAGTCACCATCTTAATCACCCAATCGGCCATCTTTGAGCCTTGCTCGGGGCTTGAGACAGCAGTTACTGAGGCCACTTTATCCGGTGCCACCGCTGCCACATAACGGATGTCTAAACCGCCGTGGCTGTGACCGAATAGATTGACCTTGTCCTTGCCTGTGACTGTCAAGATAGCCTTGACTTGGGTCAGCAGCTCCTCCCCACGGAACTCAGTGTCTTGCGCGGCAGTCGTTTTGGTAATATAGACCTCAGAGCCGCCACTGGTCAGTGTTTCAGGGATACCATACCAATAGTCCAAAATGTTGTATAACCGTGTCCAACCTGTCAGGCCGTGCGTCATGACGATAGGATAGTCGGTCTTGGTATAGTCTGAGGTCGCAGGGCTGTCGCCAATGAGCTTGCAGCCTGTCGCATTGGCGCAGTTATAGTACTGGCCTGCTTGAGATATAGCGGGCAGCGCCGTCAGGCAAAGCAGCATCATTAGAGACGATATTCGCTTGAAGTAATGAGCACTCACAGGTTGGTAAAGAGAGCTATCAGTAGAGGATTGACGACGAGGTGAGTCTATGAGCACTGGCGTTCCTTAATATTGGGTCAAACCTAAGCTAGCAAAAACACTTTCTTATAGACAGTGCTTTCAAACCTGCCATAAAAAAAGAGACAACACCTTGGCATTATCTCTTTTAATAGACAGGTTGTCTATTTGTCTGTCCTAGCCTATGGCTTATTGAGCTTTAGACTTTTGCTCGTCTAACTTAAGGCGATTGACTTGGCTTCGATAAAGCTCTTTGGCATTAGGCTGACCCCAAGCAGTCAGGCCTAACACTTGGTTGACCGAATCCAAATGGTTCATCGCATAGTCATCACGCACCACATAACCCAAACGGCTTGAGCAGCTAGAGACCAAGCCATCATTGAGGTCGTCTTTATCAAAAGGTAAGGACGTGAGTTTGAGCAGATAGTCTGATGGGTCAAAGCCATTGGTGATTTGACCGATACCACTAAAAGAGTAGTAGCGGATACCATTGACTTTAGTCTCTGCTGGTTGACCACAATAACTGGTGGGCATGGCAGCAGGGAACTTGGCATTGAACTTGGTCATATAATCGGTGGTTAAAGCATTGACCGCTTTCCAGCCATCTTGCTCTTGAAGCTGATTAAGGGGCACGCCTGAGCCGACCTCCATAAAGTTGCCCACGAACTTGAATAGGGCCAAAGCTATCTTACTGCCAACATTGAACTCGCCTTCGGCGTAGCCATCTTTAGCGCTGCCTTCCTTGACGATATTCACCACCCAATCGGCCATTTTTGAGCCTTGCTCAGGACTAGACACCGCTGTGACAGAGGCCACGTATTCAGGGGCAACCGCAGCCACATACCGAATATCATGACCGCCATGGCTGTGCCCCAATAGGTTAACTTTGTCTTTACCTGTCAAAGCTGCGATAGTTTTGACTTGAGTCAATAGCTGCTCGCCGCGGTACTCACTATCATGAATAGCAGAGGTCTTGGTGGTATAGACATCAGTGCCGCCTTTCATTAATTCTTCGGGAATACCATAAAAATAGTCAATCAAACCAAATAGCTTGGTCCAACCGCCAAGACCATGGGCCATCACTACTGGATACTCGGTCGCGGTATAGTCATCTTTGGCTTTTTTAGTGGTGACTAATTTGCAGCCGATAGCATTGGCACAGTTATAGTACTGGGCGGCTTGAGCACTAGAGGGAGTAGAGATGAATAAAAGACTGGCGGCAAGCGCGCTAGCAGAGGCTATAGAAAGCTTCATGGCAACATCCTTGTTGAGAAATTAAACTTGTTAAAACGCCCGCTCTATTAATTAACTTTATATAAATTTTGTGTCAGTCACTAAGTCATAGTCACTAAATGCTAGTTGATAAGCAGTAGTCGCTAAGTAATCGTCACTAAAATAATGATTGAGATAAGTAAATAAGGGGGCACTTAAAAACCATAGCGAAGAAATATAATTAAAATCTATAATAAAAGCTATAACTATTTTCAGCTAGCGGTAATATAGCTTACCCTCAGATAACATTCAATCATTGTTTTGAAATAAAATATCATTCATATCAAGGCATTCATAATCAATTACTGCTTCAAAAGCAGAAGGTTACTCTTCCCAATGACCGCC
>JAUNVX010000086.1 GCA_030540615.1 Psychrobacter sp. | reverse complement strand
GCATAATCATTATGAAACCGATATGAATAACCAATCTAATCAATCACACCTCAATAATGAGCCAACTTTCGCGTCATCTTCCTTCGCTACTCCTAATTATGAAGAAGAGCTAGATAGTTTAGGCCTTGAGTCTGATGCAACTGCCGAAATTGACGAGGTTGCCGGAGTTGCTTTCATAGAGGCATCGCCTAGCCCTACTACTGCAAGTCCTGTTGACTTGAGTGCTATTTATGAGTTTCTGGGCAGTAAAACGCCTGATGCTTGGATTAAAGCAGCTATTAATGATTTGCCAACGATTATTCAAGACCATGCCAACTGCGAGAAAAAGGCGGCGGGCACTGCGATGAATCTTATCTTTCGCTATGAGTTTTCGCATAATTTACAGTGTAAGCTTGCCCAGCTCATTCGTGAAGAGATGCTGCATTATGAGCAAGTGATTAAGCTTATGAACGAGCGTGGCCAATCATGGCAGTATTTATCAGCAGGTCGCTACGCTAAGGGTATGCTGAAACAAAAGCGAACTCATGAGCCCGCTGCCATGATAGATGTATTGATAATAGGGGCATTCATTGAAGCCCGCTCATGTGAGCGATTTGCCGCCTTAGCAGAAGCTATCGATGATGACAGACTGGCAAGATATTACCGCTATTTATTAAAGTCTGAGAGTCGACATTTTGAAGACTATCTAGCATTGGCTCAAGAGCTGGCAGGTGAGGATATCTCTGGTCGTGTGGCTGTATTTAGACAAGTTGAGTCAGCGCTAATCTGTAGCCCTGACCCTGATTTGCGTTTTCACAGTGGCTTACCCGTTTAGTGAGCTGCAGAACAGCTACTAAATCTTTAATACTTCAATGACCGGCTAAAAAGCTAAGTTATCAGCGCTGGTATCATTCTAGTACAATTGAAAATAAGCGGTGACTACTGACTGTCAATAAGCTTGCCATCAGCATGTTGGTCAGCAGTGTTTAACACTCGAGACTGTGCGTTATCTATCGAAGCGTAACGGTTGAGGTCATCAATCTCATCACTTTTTGGCTCAGAAGGATTATAATGAGGGGTCGTGTTTTCATTAACGCCTTCATCAAAAGCAGTATTGCCTTCTTGATCACGTCGGTCTGGAGAGCGAGCATCCATGTCACCTTGCTTCACATGCGGGCTTTGAATCGCTTTATCTTGAGCGGGTCTATCATTTGCGTCCGTCAACTCTGTAGAGTCAACCAAATCCGAAACCGTTTCTGACTCGCTAAGCGTTGACGAAGGCTTGGGCGTTTTAATTAAATGGGGATCCTGAGCAGTCATGGGGTGACCTCTTGATTGGTTTGAATTGTAGTTTAGGTTAATAGCTATGCTTAGAGAGACTAGATATAGATAGATATAAATAAATAGCTAGCTGGCCAGTTAATTAGTTAACCCGCTAGCCATATATAGCGATAAGTGGCCATTAACGCAGCTTGCTTTAATGGCCACTTAATGACCTATGCTCATTCGGCCTTATCAGCCTTAAAGGTTACCTTCCTGGCTTAAATCAGCAACATTCAAATCAGCAACGTTTTTGCCGCCAGGAGGGAGGTCTTCTTCTTTTCTTGGATCAGAAAAAATCTCGTCGGTCTCTTGAGAGGCTTGCTGAGGGCCATCAATTTCAGGCTTATGCTTTCGGCCGGCATAGCTGTCTTCAGGATTCTCAGTGGCATATTGCTTTTCGACTGCGGCGCCAGGGACTGCCTGATCTAAGGTAACGCTACGCTCATCATCAATGATAATTTTATTGTCAGTCATGGTATTTCCTTTAAACCGTTAGTTTTATATGAGAGGCCTTACTGGGGTAATAATGGTTTTACTAAGTTTTTTAATAACCTGATAAGACATGGCCGTTATCGATGCCATTATTTATCAGTTCTGAGCGCTTCATCAATAAATGGTGTCTGCTCATTTTGCTCTAAGTCAGCGGATTCTGCTTGAGGGCTATTGCCTGCTGTCTCTGGTTTAAGATTGCTCTTAATTTGATTGGCATCGGCATTATTAATGGCTTCACTGACCTCCGATTGCACCTTGGTTGAATCAGGGATTGGCTGGCTCATGATGGTCTCCAAAAATGGTTAGTAGCTTGTTGAAGTTAGTGGCTCGTTAAGATTAGTAATTCGTTAAATATAATGGCTTTTTAAGGTTAATAACTTTTTAATCTCAGTGCTAGTCCCAACTGACTATTACTCTACTATAATTTATCAGCATTCTTATACAGACAAAAATATTCAGTTCACTATTATCTGCATTTATAAGCTTAAATTAGCCTAATTTCTTTGTAAGCGCTAGTGGCTACACGTATCTGAATGTGAATATATGTGATAAGCCAGAAAGCATGGTAAGTGGTAAAAACTTTATTTCTTCAGTTATCCATTATATTTGGCCTAACCATCCAAGCCAATAAATTTCTTAAAGTTAACGGTCATAAGTGATTGAACAATAGACTGAACTACTTAAAATCCTTTAATAAAAAATAGCCACCCTAAGGGCAGCTATTTGGAAAGACACTATTATAATGGCTGATACGGTCTTTAAGCACTACCACGGCCTTTAATCGCTAACGTAGCTGATTAATCACTGGTTAAAGACACATTATTAATATGGGCAAGCAGCTTATCTTGGGCGACATGAGCCTCTTCACCCTCTTTGGGCTCACAGCGGTGCCACTGACCATCACCACTTAAGGTCCAAGCCTGAACATTGTCTTTTAGATAATTAATCAGTCCTAGCTGATAAACAGTCTTGAAGTGCTTTTTGTCTTCAATAGGAAACGCCACTTCAACGCGGTGAAAAAGATTGCGGTCCATCCAGTCAGCACTGCCACAGTAGAGCCGCTCCTTACCCCCATTATAGAAATAATAAACCCGGGTGTGCTCTAAGAATCGGCCGATGACGGAGCGAACGGTGATGTTATCAGACAATCCTGCGACTTGCGGTCTTAAGCAGCACATTGAGCGCAGAATCAACTCAATTTTGACCCCTGCCTGCGAAGCATCATAAAGCTTGTCAATCAGTTGACGTTCTGTCAGAGCATTTACCTTGATAATAATATGCGCTTTTTTGCCGGCTTTGGCTTGGGCAATCTCATCATCGATGAAACTTAACAGCTTGTCATGTAGGGTAAAAGGCGCATGCAAAAGCTTTTTGAGATTGGCAGGCTTGCCCATCCCCGTCAGCTCTTGGAATATCTTATGCACATCTTCTGAGATGTCTGGGTCAGAGGTGAACAGGCCATAATCGGTATAAGCCTTGGCATTGCCCGCATGATAGTTGCCCGTTCCCAAGTGGACGTAGCGGCGCATCTGACCTTCTTCACGGCGGACAATGAGCATGAGCTTGGCATGGGTCTTGTAACCGACAATACCATAAACCACCACTACCCCAGCTTCTTGCAAGAAGTTGGCCACGGCAATATTAGACGCCTCATCAAAGCGCGCCCGCAGTTCAATGACCGCCGTGACTTCCTTGCCGTTTCTCGCGGCCTCCGCCAATGCCTGAACGATTTCAGAGTTGGTACCCGAGCGATAAAGGGTCTGCTTTATGGCCAAGACTTTTGGGTCATTGGCCGCCTGCCATAATAGATTGATGACTGGCGAGAAAGAATGAAAAGGATGATGAACCAGCACATCGCCACGGCGCATGGCCGCAAACATACTATTGGACTTGTCTTTTTCAAAAGACTCCCGGCGAAAGGCTTTGGGCACGATATGGGTAAAAGGCTCATAGCGTAACGCTGGAATATTAAAATCAAATAGTAAACGGGTCAAATTAACAGGACCATTGACTTGATACAGCTGATTGGCATGCAGCTCAAACTCCTCAAGCAGATAGTCGCTAATCTCTTTGGGACAATTGGTGGTGACCTCCAGACGAACCTTGTCACCAAAGCGGCGGTTCTCAAGCTCGCCCTCTAATGCTTTGGCGATATCCTCGACATCATCGGCTAGATTAAGATCGGCATTTCGTGTTAAGCGGAACTGATGACATCCTGTCACCGTCATGCCAGGGAACAGCTCATTGACATGCTCATGAATCACCGCTGAGAGCATAACATGATGCTCTTTGCCGCCCGTAAGCTCATCTGGCAAACGAATGACGCGCGGCAGACTTCGGGGCGCAGGGACTACCGCTAGGTTAATGTCTCGGCCAAACGCGTCCTTGCCCTCTAAGCTCACCATAAAGTTTAGGCTCTTATTAACTAGGCGTGGGAACGGATGCGCAGGATCAATACTAATCGGCGTTAATACAGGCATCACTTGATCTGTAAAGTACTGCTTCATCCAAGCGGACTGTTCAGCGTTAAGCTCGTCACGCTTTAGGTAACGGATATCTTGTTTGGCAAGCTCTGGCAAGATGTCTTCGTTCAAAATGCGATACTGCTCAGCGATTGCTTGATGGGTAATTGCTGATATTTGCTGCAGCACTTCACTAGGTCTCATGCCGTGCGGAGTACTGGACACATCACCATGATTGAGCTTTTGCATAATCCCAGCAACGCGAATCTCAAAGAACTCATCCATATTGGAGGAGAAGATAATCAAAAAGAACAATCTCTCTAGTAAAGGATGGCGTGGGTCTTTGGCTTGTGCCAGTACACGCAGATGAAACTGGAGGAGGGAGAGCTCACGGTTGATATAGCTATTGGATGAATAAGTACCATCATCAAAGCGCTGCCACTCAATCTGAGTACTGGCGACATCGCAACCTTCTTTTGAAGTATCTGATAAAACTGGGGTGAGGCTATTATCCGCCGGTTCATTTGATAAAGAGTCGGACTTAAGCGATTCGGCTTTTGATTTTAGGGTATTGGCAGCAGTCATAATCTATCTCTAACTAACAAGTGAATATAAATATAAAAAACAGTCATTAAAAAACATGGGGCACTGACTCAAGCTCAAGACTGAGACACTGCCCATCTATGATAACTGAATCATATGATAGTTTAATGGCAGTGGCTATAGTCATGTGGCCATAGTCAATTGGCTATGCCTATGCTCAGTCTTTAGCGGCCATCAAAGCCAACTATTTACGAGGCATTAGCGGCGGGCAAAGCCGCATATTTCATCCGTCTAAGAATGATACGCTGCTTGTTTTTTAGACGCTTGGCATTGCGGTGCTTCTCATAATATTTGGGATTGGGCAACATACTAATTAGCAGAGCAGCCTCATCACGGTTGAGCTTGGCCGCTGGCTTATCAAAATAATGCTGAGCAGCGGCTTCAATGCCATAAATACCATTACCAAACTCAGCCACGTTAAGATAGACAGTTAAGATGCGCTGTTTGTCCCACATATTCTCTATCATCACGGTAATAATAGCCTCTTCGCCCTTACGCACATAAGAGCGATGCGAGGTTAAAAATAAATTTTTGGCCAATTGCTGAGAGATAGTTGACCCTCCTGCCGCCATCTTACCCGTGGCTTCGTTCTTTTGCATAGCAGCTTCAATACCATCGATATCAAAACCCTCATGATTGACAAACTTGGCATCTTCACTGGCAATCGCGGCTTGTTTGACGGAGGTGGAGATTTTATCGTAGTCAACCCACTGCTGCGTCACTGACCCACCACCCAATCGGTGCGCTAGCATGAACATGCTGTTACTCACTGGCTGAGTTTTCCATAGCGCCAGCAGCCCTGCAACTAAGATATGAAAAGCCACCACCAATAGCATGAGCGACCAAAATAGACGTTTAATAAATTTGAGAATCACTGCCATAAATAATGACCTAGATAATATAAAAGTAGATGAGCATCTGCCTGCTAAGCACAAAAAACATGCTATCTTACCCAATTACAGGCACAGTATCATTGTAAATAACGTGACTTTAGGTAAGATAGCATGATTTTTAACATGAGTTTAAAGTAGTGGTTTGTGCAGGCAGACGCTACCGTATTGGGCCAACATTATGATAAGTCAAACCTCTACCCCACCCTCATTAACCGTTCAAGAGCTGCGCGTGCTACTCGCTGCCCAATGCCCGCAACTGTCAATAGACACTTGGTGGCTTTTAGGAACCAGTCACTGTCATTTATGTGAGCAAGCTGAAACCCTGATTCAGCAGTTACAGACGGTCACGCCCGTATGCTATCAGACACTTGATATCGCCACTTTAACAGAAGACGTTATGACGCAGTTTGCCACTTCTATTCCTATTATTCTGACCCCTACCTCACGGCTAGATTATCCCTTTTCCGTGCTAGATTTGCAGCAGCTTTGTGAGTAGTCATTAGCCCTATCCTCGATTGAGCAGTGCTTTATAGCTATCTATCAATATTAAGCCATTAAAATTTTGCTATTATTATCGATTTGATTCAACTTAACCTTCGTATTAATTATCAAAGCGTATAACCGTCATGGGTCAAATGCCTAAAAGTTTTAAATTAAGGATAAAAAGTGAAAGACCTAAAAAAAGTAACTGATATTGAGGACTTGCGTAAAGTGGCACGCCGCAAAGTACCTCGTATGTTTTATGACTATGTGGACTCAGGCTCTTGGACTGAAACCACTTACCGTAATAATGAGACTGACTTTGATCGGATTAAGCTGCGCCAGCGAGTGTTAGTGGACATGGACAACCGAAGCCTTGCCACCAAAATGATCGGTGAAGATGTGCATATGCCAGTGGCAATTGCCCCCACAGGCTTTACGGGCATGATGTGGGCAGATGGTGAGATTCATGCAGCCCGTGCAGCAGAGAAGTTTGGCGTGCCGTTTTCACTCTCGACCATGAGCATCTGCTCTATAGAAGACGTGGCGACTCACACCAGCAAGCCATTTTGGTTTCAGCTGTATGTCATGCGCGACCATGATTATGTCAAACGCCTTATCCAGCGGGCTAAAGATGCCAATTGCTCAGCTCTCATATTGACGGCCGACTTACAGGTGCTAGGTCAACGCCATAAAGACATCAAAAATGGCTTGTCAGCCCCTCCCAGACCGACCTTAGCCAATATCCTCAACCTAATGACCAAACCGCAGTGGTGCTATAACATGCTCGGTACCAAGCGGCACTCATTTGGCAATATCGTTGGTCATGCCAAAGGCGTTGATGATTTGTCCTCGTTGACTGCCTGGACCGAAGAGCAGTTTGACCCAAGCTTAAGCTGGGATGATGTCGCTCGCATCAAAGATATGTGGGGCGGTAAGCTAATCATCAAAGGCATCATGGAGCCAGAAGACGCTATCATGGCAGCTCGCAGTGGCGCAGATGCGCTTGTGGTCTCAAACCATGGCGGTCGTCAACTTGATGGTGCTCCCTCTACCATCGCTGCATTGCCCGATATCGTTCAAGCAATTCAAGCAGAAAACAGCAACATTGAGATTTGGCTTGATAGTGGAGTGCGCTCAGGTCAAGATGTCCTCAAAGCCATCGCCTTAGGCGCCAAGGGCACGATGATTGGCCGCGCCTTTTTATATGGTCTTGGCGCTTATGGCGAAGATGGCGTCCGCCGCGCTCTTGAAATCCTTTACCGAGAATGTGACATTACCATGGCGTTTTGTGGTCATACGGACATTCATTCAGTGACTGATGATATCTTAGTCAAAGGGACGTTTGAATATCTCAAAGCCTCGTTACCACGCATTGAACCGATTCGTTGGCATTAGGGCTAGTCTTTAATTCGCTCAAAAGTGTTAACCACAGAAATACCAGTGGATACAGTAGCCGCCTGACTGCTGTAGATATAATTTGTTAGGCATCTATGAGACAGACGGTTGTTGTTTATGACATTACAAAAGCTATTTAAAGTTGCGCCCATCACCTGCCTGCTGCTGCTAAGCTTCATTGGGTTATTCCTCATTCAGGCGCTAACGGGAATGAATGTCTCTGAGCCTACCTCGGCGGACTTAATCAAATGGGGCGCCAATGCCTTACCCTTTACCATGGGTTATGAGCCTTGGCGCTTGGTTAGTAGCGCATTTTTGCACATCGGCTTTATGCATCTGCTGTTTAATGGCTTTGCCATGTATTTCTTTGGTCAAGTCGCTGAGCCGATGTTCGGCCATAGTAAGTTTTTGGTGATATTTTTGCTGTCTGCTGTCGGTGGCAATTTGCTCAATAACTTTGTGACTTGGCAAGGTATCGTCAATGATGCAGGCAGTTGGGGACTTTCAGCAGGTGCTTCTGGCGGTATCATGGGACTGGGAGCAGCGCTATTAATCGCTGCCCTATTTAAAATCTCAGTCAATGGCTTGGTGCTCAATCTGCGCAGCTTAGTCTTCATCATGGGGATTAACTTAGTCTATGGCTTTGCTGTACCCGGCATAGACAATGCAGGACATATTGGCGGCGCTATCACAGGGGCTATCATTGCGTTAGCTTTTGCTATCGCTTACCGTAAACGTCATCCCGCTGCCCTCTTTGACCCGACTCATCAAGGTCTAATCAATAATAATCCAGACCATTCAGGGCCAATATCTCCGCCACCTCTACCCTCTGCCTCGAGCCTTAATTCAACCTTGCCCACTTCTGACTATGACCAAGAGATTAACTATAGTCAGACGAGCACTCCTGTCTCAATGGCGGCGGCTATGACTCCTAATGCTAAGACCACCCCTTCTATTACTGCTAATAAGTGGCAATTATTGCCTTGGGCTATTATTTTATTAATTACTATCAGCTTTTATCTTTGGTGGCTAGACATGCATCATCAGATAGTAATACACTTAAATTAAGCTTAGACTAGACCTAAACCAAGATAATGCCTTGCTGATTGACCCAACCTTATAATGCCGCCACATTCTGACTGAGAGATGACCATGCTTATCCATACTGCTCTACTTCGCCAACCCCTATTTGCCAGTGCTGCCATCGCTCTGCTCATGCCACTCTCTATGAGCGCCTCTGCTGGGATGATGGACAATAACTTATCCAAAGACCCTGATGCAGTACTAAGCGTCGGCGCTAATGTGCAATATGTAATGACCCCTTATGATGCTGATGATCAGGTCAATATATTGCCTGGTGTGTTTTATGACAATAATAAAATCTATGCCCGAGGCAATACTGCGGGGGCTTATATCATCAATGATGGCGTCAACCAACTTGACGCCTTTGCCCAGTTCACTGGCACTGGTTTTGATCCAGACGATGCCAATGGGGCATTAAAAGGGCTGGATGAGCGTAAGGGGACGGCTGTCGCTGGATTAAGTTATTTGTATCGCTCTCCAATAGGCGGTCTGCGTGCTCAAGTGGCCACCGATGTCTTAGGCCGTAGCGATGGCAACATTGCCCGCTTAACTTATCTTGCCAAATACAGCACCGACAAGCTTACCGTCTATCCAAGTGTTGGGGTGGAGTGGCACAACGAAGACTTTAATAACTATTACTATGGTATCAGTGAAAAAGAAGCCGCCAAAACTGGCCTAGCTGCTTACACACCTAGTAGCAGTGTTAACCCATATGTCAGCATCAGTGGCATGTATGATTTTAATGACAAATGGGCCGGATTCGCCAGTCAAACCGTTGATTATCTCTCAAATGAGCAATATGACAGCCCTATGGTCGACTCGCGTATCGACTCTAGGACCACTTTGGGACTGCTGTATAAGTTTTAAAATTGCGTTTAAGCACATTTGACCTTCTGTTAGTTGGCTAAAGGCTGGGTATATTGCCCAGCTTTTTTATGGTTCTAAATAAATTTTTTATCATTACCCAAAGCAATCTAAGGGTTTAAAAGCCTCTGCTAATATATGAGATAATCGTATATAATCTTCTACAATTATAAAATTGCACAATTGTCATCATTTAGACTCTATATTTATATTGCCTAGCAGCTTAGCTGATTATTGTTTGGCTCAGCATTGGTTGGCTTAGTATGGTCATCGCTCTAACCAAGCACTAATTTGATTAATAGCTACCTTTATCATATCCATATAAGTCTAAATAACCTATAACCCTTAATAACCTATTACCCTTAATAAATAGAGACATCAGTCCATGGCCACTATCATCGTAAAGACGCATCATCAAAACCAAAGCGAAACTGTCGTTAAACTTATGACAGAGCAGCCGCAAGTCCCAGTGATTAAAGCCAATAGCTACACCCAATACGAGCTGATTAATGAGGCTACTGGTCTTGCACCCGCCAAGGCAGTTATCAGAAGAGTGGGCAATGACATGGAGATTTCATTTGATGAGTTCAGCCGTGACACTGATTTAATCATTGAAGACTACTATAGCCATACCAACCAAGCCATTATTGGTCAGATAGACGAAGGCAAATATCTAAACTATCTGCCGGTCACGGGCGAAACCAATGCCTATACCACCCAAATCCTCAATCCTGACGCTTATAACCCTCTGTTGGTCACTGAATCTGACCACTCCCCCTTTTGGGCCACCTTAGGACTCGAAAATCCTTGGTGGCTAGCAGCGGGTATAGTACCCATAGTTATCCTTGCCTCTCGTGGAAGCGATGATGACGACAAGGATAATAAGGATAAGGACAGTGGCAATAAAGTGCCTGTCTTGACGGTCACTCAGATTACTGGCTTTACTGAAAAGGATGCGGACGCCAAGGCAGGGGCACTCGTCGCCAAATATACCACCAGCGATGCTGATAAAGATAAAGTGAGCGTCACCCTAAGTGACAAAACCAACTATGCCTTGGATGATAAAGGCAATGTCACCTTGACGCAAAAGGGTGCAGAGTTAGTCGCTAGTGGTCAACCACTACCTGCCTTTACTCTGACGCCTAATGATGGTAAATCCGATGGTGCTAAGGCGTCCATCAATCCGATGGTCAATAGCAAGCTCACGGTTTCAGTATCTGATGTCAAAGACTTTATTGAAGATGGTGCCGCCACCGTAAAGGGCGCCATCGTTGCCAAGTATAAAGTAGAAGGCGATGATAGCGCCAAAGCTACGGTCATCTTGAGTGATACCATTAACTATGGTTTCGATGACAAAGGTAATATCGTCTTGACTGAAAAAGGGGCGGCCTTAGCCAATAGTGGCAAAGAGCTTCCTGCCTTTACTTTAACGCCGCAGACAGGCATGCAAGCGGGCCAGCCTACCAGTGTCGACCCAAAAGTGACCATGGTCAATGACGCTCCCGTTCTCACTGTCAGCGAAACCACTGTGTTCGTACAAACGGATAAAAATATTAAAGCGGGCAATATCGTCGCCAAATATACGGTCGCTGACGAAGATGGTGATACCACCTCAGTAATATTAAGCGATACCGAACATTATAAGCTGGATAATAAAGGCAATGTCTTGCTCACTCAAAAAGGGGTAGACCTCATCAGCAGCGGTGCAGAGCTACCGCCTTTTAAGCTCACGCCCAATGACAGTATCGTCAATGGTAGTCCTGTCTTGGTCGGTCCTGAAATTAATAGTGCGCCTCTCCTAACCATTACCAAGACCAATGACCTCACTAACACGGATGCCGAGGTAAAAGCAGGGGCGATCGTCGCCAGTTTTAAGACCACGGATGTTGACAGTCTGTCAGTAACAGTGAAGCTAAGTGATGAGACCAACTACGCCTTAGATGGTAAAGGCAACGTTATCTTGACCGAAAAAGGCGCGGCGCTGGTCAATGGCGATAAGCCCCTACCTGAATTTACCCTAACGCCTAATGACGCGGCGCAAGATGGTACTGATGTCACAGTCAATCCTAATGGCTCTGACAGCGCAGCCTCGACTAGCAGTACTTTGATGGCCTTTAGTGAGACTTTCAGTGAGAGTTTGCCAGAGCATAG
>JAUNVX010000085.1:9477-11771 GCA_030540615.1 Psychrobacter sp. | reverse complement strand
ATCGACAAGACCAAATAAGGTAGCTGACCTTTTATTTAGCTTGATAAGATAACTTGACACCGACAACATAAGCACTATTGTCTTCAAAACGACCTAAGTCTTTTTTAGTAGCTGCCAGTTGACCGTCGGCGTCACCTAACATTAGGTATTTGGCGCCAGCAGATACTGCCCAGTTAGGCGTGACATTATATTTGGCCCCAAGTCCTACGCTATAATACCCTTCAGCAGGACCTAGTGGTGATACAGGGTTACCTGCACCGCTATCCCAACCTACTGTTCCTGATACTGCCAATATTGGGCTAAGTCGCTTAGCGAGTCCTAACTCTAGCTGATAACTGTCATCCCCGTATGATAGTAGCGCTGCTTCTTTAATAACGACTTGCTTATAGCTATTTAAAGCGACTGCATTTCCACTTAACAAAGGCGGCACAATTTTAAATTCACTCCAAGGTACCCAGCGAGCTTTAGCAGTCAGTAAAGTGGTTTTGTTCAGACCAGTTTGAAAATCAATATTGACAGATTTAGGCAAAGTTAGATCATCTGTCTTAGTTTGAGTAGAAGACAATCGTAAGGCTGGAGGCAAAGTAGGATTGACAGCATCTATTACTGGCATAGATTCTTCGTAAGTTACGTTATGAGCAATCTCTGATCGATAAGTAACCGCAGCTTTTAATGCTATTTCAGGTTTGACATAAGCAGCACCCACCATATAACCATATTCAGTGTTGGTAGGGATGTTTAGCGCATATCCATTTAAGGCAGTTAGAACTGCCGGATCACCATGAATATCAACTTCTGCTTTTATTTTTTGTAATACAGGACCGCCATAGATTTTAAAATTATTATTCTCGCCTAATTTTATTCCCAATAGACCCGTAAAATTTTCTGTGCGTACTGTCGCTGTACTGGGCTTTATATTATCAGGATTACTATAATCGACTAAGGAATTTTTGCCCTGATATTCAACATCTGCACCAAATGGCTGATCATAGAAGACCCCAACACTAAGCTGGTCATTAACATCAGTCTTAGCGCCGTAACCATAGAACTGATACTCGTTAGCAGTATCACTAATTACCTTACCATCTGCCTCAACCCCTGAAAGACTGGGACTAATATGGACTGCACTAACATAGGCTAAGGTGCCATCGCTACTGAAATCTTCACTAGGTTGCCCAGAGCGATCAAGTCCTGCGGCTCCTGCTAAAGAGGTAAGCGATAGAGCCGTAATGGCGCAGGCAAGGCGAGTGTAATTAAAATTTTTCGACATAAAGGATACCTTCCATGAGTAAAATTATGCTATCCATAGCAGCGATTTGACTAACGAGTCACTGAAGTTGTAGCTTTTGTAACCTATTTATAAGCTCACTAAACAGTTACGTAACTACAATCAAGCATAAACCAATGAGCAACAATTAACAATAGTGAAGATAAATTGGTAATATTGTGTATCTTAGTATATTTTCATAAATTATTACTAATAATTTAATTTAATCATTATTAATTACAATCAAAATTTATGAATAAAAAAAGCAGCCATTAAGGCCGCTTTTTTTATTCATTATATTATTAACAAATACTTACTTGTCTTGGTAAGACAATTTCACACCTAATACATAGCCATCATTGTCTTCAAAGTTACTAACGACCTTTTTGTTAGGTAGCGAGCCCTTGGCATCACCAAACATCAGATATTTACCACCAGCAGAGATCGCCCAGTTTTTATCTAAGTTAAACTTCGCGCCTGCACCTACGCTATAATAACCTTCGATAGGACCTAATGAAGTCGTTGGGTTGCCAGCACCACTATCCCATCCTAAGCTGCCTGATACTGCGACCATTGGACTAAGACGTTTAGCGACACCTAGCTCCACTTGCCACTGATCATCACTATAACCCACTAAAGGCAAACCACTACGATTAGCAGGTGTTTGTGATGCCGCATTATAAAGAGGGGGAACTATCGTAAAGTCGCTCCAAGGCACATAACGGACTTTAGCGGTGGCTAAAGTAGTAGGATTGACCCCAGTTTGAAAATCAAAGTTATAAGATTCAGGAGTGGTGATATCAATATTTCCTGAATGTCTTAAACCAACACCTTTATCAGTGATAATACCAGGCAAGGTTTCGCTAATATGGTTATCATGATCAATCTCAGAGCGATAAGTCAAAGCAGCTTTTAGGGCGATTTCAGGTTTTGAAAAAGCAGCCCCTGCTACCCAACCATAACCATCATCTGGTGAGATGTGAGCATCATAACCGGCTGATGTCAAATATGCTGGACCACGAAGCGC
>JAUNVX010000085.1:0-9377 GCA_030540615.1 Psychrobacter sp. | reverse complement strand
CCTGACACATCGGCATCGATATAAGTATAGCTGGCTTCAGCATATAAACCATCTTGCAAAAAAGCAGTGATATCTTGACCAGAGCGATCAAGGCCGGCAGCACCAGCGACGCTAGCTACCGACAGAGTAGCGACAGCAACGGCTAAGGTTTTGAAAGAGAAAGTGCGGATCATGAATAGCTCCAAACGTCCGAGTTGTTAGAATATGCTAGCTTTAACTTAAGCTAAGCGTAGCACAGGGCCTTAAATGAATCATTGATGCTATATAGTAATGATTATTAAACATAAACACAACATATTATCTCAATCATTACTCGCGAAAGTTTATTATTTACCAATTGAAAGTTTTATTAATCAATTATTATTTTTAACTTTTTTAATATTTTCCTTAAGCTGTATTTCTTGATAGCCCTTATCTTTAATAGTGAGGAGGACGATCAGCAAGTACATCAAAAGGCGCTATGGTCTGCTCTCCTTTCTGAGTCAATTGACCATACAAAAGCTTTAGTTGCCTTTGTATATCCTGCATTTGCTTATCTTGAGCAGCCACGACGGCATCTAAGCGCTCAATGGTATCTTCTAAATAAGTCACCGTTATCTGTAGCGCAGTCATCTGCTGCATTAATAATGAGTCTGATGAATCTGCCGGGTTCAAATTAGGTGTTAGCATTTCTTTATTAGACTTCATAGGGTAGGTATCCTGATATTGAAAGGAATAATTTATATCTCTATATAGTAAGGCGGCAAGATGACTATATAGATTAGGCTTTAGAATCAGTATCTAGACTAAGTGACTTACCAGAGAAGCGTAACTTATTCCATTATATTGAGTATTGGTTCTACGGCTAAAATCTACATCGGTGAGCGCAATAATTGCTCAATAGCATGATATAATCCTGCCAATTTTAACCTTATGTAAGACGACTTAGCTATGGCATTGGTAAATTTAAAAAACATTCATCTCGCCTTTGGTGTCGCTCCTGTCCTCGATGGCGTTGATTTAAGTATCGATGAAGGCGAGCGCGTCTGCCTCATTGGCAGAAATGGAGAAGGCAAATCAACCCTCTTTAAACTCATCACGGGTACAATCGCTCCTGATAGCGGTGAAGTGATTATCAATGGTAATGCCCGCATTGCTATGTTAGAACAAGATGTGCCAGAGACTGAGGGACGTATCCTTGATATCGTGATGGGCGGCAGTCCTCGAACCGCCAAACTACTTCATGACTATAATACCCAAGTCGATGCCTGCTCTTTGGGTGACATGGATGCTTGTGAAGCAATGGCCAATTTGCAGCATGAAATAGACGCTGTCCATGGGTGGGATTTGGAGCGTGAAGCCACTGCTCTATTGACCAATATGGGGCTCAATCCTGAAGATGATCTCTCAGCCTTATCAGGTGGCCGAAAGCGCCGTGTTCTACTAGCGCGAGCTTTGGTCACCAAACCAGATTTATTGCTACTTGATGAGCCTACCAACCATTTAGATGTGGCTAGTATTGAGTGGCTTGAGCAGTTTTTGAAGGACTGGCAGGGGTTGACCTTATTATTTGTAACCCATGATAGAGCCTTTGTCGATAAGCTTGCAACGCGCATTATTGAGCTAGATCGAGGCAAGCTCTCAAGCTATGACGTGACTCAGGGTGCAGGCGGCTATACCCGTTATCAAGAGCTCAAAGAGCAGCAACTGCTCGCAGAGGAAAAAAATAATGCCAACTTTGACAAAAAGCTTGCTCAAGAGGAGGTTTGGATTCGACAAGGGATTAAAGCTCGTCGAACCCGCAATGAAGGCCGCGTTCGTGAGCTAAAGCAGCTTCGAGAAGAGCGACGCGCTCGCCGCGAGCAAGTTGGCAATGTCAATATCACCATGAGTAGCGGTGATAAAAGTGGCAAGCTTGTCTGCAAAGTTAAGGATTTGCATCTTGAGTATGATGGCGATGTGTTGGTAGATGGCTTTAGCACCACTATTATCCGAGGGGACAAAATTGGTATTATTGGCCCTAATGGTGTGGGTAAAACTACCCTTATTAAGGCCATTTTAGATCAGTCTGATGATGATCTTATCAAGACGGGTAGTGTCACTCTAGGTACCAATCTTCAGATTGCGTTTTTTGACCAGCTTCGAGATCAGCTAGATCTTGAGGCCAGTGTGGCCCAAAACGTCTCTGAAGGGTCAGACTTCGTTGATGTGGGTGGCCGTAAAACGCATATCATGAGCTACCTTCAAGACTTTTTATTTGCGCCAGAGCGTGCCCGAACCCCTGTCAAAGCTTTATCAGGCGGCGAGCGAAACCGTGTACTTCTAGCCAAGCAACTACTCAAACCTGCCAATATATTGGTCCTTGATGAGCCTACCAATGACTTAGATATGGCCACTTTGGAGCTGCTTGAGGAATCTGTCGCAAGTTTTAATGGGACTATTCTATTAATCAGTCACGATCGTGCCTTTATGGACAATGTGGTGACGTCTACTTGGGTATTTGATAAAGACGATCAAGGCAATGGTATCGTCAAAGAATATGTGGGCGGGTATCAAGAGTATTTGATTCAAAAAGAGCGTGAGGACAAATTAGCCCCTAAAGCTAAGAAGTCAGACCCCAACCGCTCTGAGTCTCAGTCTGCCGCTAAAGTAGATAAGCCCGTAGAGAAAAAGAAGTTAAGCTATCATGAGCAGCGTGAGCTTGAAGCTCTGCCCGATCAAATCAAAGCCTTAGAGCTTGAGCAAGCTGCACTGCAAGCGAAGTTAGCGGATGGGTCATGGTTCACCACTGACCTTGAAGCAGCGACAGCAGCCAGTGACCGTTTGACCCAGATAGAAGAGGATTTAATGAGTAAATTAGAGCGCTGGGAAGCCTTAGAATAAATGATAGTTATCCCTATATTTTCGTAGACATGTTGCTGCCTTTGTTAAAAAATTAAGAGCCTAATAAGCTCTTAATTTTAGTTATAAAAACGTTTATTTTGGTAATTTAGCTTAAAATCCATACAATTTTTGAGGGTATAATCTCAATTTGTAACGGTTGTCAAGTCAATAAACTTGGCAAAAGCGCATAAACTCTAGGTTTTTTTAACTATAGGGTTTGTTTTATTTTACATGCGAGAATTTATTTTATCACCGAAATAGCTTAGAATAGTAACAATTAGCAAAATTAGGCACAGCTAACGTGGTTTAGGCGCAACAACTTTGTAACTTACAACGTAATTTACGACTTTACAACCTAAGACCACAAACCCAGTGTGGGATAATCCCATTTCATTCACCTGGAGGAAGTTTTAATGAGCCATGCCGAAGGCGTTAATGTAAAACGCCGTAGAGTTCTTATTGCCTCGACAGCTGCTCTTGGAGCTGCCGGGATAGCTGCCGCAGCTACCCCTTTTGTCCGTTCATGGTATCCAAGCGCCAAAGCAGAAGCTGCAGGCGCTGCGGTAACTCAAGATATCGGCTCCATTGAAGATGGTCAGATGATCGTCGTAAAGTATCGTGGTAAGCCAATTTTTGTTGTAAAACGTACCAAAGAGATGTTGGCAGGTCTTAAAGATGTCGCTCCCTTATTAGCAGATCCTGACTCTAGTGAGTCAGTACAACCAGAATACTGTGTTAATCCTGAGCGCTCTCGTGAGCCATCAGTATTAGTGGTTGAAGGCGTTTGTACCCATTTAGGCTGTGCACCAAACTACCGACCGGAAGTTGGTGCTGCAGATTTGGGTGGTAATGATTGGTTTGGTGGTTTTTTCTGCCCTTGTCATGGCTCAAAATACGATCTTTCTGGCCGCGTCTATAAAGGGGTTCCTGCACCGCTTAACTTACCCATCCCAGAATATAGTGTGGATGGCTCCATCTTAACGGTCGGGGAGGTCTAATCATGAGTATTGGCAAGAAAATGATGCACTGGGTTGATGCGCGGTTCCCCGCGACTGAAACCTACGAATACCACATGTCCAAGTATTACGCGCCAAAGAACTTTAACTTTTGGTACTTTTTTGGTGTGTTATCGATGGTGGTATTGGTCAACCAGCTAGTGACTGGCATTTGGCTTACCATGATGTACAACCCTAGCGCTGAAGGCGCTTTCGCTTCTGTCGAATACATCATGCGTGATGTCAAAGGCGGTTGGCTGATTCGCTATATGCACTCAACGGGCGCTTCTGCGTTCTTTGTGGTGGTGTATTTGCATATGTTCCGAGCGCTACTTTATGGGTCGTACAAAAAACCAAGAGAGCTTATTTGGCTCATCGGCATGGGAATTTACCTATGCTTAATGGCTGAAGGGTTCTTTGGTTATCTATTGCCTTGGGGCAATATGTCATTTTGGGGTGCTCAGGTCATCTTAAACCTTCCTGCAGCTATTCCCGTTATTGGTGATGGTCTAGCAGAATGGGTCCGTGGTGATTACCTCATCTCAGGCATCACGCTAAACCGCTTCTTCGCTTTGCATGTGGTTGCCATTCCATTAGTGCTAGTGGGCTTGGTATTCATGCATATGGTAGCGCTTCACCATGTGGGTTCTAACAACCCTGATGGTATCGATATCAAAAAGCTCAAAGATAAAAATGGTGTGCCTTTAGATGGTGTTGCTTTCCATCCCTACTATACGGTTCATGACTTGATTGGTATTGTGGTGTTCTTTATCTTATTCTTCACAGTAATCTTCTTCTTCCCAGAAGGCGGTGGGTATTTCCTTGAGCCACCAAACTTTGAAGGTGCTAATGCTCTAAAGACCCCAGCACATATTGCTCCTGTTTGGTATTACACGCCTTTCTATGCTATTTTGCGTGCAGTTCCTAGTAAGCTTGGTGGTGTTATTGCCATGGGCGGCGCAATCGTGGTGCTCTTCTTATTGCCTTGGCTCGATCGCTCTCCAGTTCGTTCTATAAGATACAAGGGTACGCTCTCTAAGATTGCTTTGACTATCTTTGCTATTAGCTTCTTAATCCTAGGTTATTTAGGTGCGACGCCTGCCACACCTACAGCTACTATCTTGGCGCGTATTTGTACTATCTTGTATTTCTTATTCTTCTTATTAATGCCAATTTACACTGCAATTGAGAAGTGTAAACAGCCACCTGATCGCGTCACTGGAGGTCACTAATGAATATGCTAACCAAAATCTTAGCTGGGCTAAGCTTAGGCGCAGCATTGACCTTATCAGCAGGTAGTGCTCAGGCAGCTGGTGGTCATGGTTGTGGTACTTTTACCAATGCCGATGGTGTAGAAGAGCATTTAGCTTGTAGCAAAGCCCCTATTGATTTTACCAATAAGGGCTCACTACAAAATGGTGCTAAGATTTTTATGAACTACTGCGTGGGCTGTCATACTGCTAAGTATGTCCGCCATTCAAGAATCGCACAAGACTTAGAGATTCCACCCGAGTTGGTGCAAAAGTATTTGATGGTGACCACTGATCAAATCGGTGATCATATCACAGCCGAGATTGACCCAGATGTGCAAGCTGCTTGGTTTGGGGCTGCGCCGCCAGATTTATCTCTTGAGAACCGTCTCCGGGGTGATGACTGGGTTTATACTTACCTGTTGTCGTTTTATGAAGACCCTAGCCGTCCTTGGGGCGCTAATAACTTAGTATTGCCTAATGCTGCGATGCCTCATGTATTGCATAATATGCAAACCACACTCAGTAAAGAAGAGTTTGAGCATCAAGTTGGGGATTTAGTGAACTTTATGGCATGGATGGGCGAACCTGTCCGCCATGATCGTAAAGTCATCGGAAGCTTCGTTATTTTATTCTTATTGGTCTTGCTAATTCCTGTTTATTTACTGAACAAAGAATTTTGGAAAGACGTTAAGTAATGATATAAGCATCGATGGAATAATAGGGCTGCACTCAGGTGTGGCCCTTTTTGTTGTCTGAATACTCTATTCTATAGGAGTATTCCTTAGGCTAGTCTTGATAATTGGCGTTACATTGTTTACGATGACAGTCTTATAAGCCGATGATACCGTACCATGATAGATGCCAATGATATTCCGAGCAGTCAGCTAGTGTTATACGCCGATGATGGCTACGACAGTCATGTGGTGCGATTACTGCTAGAAGAAAAACAGCTTGCTTATTATCATTCGCGCCTTCACTCTGAGCGCCCAGAAGACCTTGCCGACCTAAACCCTTATCGCAGTCTTCCTGTCTTGCAGCAACGTGATATTGCCTTGTATGAAGTTAATGTCATCTTTGAGTATTTAGAAGAGCGTTATCATGCTCATAAGCTATTGCCTGAGACCCCACAAGATCGCGCCATCATTCGTCAATTGGCGTGGCGAATTCAAAACGATTGGTTAAGCTTGGGAAGACAGCTGCTCACTCATCCCGATAGCTTTAATAAAGCTCAAGCGGCTAAAGCCAAAAAGCAATTATCAGACTCTTTAGTGACGCTATCGCCTATCTTTGCTCATAAGTCCTATTTTATGGCCGACGATTTTGGTTGGTGTGATGTGCTACTCGCCCCACTATTATGGCGACTTGATGAGATGGACATAGCCTTACCTAATAATCTATGTCGGCCCTTAATCGACTACCAAAAGCGCTTGTTCGAGCGTAGCAGTTTCAAAGCCAGTATCAAATAGAAGTTTGATACCATTACTATAAAAGCTTCATAGACTGACTGTAATAGCTTGATAAGCTGACAATAATATCTAGGTTGGCCCTTTATCAGCCAGTAAACTGCCGTGATAATGATAAACGACTACACAACTACGCTACCCTTTTGTATTGACCATTTTTTATAATAGCGTCTTTATGGAGCCTTATTATGACTGATTCTATCAACGATGTGACCCCTACTCGTCCTTATATGGTTCGTGCTATTTATGAATGGATAGAAGATAATTATCTGACGCCTTATCTGATGGTCGATGCGACTTTAGAAGGGGTTCAAGTGCCTGCTGAGCATGTGCAAGAGGGCCGAATAGTCCTTAATATCGCCAGTAGAGCCACGGGCAATATGACCATGGACAATGATTATATTAACTTTAGCGCGCGCTTTGGCGGAGTCTCGCGAGACATTTGGGTTCCTATTCAGGCCGTCATGGGCATCTATGCCAAAGAGAACTCACAAGGGATGTTCTTTGATCCTAACGAATATGACAACTATACCTCATCTAGTGATACAAAGACTGCCAAAGCTGATGACCAAGCTTCCGCTAAATCCAAACCAAAACGTGAAAATAAAGCAGGTCTCAAAGTACTTAAGTAGCTCAAGTGAATTAAGCAGCTTAAACAGTTTTAACGGCTTAATAAAAAAGGATGACTTGAATAATTCAGGTCATCCTTTTTGATATCTTAGTACTGGCGGGGCTCGGTCCCGATCCTATAACCTTTAGATACTAAGTCCTCGGTAAAGTCACCCCAGTTTGACCTTGGTATTTGCCGCCGCGATCTTTATAGCTAGTCTCACAAACATCATCAGCATCACTTTGAAAAAACAGCATTTGTGCGACGCCTTCTCCCGCATAAATACGAGCAGGTAGCGTCGTGGTGTTGCTAAATTCAAGTGTCACGTGACCTTCCCACTCAGGCTCAAGCGGCGTCACATTGACAATGATGCCACAGCGCGCATAAGTTGATTTTCCCAAGCAAATAGTCAAAACATCACGTGGAATACGAAAATACTCAACCGTTCGAGCTAGCGCAAACGAGTTGGGCGGAATGATGCACTCATCCCCAACGATATCAATAAAACTATTTTCATCGAAATTTTTGGGATCAACGATAGCAGAGTGCACATTGGTAAACACCTTAAACTCGCGTGAGCAGCGAACGTCATAGCCATAACTAGAGGTGCCATAGCTGACCAACTTTTCTCCTGCTTGATTGTGCCGCACTTGACCTGCTTCAAATGGCTCAATCATGCCATGCTCTTGGGCCATTTTACGAATCCAGCGGTCAGACTTGATAGACATTATATTTCCTTAGCAACGGTTAATATCAGCGGATATAAATTAACGTCAATTATAGGCAATTAACCCGCATAATTATAGCACTGGCTGCCTTATTGACGCTAAAATCGGGGTAGATTATCGAAATACTCAGCGGTTCTTGGCTTATAGTCAGTCCACTTCAAGTTTGATATAAGATTGGATATACGTATCTGTCAAAATATCTTTATGAGCCTACCACTTGGCAAAATGATCTTCTGCCAGTCCGATGACATTGTCTAACTTAATCACTCTATCCTTTAACCGAATCTCACCACTATAGACCCCAAGCCACTGCTCAAAAATACTGGCAATCAGGCCAAAGTTATCCGTCTTTTGATAAACTTTAAGAGGCGTAAAGCATAGATTTATAGCCACTTGGCTCCAACCTAAGTCTTGATGAGTAATGGTCCAATTGGCCGAAGTGTCTTCCTCATTATCATGGCTTTGGTGATTGCGGCTTTGGTTATCATGGCGACGGAACATCACAGGCGGCAGATAACAGATTTCACCATCTAGCCAGCAAGCGTTTTCACTCACGCCTGTCTCATTGACACCCATCGATAAATTCAGCATAAAATGACGACCATCTGCTAACCAGCTGTTGATACAACACCAAAACCAATTGGTCTCGTGGCGCATAAAACCTAGTGTCCAGTCAAGATTGGCCAACGCTCGTTCATCAAACTCGATTTTTTCTTCAGGGCTATTGTCATAAAATTTGGACGCAGGCTTGAGGGTTAATTGACCAGTAACTGAGCAAAAAGGCTCTTTTTGGGTGAAGGTCCAACCCCGTCTGCCTGATGGTGAGCAAACCGCCAAAGGCAGCCGATAACGGCTCAAATTGGCCACTAAATTAATGTATCGACTGTCTAATTTTACGGTTACCTCATCAGGCAAAAAGTCCAATGTAAGGGTCAGCTTAGCGTTAATAAAAGCCATCTGACCTTGATAATGATCTCCCTTAAAGCGCCCCCCTTGCTGCAAAGGATTCAATGCCTCACAAACCTCCAATACTTGGCTATCTTCATTATACAAATATACAAAAGCTGTGGTGGCGAGCTTAATAGTCGCTAAGGCCAAGCAAATCCGATAAGGCGGTTGAACAATCTGAATAAAGGCAAATTGGTTGGCCTTAAAATCTTTTCGCCACTTGGCCACTGACTTTTGTGAGATAAGGTAGCTGTGATAGTCTAAATAGTTAACTTTTTTGACGGTAGCGAACACACCAAGTTGTGGCTGACCGTTTTGGATTAACTGATTAATAATCTTCAAGTCATGGGGATTATCCTTAATCGCCTCATTACTAACGGCCTCCTTATTAAGCGAATCACTTTTTGTACTGTCTTCCATGATATTGTCCTTATGACTGACATTTTTGTCTAAGATATTTTTTATCTACACCATCTTTTACCTAGTATAGATTTTAACTTGCTTAATAACCTTTCTTA
>JAUNVX010000084.1 GCA_030540615.1 Psychrobacter sp. | reverse complement strand
GAAGTTAAAGTGAAAATGAGAATAATTAAAAAAACATATTGATAATTACTATCATTCATATTAAGATACATTTTTAAATTTTAGGTGTGTTTAGTTATCAAATGTTAATTTTTTTTAATCAAACTTCAGGGCTGCTGTTAAGGCATGTCTTTAGTATCAATGGATTTTGATAAAAATATGATAATTCTAATTATTTTCATATGAACCTATTGATTGGTTAATTTATACGATACTCACCAAGATAAAGTGCGTACTAATGCAAAGAAGCTCAATATAAAAGGGTAAAGGGCATTGTTGAATAATTTTGGCAAGCTTCTGAGTGAGAAAACTAGCAGCATTTGCAATAAGTAATAATTAAAAGTGTTACTAATTTTATAAAATTAAACTGGAGAATATTATGTCGATTATCTCACCTGTAACAACGGCCAAGCTTGGGTTATCTGCTGCGATACTAGTGACTATGTCAGGACTAACGGGCTGCAATAAAGCTGATACTCCGGCCAAAGAAGTCACCACTGAAGAGGTCGCCACCCAATCACCTGCCGCCGCTAATGGTGAAACCATAACGCCAGCCTCTACTCCAGAAGCCACTGACAGTCAAAAAGTGACGATTTATTCCTCACGAAATGAGCAGCTTATCAAACCCCTATTAGATCAATTTACCACTGAAACTGGCATTCCTGTCGAGCTAGTCACTGATAAGCCAGGACCTTTAATGGCCCGAATCGAAGCGGAAGGAGCCAACACGCCAGCCGATATGCTGTTAACGGTCGATGCTGGCAACCTTTGGCAGGCCGCGCAAAAAGGCTTGCTTCAGCCAGTCACTTCTGAAGTGCTTGATACTAATGTCCCTGCCAAATACCGAGACCCTGCAGGACTGTGGTCAGGGTTGTCTCTTCGCGCTCGCACTATCTTTTATGACCCTAGCAAAGTCGAAAAAACCGCGCTTTCTAGCTACGAAGATTTGGCAGACCCCAAGTGGAAAGGCAAGCTCTGTCTTCGCACTTCTAAAAAGGTCTATAATCAATCCCTAGTAGCAAGCATGATTGAGCACCATGGTGCAGAAAAAACAGAAGAAATCATTCGTGGTTGGGTGGCCAATCTAGCGACTGATGTCTTCAGTGATGATACCAGTTTGTTAGAAGCGATTGCTTCAGGACAATGTGAAGTGGGTATTGCCAATAGCTACTACTATGGCCGTATCATGGAAGAGAAACCTGATTTTCCAGTGAAGTTATTCTGGGCCAATCAAGGCAGCACAGGTACCCATGTGAACATCTCTGGTGCAGGTGTCGTGGCCAATTCTGACAACCCATCAGGCGCGCTTAAGCTAATGGAGTGGTTGTCCTCTGATAAAGCTCAGGGCCTATATGCTAGCGCTGATAAGGAATACCCAGTCAAGCAGGGTATCGATGAGTCAGAGCTATTACGCTCATGGGGCGACTTTAAGGCAGATGATATCAACGTACAGAAATTTGGTGAACTGCAAACCCAAGCGATTCAGTTGATGGACAAAGCGGGCTATAAATAGGCACTTAATAAGCGTTTGATACGCGTACTTATTCTATGATTCCTGACTCATTGGCATTTTGACCATCAACTTTAACATCAACTTTAATAGTAGCTTTAATATTAACTTGTCGATGAGCAATTGGTTGATGATTTTAAAGGCTTAAGCGCTGATGGCCTTGAGCCTTTGTTATTTTGAACCATATTAAACCATTTGGCTATCCGTCTAGTCATCATTTATCAAAGGGAATAAGGTTCTATTTAGTGTCAAAAAAAGCCCCTCAATCTACGCCCTCTCCCCATGCATTGAGTAAGTTTGCTACTGGCCGAGCACTGATTTCTAGATTGCTTTTGGGCGCTATAGCGCTGTTTATGCTGATACCAATCATCATTGTCTTGTTATCTTGGTTGCAGCCAGTGGCAGATATTTGGTCACATATGCGTGAATATGTGCTGCCTCAAGTCCTCAAAAACACAGCTATCTTACTGGCTATGGTGATTCTCATAGCGGGTAGTCTTGGTACAGTTCTGGCTTGGATGACAAGCATGTACCGCTTTGCTGGGCAACGGTTCTTCTCTTGGGCGTTGATGCTACCTTTGGCGATACCCGCTTATGTCCTAGCTTTTGTCAGTGTTGGGATTATTGATTATAGTGGCCCCTTACAATCAACGCTTCGATTACTTGGATTTGAGAGCGGCATCCCTTCAGTTCGCAATGTCTGGGGCGCTGGGATTATCTTATCGTTGGCCTTTTATCCGTATGTCTATTTGCTAGCGCGGCAAGCTTTTTTATCGCAAGGTCGCCGGGCGATAGAGGCGGGGCAGATGCTAGGGCTATCTAGAGTTACGGTGTTTTTTCGATTGGCCTTGCCGCAAGCTTTGCCTTGGATAGTTGGCGGTCTAATATTGGCCTGCATGGAGACTCTAGCAGACTTTGGAGCGGTGGCAGTGTTCAACGTCGATACCTTTACCACGGCTATTTACAAAGCTTGGTTTGGGTTTTTTAGCTTGACCACGGCCGCTCAGTTAGCAGCCTTGCTCATTATGGTGGTGTTTGTGGTGATGTTGGCGGAGCAGTTTTGGGCCGCTCGTCGTACTGGCTCCACAATTCAAGAGGACAATAGGCGCTTTGAGACGAGTTTGGGCCAAAGCTTATTGATGACTCTAGGCTGCAGTTTAATCTTTTTGGCCGCGTTTTTAATCCCCTTTATTCAACTGATTTACTGGACAGTACAAAACTACCAGCAAGACTTTGATGCCCGCTATATTGGCTTTGTCACCAATAGCTTATTGATTGCTTCAATGACCACCCTGTTCATCGCTGTTCTGGCAATTATTATGGCTTGGATTAAGCGCCAGATTCCCGATCGAGTAACGAGATTAATGGTCACGTTGGCCAACTTAGGTTATGTGGTACCGGGAACCGTATTGGCCGTTGGTGTTTTTATTCCGATAGCTTGGCTTGACAATCAACTCATTGCTCTGGGAATATCACGCGAGCAGGTGCTATCTGGTAGTGTGCTAGTGATGCTGCTCGCGCTTTCTACTAGGTTTATGACGGTGAGCTTTCAGCCTATTGATAGGCAGCTGCAACGCCTTACCTCCAATCAAGAGGCGGCGGCTGAGCTACTGACACCTAGCAAGCGTCAGCGTTGGCAGCAGGTGATTATCCCTGTACTCAAGCCCGGTATATTGACGGCGCTGTTAATGGGATTTGTAGAAGTCATGAAAGAGATGCCCATTACTTTGATGACTCGCCGGCAAGGATGGGATACTCTAGCAGTTCGGGTGTTTGAGATGACCAGTGAAGGGATGTGGGGTAGGGCCGCGCTGCCTAGTCTATTGATTGTCTTAGTTGGCCTGTTTCCGGTGTGGATTCTGCTGCGTCAGAGCGAAAAGCGCGGATAGAAAATATGCGCATGGCCTAGCTGACCTCAGATTTTTGCCAGCCCACTAATCATCACTGAGCTTGGTCTATTATGTTAAATCCCTAAGCGAATCTAAATTTTATCTTATAAGAGTATAGCCACCGTTTATGTCAACTTCTGTCTCACTTATGACCCCGCAGCCCTTAAACCCTTTATTTGTTTCTCCGGAGCAAGATTACTTTTGTGTTCAAGATATGGTGGTGGGTTATGGCAGTACCACCATCGTTGATGGCATGACATTTTGTTTAAAACAAGGCGAAATCGGCTGTTTTTTGGGCTACAGTGGTTGTGGTAAGACCACGGCACTTCGGGCGATTGCAGGGCTTGAACCCATTCGCCAAGGCAGTATCTATTTAAATACCCAGTGCCTAAGTGAGCAAAGCCAGGCACGCTCATACGCTGTTGTGCCTGCTAAGCGTGGTCTTGGCATGGTGTTTCAAGATTATGCTTTATTCGGTCATTTAACTGTCGCCAAAAATATCGCCTTTGGTATCCATCACTGCCCCAAAGCTGAGCAAAAAGCTCGGGTTGAGGAGATGCTAGCGTTAGTCGGACTTAGTGAGCATGCCAATAAACGGCCCAGCCAGCTGTCAGGAGGGCAACAGCAGCGAGTGGCCTTAGCCCGAGCTTTAGCCCCTAGGCCTAAGCTATTATTGCTCGATGAGCCATTCTCCAATCTCGATGTGGTCCTCAGAGAGTCCTTGGCGATGAATGTGCGTGACATCTTAAAGCGCACCAATACCACAGCGATTTTGGTCACCCATGATCAAAACGAAGCTTTTGCTTTGGCAGATAAGATTGGGGTCATGAAAGACGGCAAACTCATCCAATGGGCCACGCCCAGCACGCTTTATCATGAGCCCATTGATGCTTTTGTAGCAGACTTTATCGGCGAAGGGGCGATGATAGAGGGTACAGTCTGTCCAAGTTATATCAAGACAGCACTTGGCAATATTGAAATCGCGGGAGATCTTGACGATATTCACTATGGTGAGACCGTATCGCTTGAGGACAGTGCTCAGCGGCAATTGGTAGAGCATGCAGCAGGTACTAAGGTTAAAGTATTAATCCGTCCTGATGATATCATTCATGATGATGATAGCGCGATGACCGCACAGGTAACTGGCCGCGTCTTTAGAGGCGCCAATTATCTGTATCAATTACAGCTTCACGATGGTCAACGTATCGTATCTTTGGTCCCCAGTCACCATGACCATAAGATTGGCAGCCATATTGGTATTGTAGCTAAATTAAAGCATGTGGTGGCTTTTGCCCATGAATCATAATGGGTCAACAGGTTATATAGAGCTAACTGGCCTTAATGGCTTGGCCAGATAATGCAGATATCGCCCCATCCATTTATAAGGGGCTAGCTTGGAGTAGCGAAGCTCCATCTTAATGACCTCTTCAGGATGATTATGACCCCCACGTTTAAGCGGTGCATAATCATGAAAGACCCTTAATCCCGAAACCTTGATAACCTCATAATGGTGGGCTGCTAGCCAGTTAGTGACCACCTCTTTGGCTACTGGGTTATTGGGTGTGAGGCTTTTTTTATTGTCTGAAGTAAAATCTGGATTGTTCAGTAAATTGAAATTTCCCATGATTAAATTGCGATAGTCAAAGCTCACAGGATTATAAAAACACAATGATAAAACGCCATGCGCCGAAAGCCAACCATCAAAAAAGTCCATTATTGCCTCAGGCTCGCCCAGCCACTCCAGCAAGGCATGACACATTATCAAATCAAACTGACCTTTTAGATGCTCATTTAGACTTTGATAAGGACAGGTTGACCAAGTCATATTATCAAAAGCGCTGCCATGATTGGTATCGCCGCTTGAGACAGGAGACTGCTCTATATTTAATCCATCTCCAGTGTAGAGAGTAGGCGGTAGTAAAGGGGCTTGTTTGGCAGCAGCTTGTGCCTTGGTAAGCATGTCATCAGAGATGTCATTGACCCAGACTTGATGACCACGCTGCGCCCATTGAATCGACAACTGCGCCAATCCCGCACCCACATCAAGTATCTTCAATGGCCGATTGAGCTTGACACTCATCTGCTCTATTTGCTCCATCAAATCGCGCTGCAATACCGCTAAGCGGATAGCCCCTTTTAATCCGCCATAGACCTTTTTTTCAAAATGTTCAGCGATACCATCAAAGTTGCGATCAAGGCTTGGCTCGATGGTCTGATTGGGGTCAGGTAAGTGATTAATGCTATCTTCAAATGATTGTGAATCGGCCATCGGATTGACTTCCATAAGGGTTAGCAAAACAGCCATTATAGCGTAATCAAACTTCAATAAATTTGATTAATTATTTTTAGGGCTTAGGGTTGTATTCTGATAAAATATAAAGACAAGCTAACAAGGTAATTATAAATACCTTGCAAAACTTAGGTTACAAGGGTAAACTGATTACAAATCAATAACTAATAATTATTGACTTTACCGACTATAGTTGGGTTTAAATTAGCAGAATTATGTTTGCTAGTGTATTTTAAGCGGCTATCGCTTGACCCATCGTTCGTTAGAATAAATTGCAAGGAGTGCCCATGAAAGCGTTAACTACCCCCGTGATACTACTATCAGAGATACAGTATACTGAGCAAGCAAAACAGGCACTTCAAACCAACTCTTCAGCACTAAAAGGCCGAGAGCGCCAATTTTTGTTGCTATTAATGCGTGAAGATAAGCTGAGCCAACAAGCCTGTGAGCGTTTGATGGATAAGATGGACTTAATCAGCTTGGCAGCAAAAGGTTATATTGTCTCAAGCCAATTAGATCAAAGCGCTATCGAAAAAGCCAAACAACAGCTGACGTCTTATAAAACCAGCCCTTATCAGATTGAGTCAGCAGGCCTAGTAACGCCAGCCGAGAATGAAGCAGATTTTGCTCAGCGTTCCGCTCCTGACTTCAACCCCATACTGAATCTGGCCGCTGGTAATTTTTAATAGCCGAAACAATAGTCACTCTCCAGTGATTGCTAGTAGAGATATTGCTTATATAATAATGACTTATATTGCTAACTTATATTGAAACCTGCTATTGATTTAGCAGGTTTTTTTGTGGCCATTAGTGGGTTGATTATATCTATTGGCTATTCATTAGGTAGCCATACCTTATTCGCACCCTATCAGTACTGTCTCTACACTTTATCAGTATGCCCAATATTACCTTATGACTAATCATGATTCGCTAATGAAGAAGGGTTCATTCAGATAAAAGTGGCCAGTAGCGCTGAACTGCCATTAGACCCAATCATAAGCGCGTAAGCGGCTCTTTATAACCAAAAAATAGTCAGCGTTTATCAAGCCAACATAAGGGGTTAATGCCCTTTTTTGCTCAAAACTGTGGTAAAATAACGACCTTTGAATGTCCATCAATTTCACGAATAGTTATTGAGTTTTTTGCCGATTAACGCTTGCTTAGATTTCACAAAGTAGTGAGACTTTAAGCGTCAGTTGATGGCAAAAACTTATTGTGAGTTTTACCAGTAAAGGAGCGTGTATGAGCGATTCGGTCAGTCCTATTGCCATCGTAGATGAAATGAAACAGTCCTATTTGGATTATGCGATGAGCGTGATCGTCTCTCGGGCGCTACCCGATGTGCGAGATGGTTTTAAGCCGGTGCATCGCCGTGTCATGTTTGCCATGCACGAGCTGTCAAATGACTATAACAAGCCCTACAAAAAGTCTGCCCGTGTGGTGGGGGATGTCATCGGTAAGTATCATCCCCATGGTGATACAGCCGTCTATGATGCCATCGTTCGTATGGCGCAGGATTTCAGTCTGCGTTATCCAATGGTTGATGGTCAAGGTAACTTTGGCTCGGTAGATGATGACCCTGCTGCTGCCATGCGCTATACCGAAGTGCGAATGACCAAGCTGACCCATCAGATGCTGGCCGATTTGGATAAAGAAACCGTTGATTGGGAAGACAACTACGACGGCTCAGAGCGGATGCCAAGCGTATTACCAGCACGTGTTCCTAATTTATTGATTAATGGAGCAACTGGTATCGCGGTCGGTATGGCGACCAATATGGCGCCGCATAACTTGACAGAGGTCATCAATGCTTGCCTTGCTTATGCGGAGAACTCGCAAATCTCTGGTGAGGAGCTCATGGGCTATATCTCAGGCCCTGATTTTCCCACAGGTGGTATCATCCATGGCCGGGCAGGTATCTTAGATGCTTATCGTACCGGTAAAGGCCGACTGCATGTTCGCGGTCGCTATATTATCGAGCCTATGAGTGAGGTAGGGGTCAATAGAGACCGCGAGCGTATTGTATTCACTGAAATCCCTTATCAGACCAATAAAGCCAAGCTCATTGAGCGTATTGCTGAGCTGGTTCGTGATAAAAAGATTGAAGGTATTACCGAAATCCGTGACGAGTCTGACAAAGATGGGATGCGCATTGCCATTGACCTACGCCGTGGTGAAGTGGCTGAAGTTATTGTTAATAACCTATTCTTACAGACCCCCCTTGAGTCAAGCTTTAGCATCAATATGGTGGCCTTGGACAACGGTCAGCCTAAGCTCATGACGCTTCGTCAACTAATCGCAGCTTTCGTTCGCCATCGTCAAGAAGTCGTTACTCGCCGTACTATCTACGAGCTAAATAAAGCCAAGGCACGCGGTCATTTATTAGAAGGTCTAACAGTTGCACTAGCGAATATCGACGATATTATTGAGACCATTAAGTCCTCAAGCGATAAGAGTGTCGCTCGTGAGAAGCTGTTGGCCGAAACTTGGGAGTCGGGAACCGTTGTGGCCATGCTGACGGCGGCAGGGCGCGGTGGAGACAGTCAAACCGCTGTGCGTTCAGTTCGTCCAGAGTTCATCGAAGGCGAGGACCTCAAAAACCCTTACGGATTGATTGATAATAACAGCCGCTATCGTCTGTCCGTTGAACAGGTCAATGCCATCCTTGAGATGCAGCTGCATCGCCTAACCGGTCTAGAGCAAGATAAACTCACTGCAGAATATCAAGATTTATTGCGTGAAATAGCCCGATTAGAGGATATCTTGAACGATTTTGATCATCTCATGAAGGTCATTAAAGATGAGTTAATTGAAATTCGAGATAACTTTGGCGATGAGCGCCGTACCGATATTATTGATTCAAGAATAGATTTTAACCGCGAAGATTTAATCCCAGAGCAAACGGTTGTGATGACTGTATCGCGTACTGGCTATGCCAAAACGCAGCCTATTGACGATTATGTGGCACAAAAGCGCGGCGGTAAAGGCAAGTCAGCTACCGCAATGAAAGAAGACGATGTCATTGACCATCTATTGGTCACCTCAACGCACGCTACGGTGCTGTGTTTTACGGACAGTGGCCGAGTTTTCAGCCTTCGAGGCTTTGAAGTGCCATTGGCTAGTCGCGGCTCTAGGGGTCGACCGTTGGTCAACCTGATTTCTTTGGACGCTGATGAGACGGTCACCACTATCTTGCCGATACCACAAGCAAGTGATGAATTGACAGGTCGTTATGTGTTTTTTGCCACTGCCAATGGTACGGTTAAGCGGGTTGAGCTTGAGCAGTTTACCAGTATTCGCTCAAATGGCCTTATTGCTATTGGGCTAGAAGAGGGCGATAAACTCATTAGCGCTCGTATTACCAAAGGCAATCAAGACGTGATGCTTTTTGCTGCTAGTGGTAAAGCGATTCGCTTTGATGAAAATGATGCTCGCTCAATGGGTCGTACCGCAAAAGGGGTACGAGGGATGCGCATCGGCAAAAATGACATGATTAAGTCCTTAGTGGTCATTGATGATGATGTAAAAGAAGTGCTGATTGCCTGTGAGAATGGCTATGGTAAGCGGACGCTTCTTGAAGAGTTCAGTGCTCAAAATCGCGGCGGTGGCGGCGTTATCGCTATCAAAACCAGTGAGCGTAACGGGGCTTTAGTAAGAGCGACCAAAGTCGAACCAGAAGACGATATTATTCTGATTTCTGACAAAGGTACATTGGTACGTACCTCAGTGAATCAAGTGGCTTCTTCGGGTCGTAATACCCAAGGCGTGACGCTGATTAGGCTGTCAAAAGACGAGAAACTTGTGGCAATGGCACGAGTTGAGCACGAAGAGCAAGATGACAGTCTCATTGAAGCCCTAAAAGAAGATGGCATCTTTGGTCAAGACGTTGCTGAGAGCGCTCGTGATGGTTTAGGCCGCGTCAATGAGTTAGACGATATGCAGATAGCGCCTGAGGCTAATGAAGATAGCTCTAATGATACTGAAGATGATGACCATGATGAAGAGTCAGAGTCATCAGATGACAATGATAGTTAATGAATGAGCTAGTTAGTTGAAGCTGACCAAGCCAGTAAGTTGATTTTTAATTAAAGCCTCTGACCGAAGTGTTTGGAGGCTTTTGTTTTTAGAGACTTTTGGTTTGTATAGCCTCTTTGGCTTGTTTTTAACCTTCCCTTATTAAGACTAGACATGACTGCAACTTCTACAGATTCTTCTAGCGCTTCAAATGCTTCTAGCGCTCCTGATAATATTAACTTTGCCAGTCACAATCGCCTAGGCAATCCGATGACGCGAGGTGTCTTAGCTGCCATTGTATCGAACCTCTTATTTTCGATTTTGTTCTTATTTGGGGTATTTTTGCAGCCACTATCTGGCACACAAGTGGCAGGTTGGCGCATGATTATGATGCTGCTTAGCTTGATTGCTTTAGTAAGTGTATTAAAGCAGTGGCAGCACGTTTGGGACTATTTGCGTACGCTTAAATCGCTTAAAGACTGGCTGTTGTTCATCCTACCCACCCCGATATTAGGAGGCCAAATTTGGCTGTTCATGTGGGGGCCAGTTAACGGTCTAGGGTTAGATGTCACATTGGGGTATTTTTTATACCCACTGGTGATGATTGTCATCGGGCGATTCTTTTATGGAGAGGCCATGAGCCGGCTGCAATGGCTGGCGACAGGTGTTGCAGCCTTAGGTATATTGCATGACGTGCTGCAACATGGCAGTATCTCTTGGGCGACTTTATTTGTGTGTTTGGGCTATCCGCCTTATTATCTGATGCGGCGCAAATTAGCGGTGCCGCCCATCACTGGGTTATTGTCTGATTTGACACTTCTATTACCCGTAGTAGTGATGGTATTAATTCAAACTGACGGTATTGGCATAGTGGCTGAGACCCCAAGGCTTTGGTATCTTTTGCCAATATTGGGGCTGATAAGTACTGCGGCGATGGCATTAACGATGACCGCCAGTCGTTATCTACCAGTCTCACTATTTGGCACGTTAAGCTATCTTGAGCCGGTATTTTTGTTTATATTTTCAGTGACGATATTGGCAGAAATCACTCACCAATCAGGCTCGGTGGTGATGTATGGCATGATTATGATAGCGTTATTGCTGATGATGCTCGATGGGGCGCTTGGATACTATAACCGTAAGTATAATAATCAATTGCAGGGCTACAACGAGCCGCAAATTGAGACTTTTCCTACGCGGCGTCGACTTAACAAGCGGCGCATCGAAGGAATGCTCAACGGGTCCCGATTTCGCCTGAAACGTCGTCAACAAAGTAGCTCAAAAAAAGCGGCGAAACCCAATTAGCCTCTTTATCAACCTTCTAATTCTAGTAGCAGTTCTCAATAGGATTGACTAAAGATAACCCCATCAACCACAAAGCATAATAGGAAATTTGGGCCAATTGCGCTATGATAAAATTACGAAGTTGTCAAAGAGTTTAAAAGCGTTGCCTTCACATTGGAATTAAGGACAATATCATGTTGCATCTGCACCATTTAGAGAATTCCCGTTCGTTTCGTATCGTTTGGTTGCTTGAGGAATTAAAAGTACCGTATCAGCTGACCAGCTATGAGCGTAATAAGGTCGGCCTTGCACCAGATAGCTTGGAGAAGATTCATCCGATGGGCAAAGCCCCTATTTTGGTGGTCGATGGCGAGCCTTTAATTGAGTCAGGCTTTATTATCGAATATTTGCTCAAGCATTATGATGAAGAGCAGCGCTTTAAGCCGAGCTTAGAAGATGAAGCGGCTTGGGAGAATTATACCTTTTGGATGCACTTTGCTGAAGCCACTGCGATGCCGCCTTTGGTTATGAGATTGGTCTTTAGTAAAGTAGTTGAGCGCTCGCCTGCTTTGATTCGGCCTATTAGCAAAAGTATCCGAAAGCAAGTCGAGAGCAGCATGATTAGCCGCAATATCAACAAAGTATTGGCATTAATGGAGGACCACCTGCAGAGCAATCATTGGTTTGCTGGAGAAGCTTTTAGCGGCGCTGACATTCAAATGCATTTTGTGGTGGCAGCGGCCAACGCTCGCCAATCATTGGACAAGGTTAAATACGCCAATATCATTAATTGGCAAAAACGCTGTG
>JAUNVX010000324.1 GCA_030540615.1 Psychrobacter sp. | reverse complement strand
TATGCTACGGCTTATCAGCTGCGTATCAGTCATGTAGGAGACAGCCGAGTGTATTTACTTCGCTTAAATAGTGACAGTTGGCAATGCTTAACCCGCGACCATAATTTGCTCAATGACATGGTGGATGAGCAAGCACGTGCCTCTGGTAAGCAAGCAAGCTTTGAGGATTATAACGCTGAAAATATGGCAGGCAGCTTGTACAGCATTACCGAATGCTTTGTTTTTGCTTCAGATGATAGCAGTCATGCGCCTGATAGCAGCTCACAGCTGTTAACGGTCACTGCAGGCGACTGTGTTGTGGTCTGTAGTGATGGCATTCATGACCTAGTGCCGAGTCACCAATGGCCGCTCATCAATGAGCAAACTTGCCTGCAAGATTGGTTAAAACACCTCAAAAGCCAAGTCTATACCTCGGTTGGCAATGCCTATGATAATGGCACGGCTATCGTCATCCGCTTTGAATAAAGGTCTATTATGTCTAACGTTAAGGTCCGCACCATGTCCATCGATCCTATCGCCAGTTACACCAAGTCTGAGCGGTTATTTTTGCTCTATATCTACTTGCCGCGTGGTCAAGATAAAGCCAAGTCGCTCACTGAGCTGATGGTCGACTACGGCAATAATCCTAGCAAATATGCCACTGAGCGGAAGAATTTAGAGAACGACTTAAGCAGTCTCCACATCATCTTTAGCCAGTTGTTAGGCGAGGATAATGCACTGATTCGATTGCCCAGTTGGGATGAGAACATCAGCGGTAAAACGGCAAGGTTCTATATCGACCCTGATTATCGTATTGAGGTCATTGATCAAAAGACGTTGTTTTTTTGGGAGATGCTCACCAAGTTTACCAGCCATTACCTGCCCGCCTCGCTACAGCAAACCTTAGTAGATAAGCTTGGCAATATTCAGCGCAGTACCAAACATGACTTTGCCAACAGCCAGCTTGGTCACTGGCATGAGCATCTCATTACTCTGCCCAATGTCGTGCAAGCACCGAAGCTTGATAGCGAGGTTGTCGCTAGCATCCACGAGGCTATTTTGCAGCAGCAGGCTTTAGAGATTGAATACCATAATAAGTGGCAGGCTCAGCCAAGCTACCGAGTGCTCTACCCTATCGGCTTGGTGTTCATCGATAATATGATGTATCTCACGGGATTTAACCCTGTCAAAGACAGTATCGATGATGACGAGCTGCTTAAGGCGCATCGCAACTTTGCGGTTAGCCGAATCAAAGCGGCTACGGTGGTTGACACCGCTATCCCAGACTGGGTCAGCCGAGATGCCTTTAGCCTGAATAATCTAAACAAGCTTGGCAAGTTGGAGTTAACGTTTGGCGATGATATTCGACTGGTCTTAAAGGTGCAAAAATATGCCTGCCAGCATCTGTTTGAACGTCCCTTATCTGCCGACCAAACAATCACTCAGATTGATAACACTTGGAATCAAGTGACCGCTACCGTTGCCAATACTCAGCGCTTGCATGATTGGTTAGTGGGAATGTCGCAGTTGGCGGTGGTGATTGAGCCATTAGAAGTAAGAGAGGTGATTTATCAGCGGTTGCAGTCAGCGTTGGCCCTTTATAAAGCATAATCGAGAGTAATTAGTAAAGCCAGATAATAGCTTTGTATAACAACGTAAGAGTAATTGAATTATATTCACAAATTACCTTGAAAAAATGGGACATC
>JAUNVX010000323.1 GCA_030540615.1 Psychrobacter sp. | reverse complement strand
TCTAGACCATCAGAGACCTCTTCCCAAACGGTTTTACTGTCATCTAGATTGTCACGCACCTGACCGACATAAGCGACACTGACACTCTCACCCAGCTCAACCGTACCAGTATCTGGCGTGTCTTTGCCCGTCATCATATTAAATAAAGTGGTCTTACCCGCCCCATTGGGACCAATAATACCAACGATAGCAGCAGGAGGTACATTGAAGCTTAAGTTCTCATATAGCAATCGATCGCCAAAGGATTTGGAGATATTATTGACCTCAATCACTTTGTTGCCTAAGCGTGGACCGGGCGGAATATAAATCTCGGAGGTCTCATTTCGCTGCTGGAACTCTTTAGAGTTCAGCTCTTCAAAACGTTGAATACGAGACTTTGATTTGGCTTGTTGACCCTTTTGGTTTTTGCGAATCCACTCAAGCTCTTTTTTCAGGGCTTTAGCAAACGACTCTTCTTGTTTGTTCTGCTCTTCTAAGCGCTTGTTCTTTTGCTCAAGCCACTCAGTATAGTTGCCTTCATAAGGATAGCCATGACCACGGTCTAGCTCCAAAATCCATTCAGCGACATTATCAAGGAAGTAGCGATCATGGGTAATCGCGACGATAGTGCCGCTATAGTTCTGCAAGAACTGCTCAAGCCAAGCAACCGATTCAGCGTCCAAGTGGTTAGTCGGTTCGTCTAGGAGCAACATATCAGGACGAGATAGTAGTAGGCGACATAGGGCAACACGGCGTTTCTCACCACCTGATAACTTGCTGACATCGGCATCCCAAGGTGGCAGACGCAGGGCATCGGCAGCTTTTTCAAGTTGGGTGTTTAAGTTATGCGCGTCCCAAGCTTGGATGATATCTTCCATCTTGCCTTGCTCTTCAGCCAACTTGTCAAAGTCAGCATCAGGGGCGGCATACTCGGCATAGATTTCATCAAGACGAGCTAGCGCATCTAACGCTTCGCGCATCCCATCTTCGACATTAGACCGCACGTCTTTGGTCTCATCAAGTTGCGGCTCTTGCTGCAGATAACCAATCTTGGTGCCTGGCTGAGCACGCGCCTCACCGCTATAGTCAGTATCAACACCGGCCATAATGCGTAGCAAAGTCGATTTACCGGCACCATTAATACCTAAGACCCCGATTTTAGCGCCAGGGAAAAAGGACAAGTTAATATTTTTTAGGATTTCACGCTTGGGCGGAACAAGTTTGGACACATTGTTCATGGTGTAAATATATTGTGCCATTAAGACTCCGTATTACTTTATTACCATATTGAGTTTTATAAAAAGACTAGAGATTGAGTGTTATAAAAATTAGGGCCACTGAGCCCTTAAAGACAAGCCATCAATTGATTAGAAGGCGCTAGCTATCTACTTGCTAATCGTTGGCTTTGCTATCTATCAATAGTGCTATCACTAGGAGACAACGTTAGTCCGCATTATCGCATATTTGCTGCGCTGTGGCACGGATCAAAGCACTCATAAAAACATCTAAGTACGCAATGAAGATTACCAGTTAATATAGTTATCTCTAAATTTACCGCATAATCTGAAAAGAGTCGTTACAAGTTGAGTATTTTTAACAGTCATCCAACCTGACAATAGGGCGCGAATAGCTTAGTATAAAATATAGCCTCACTGGCAATAGCTGTTGGTTACCGCTCAGTGACCCTAAGTGGCGAGCTTCCATACT
>JAUNVX010000083.1:10344-11866 GCA_030540615.1 Psychrobacter sp. | reverse complement strand
CAGCTGATCAAGTCATGCAGATGGAGGAGATGTACAACCCAAGCAATGACATGATTGGGCGCGATAGCTCACGGCGCTCAGACACTGATATAGCGATGTTTGGCTTTTATATTTATAACAACGTCGGCATCGATTTTCGTATTTATGGCATGGGTATTTTTGCTGGTATTGGCACTCTCATCAGTTTGCTGTACAACGGCTTGGTCATCGGCGGCGTAGGCGGTCACTTGACGGGCATTGGGTTTGGTGAGACTTTTTGGACTTTTGTGTCAGGCCATGGCTCCTTTGAATTAACGGCCGCTGTCATTAGTGGCGCAGCCGGGCTTAGGCTGGCGCAGTCGCTCTTCATGCCGGGCAATTACCGGCGCCTTGATGCTTTTAAGATTGCAGGTAAGCAGAGTATTGAGCTGCTCATTGGGGCAGCCACCATGACCTTTATCGCCGCTTTTATCGAGGCCTTTTGGTCATCAGCCTCATTAATCCCTGATATGGTTAAATATGGGGTTGCCGCTTTATTGTGGCTCGCGGTTATCAGCTATCTATGTTTGGCAGGTCGACGTGAGCAGGCCTTGTCTCATTTGCATCAGTCCACCGCTATCCCTACTAGTCAAGCCCGTAATGCTTCCACGGTCTCTATCGCTCCAAATGCTATCAATACTCCCAATGCTCTCGCTAATCCATCAAAGGGTAAGTTATGAACATTGATCGGATGAAGGTCGCTATTCGGCCCATGAGCACGACACAAGCCTTGGATTTAGGCATGGCCATGACCCGCCATTGGTTTTTGCCCTTATGGAAGATTTGGCTGGGCATGGCGCTACCGGTCTATGTGGTGTTTTATCTAGGGGGCATGCTACTCAATGTCAAGTTTGGTATAGGCGCAGGTGTTTTTGGCGGGTTGGTGTTTTGGTGGCTCAAGCCGCTCTATGAAAAGCCGCTAGTCACTTGGCTAGGCCAAGCGCTATTTGCCGAAGCGCCTGATGTGATAGACACCATTAAGTTAGGTTGGCGAAGCATTAAAGACTATAGCCTAACCTTATTAATTGGTAAAAGGCTGTCATTTAGTCGCCAATTGCTACTGCCAATATTAATGTTGGAGCAACCCAATAAGATGCAGTTTAAGTCGCGCGCGCAGATATTGTCTCGCGGGCAGGGCAGCGGTTTGGGGTGGCATACCATTGTCATGGTTCACATCGAGGTGGTTATCAGTATTGCCATTGCTGTCTTACTCTGGCAGCTCATTCCCACGGGTTTGATGAAAGCTGAGACCGCTTTTGCCTTGCTTGATCAAGCGCCAGTGTGGGCGGAAATCGGTTGGGCAATTATTTATTTTTTGGTTGCCAGTATTGTCGCTCCTTTTTTTATTACGGGTGGCTTCGCGGTTTATTTGACCAAGCGCTGTCTGCTTGAGGGCTGGGATGTGGAGCTGGTCTTCAAGCAGCTTCGCCTTCGTTATGAGCGTAATCAGAATAACCCTCTAACCCAATTAACAGGCTCGCCTCATTCTGCTGCTTTGATAAAT
>JAUNVX010000083.1:0-10244 GCA_030540615.1 Psychrobacter sp. | reverse complement strand
GAATAACCCTCTAACCCAATTAACAGGCTCGCCTCATTCTGCTGCTTTGATAAATGAGGAGCGGTCATGAAGCCAAATCATCTGCCTAGCTTAATTAGCTTCTGCTTTAGCCTTACCTTCATAGCACTGATAGGGGTGAGCACTACCGTCAACGCTGTCGCCAGTGCAGAACCTGGTATTCAACCAACTCAAGGAAGTGCGCTCACAGCATCCACTGCCCAAAGCGCTACAGTGTCGCCAGATGCTACCAATCTGGGCGCTAAAATAGACAGTCAAGCCATTCGTCAGCAATTGGTGCAAGTCATCACTAGTGAAGACTATGCTGAGGCCAAAGAAGTTAAAGAGTGGCAGCGCATCGAAAAACCTGATTCAGCGAGGACAGACAGTAGCTGGCTTGAACGGTTATTGCGGTTCTTATTAGGAAATAAAGAGACCAATGATGGGGTGGTCCAATTTTTTTCTATTGCTCTAAAGGTCCTGTTCGTTGGTGCTTTGCTCGCCTTTATATTATGGGTGGCACGCCGAGCTGGCTACTTGTCTGGTTGGGTAAATCAGCTCAAAGCTTATCAAGGTCGGCGCAGTAGTATTGAGCGCTATGAGCCTGATATATTGGCCCAAGGTTGGGAGCATCTGCCAAGTCATGAGCATCTGCCAATAGAAGCTCAGCGGCTACTAGAGGCAGGCGAGCTAACGCAGTCGGCTTCGTTATTATATCGAGGCGCTCTGAGGTGGCTCATGCACTCTCAGCAGTTGAGCATCGCTCCTGCTACCACTGAGCAGCAATGCTTGGCGCAAATTAAGTGGCTTAATCAATCGGCGATGGCTGCGGCCTCTCAGATATCCCCAAGCCATAAGGATACAGAGAGTTCATGGACTTATATTAGCCGTATCATCACCTCTTGGATGGAGGCGGCGTATGATTCTCAATCGCGTGAGCAGCACGCCAGCTTGCTGGCCAATCAGTTAAGCATTTTAATTGGTCAGTGGCATCAGCAATTACCTATCAATAGCATTAAACCTAAAGCCTCTCAATCCGCCATGCCCTCGTATCAGGAGACAACTTAATGGTGCTACCGTCTCCTAAATCTCGCCTTACCTCTCGAGCTTCTCCTAGTTCGTTTAGTAGCATAAGCCCCCCTTATCTAATCGGTAGCTTGCTGCTGTGTCTAGCCATCGCAGGGATGGTCTGGTGGTTTTTGAGCAACTTTGAGCGGGTCACGCGTACCGACTATAGCTTAAAGACCCAGGCACAGTACAACCCCTATTATGCCGCTGAGCTACTGTTAAACGCTGAATATAACGACAAATCAAGCCGCTTAGGACAGTTGGATGAGCAGCCGGATGAGTCATGGGCCTCGACCTTATTAGACAGCGACTTAAAGAGCTTGATTGATAATCTTCCTACGCTTAATAGTGAAGATGCAGATAATGAAGGGCAGCCGACCCTTATTATCAATAGTATCGGCAGTAAGCTGAGTGAAGAGCGCTTTGCTGCTTTGCAATCTTGGGTTGAGCAGGGCGGCCATCTCATCACTTATAATAGTACGCAAGCCGATGCTGAGGATATGGCTGAAGTATCTAAGCGGTTAAGTGAGTTAGGTGAGCAGCATGCCACTCCTGAGCAAATCCAAGCTGACGAGGCCCTCAAAGAGCTTATCGCTAAACTTGATACGGCCAATCAGTTTTTAGCACGCTTAGGTATCTTTGCAGTTCGGCCAATGAACAACAAGGCAAGTGGTGATGTAGAAGATATGGAGGCTCAGCTCCAAGCATTGTTAGATGAGATGCAAATGGACCAGAGCAGCTCAACTCCTAGCCAAGATACTGATGCTAGTGCTAGTCAAAAAACCAGCAGAAATCTTAAGCAAGAAGCCCTAAAGGACAGCATCAAGTCACTGGCTAAATCGCAGCCGCTTAGCATTGCGGCTATACCTGAGAACCCTTTTGACAAAACCTCACCTGTTTCTGTATTGATGATTAAAAGCCCGCATCGCGGTGGTCATCTCAATGCAGAGCTGTTCACCAGCTTCTACCCTAAGACAGCCAAAGTACATTACCACTCGGCCCTTGCCGCCGCTGGCCTAACCTTGGCCCCTAAAGATGATTCAGTAAAAGAGGCTGGTAGCAACCTGGCAAGCGACGCTAACGACAGTGCTCAGGATGAAGCTGCAGAGCGCACCCAAAATGTCGATGATGCCAATCAAGAGAGTGGGGCTGCCGTCGATGATGATATTAGCGATAACCCCGCCACTCAAAAACTATATGCGCAATATATTGACCAGCAAGCCCCTATTGTTCGCCAGTATTTAAGCCAGCAGCAAGCCGCTTTAACCCAGCAATTAGTCTCTCAACCACCCGCTGCGACAGTCACTACCAAACAAACCAAGCAGCAGAAACAAGTTAGAGAGGCCAATGAGCTTGTAGCCGCTATGCTAGCTATGAATGATGAGCAATTGGTTGGGCTGTTTAAGCCAATCGATGATGTCTATCTGGATGCGCGCCTTGGCAAAGGCCGACTTAGCGTTATTATGAATGATGAGAGCTTTACCAACCCCAATCCTGCCATTGACTTAAAAGATGATGAGACAGACTTACTGGACCTAATGGTTGGCGAAGCTGACCCTGATAATGCAGAGGTTAAAGGCAATGAAGTTAACGATATTAAGGAATCTACTGGCGCAAATACCCAAAGCGAGATTGAAGCGGTCAGTACTTTACAGGCGCTAATTGGCCCTCAATACCGTACTACTTTACTGACGGCGGACAATGCGGCTTGGTTGACTGCACTGACAGCACAAAGCAGTGAAGTGTGGATATTGCCCAATACCGATGTCGACCCACTGCCTATTATGCTTTGGAAACAAGCGCGGCCTGCCATATTGGGACTGGGGCTACTGGCCATCATCTGGCTATGGTCATTATACAATAGCTTTGGCAAAAGGGCTTTTCTGCCTGATAATCAGTCTCATGATATCCTTAGATACTTCCGACAAGTTGGGCGATTTGGTTGGCAGCAAGATTATGCGATTAAACTGACTCGGCAAACCAGAGACCAAATTAGAGCTTTGGTAAGTGAGCGGCTGAGCTCTCAAGGCAAATTGGTCAAAAGTGATGAGCAAAGTTCAGTAACGGATAATCAAACTACTGACGCTTTAGCCGCTGAGAATTTAACGGCTAGCAGTTTGACCAGCAATGTCGAGACTCAAGCCAGCGAGCTGCATCAGCTTTTACTGGCGCAAATAGAGCATAAAAAGCGTCAGGCTCAGTCCAGCACTCAGTCAAATAACCGTCATGCCAGTAGCCACCAAGTGAGTTCGGCGAGCAGCGCTCATGCTGAGTTAATCCCCAGTCAACTCAGTGATGCGGCCGCTACCAGCCGATTATTGATAGATAATGAAGACTTTATTAGGGCCAGCATCACGACTGAGCGATTAAAGGTAGCTCTAGCGCCCACTCGTCAAGATACTGATAACGCCTTAACCTTTACTCAAATGACGCAAACACTTTGGGTGATTGATTGGTTATTAAAATAGTATCTTTTCTTTAATTACTCTGTTTAAGTATTTCTATTTATTAAAATGGCTTAGCTGTAAAAGTTTTAAAATTAACGATTTTTTAAGAAAGTATGAATGACTAAAAAGATAGCAATCAACATCGGCCTGAAACTGCTAAATTAAAAATTAATTAATAAATGCCACCATTAGGACATTAAATGGACAATCAATTGAATCAAGATACTTCTTCTATGATAGAGACTGCTTCTAACGCGACCAATATTAGCCCGCAAACTTGGCAACAAGCCTCAGAGCAGACCAATGCCTTAATGGAGGCAGTGGGTCGAGCAGTCATCGGGCAGCGAGACATCATTCAGCAGGTGTGTGTTTGTCTTATCGCAGGCGGGCATGCTTTGATTGAAGGCTTACCTGGACTGGGTAAGACATTAATGGTCAAAGCCTATGCCAAAGCTATTGGCGGCAGCTATCACCGCGTGCAGTTTACCCCTGATTTGATGCCAGCTGATATCACCGGTCATACCCTTTATGATATGCAGACCAGCGAGTGGAAAGTGCGCCGAGGTCCGGTATTTTGTAACTTGTTACTCGCTGATGAGATTAACCGTGCTTCGGCCAAAACCCAAGCGGCTTTACTTGAGGTCATGCAGGAGCAGCAAGTCACTATTGAAGGCACGACTTATGATGTCGCTGAGCCTTTTATCACCATTGCTACGCAAAACCCTTTAGAGCATGAAGGCACGTACCCCTTGCCTGAGGCGCAGTTGGACCGGTTTTTGTTTAATATTTTAATTGACTATCCTACTGAGTCTGATGAGACGCAAATGCTTAAGACCGTATTGGGCGGTAACATAGGTGCCACCTTAAACTTATCAGCCGTGCCGCAAGTGATGACGCCTGAGCGCTTGGTGAAGCTACAAAATCTAGCCTCGCATGTCAGTCTTGATGATAGGGTAGTGGACTATGCGCTTAAGATTACCCGTATGACCCGCCAGCATCAGGGTATTGCAGCTGGTGCAGGACCACGTGGGGGTATCGCTCTGCTGCGCGCCGCAAGAGCTCGTGCACTGATGGATGCTCGTCATTATGTTATCCCTGATGATGTGGTCAATGTGGCTGTGCCCGTTTTACGTCACCGCATCAATCTTAGCGCGGATTATCAGATTGAAGGGGTGCGGCCTGACCAAGTTATTTCGCAAATATTGGCCTCGGTGGCAGCACCTAGACAGTAGCTGAGATAGCAAAAGTCACCCGCTTGACTGCTCAGCTTTTATTGGTCTACTGCTTGATTTTATCAGCCAACTTATCAACCGTTAATGCGAGACATCGATGACCCCAGTCCAAACGCCTTCTCAGCTCGGCCAAGATGAAGCTCAGATTGCTAGTGTCTTGCCTCACGCCTCTCATGGCGAGGGAGTAAATAACGGGCTGGATAATGATGGCAACAAACGCATGACCCAGACAGCTAAAGGGACAAGGCCGGCGACCTTGCGTCTGTGGCAACGTCTATGGCAGTTTCAGCCGAGCGGGCGTCTGGTCAAGCTGCTTGTAATTTGGTGGTCAGCTTTATTAATAGCCACTGCCCTTAATCTGACTGGCGGCTTTGGCTATGAGCTGCTTGAGGGGCTGGCTAGCCCATTATTAACCGCGCTGATTTGGCTTCTAGCTCTGTTTGCGGCAGTCACGCTCATTGAGCTGGTGAGTTTGGTAGCGATAAGTCAAGTGAGTAGCTATAGGGTAACCCGCCAGTTCCCGAGCAATGTGCCCATCTATCATGACTTAGATATCCAGGCGCGGGTGAGCTTTGCTCCTAGCCACGCATCAAAGCGGGCACAAGCCATCATCAAGGGCGGTCAACAACTGGGCTGGATTAAGGCTATCCCTATCGACTTTTATGATGACTATCCTGATCAGTTAACGCTCACTGAGCCGATGCCGATTGCTGCCCAACTGCCTTTATCTAACGCGACGGGCAATGCTAATATCAAGATTAGTTATCCTGTGCTGCCCACTGAGCGTGGTACTGGTCTGTTCCGTGCCGCCTACCTTCGGGTATGGTCGCCACTTAAGTTGTTTCACCGCTCTTTGACGCTGCCTAATGAGGTTTTCTCAAAGACAGATAGCGCTATAAGCAGCCTAAGCAATCAGCCAGACAGTCACGCTGAAAACGCGGTATATTTGCGGGTGCTGGCAGATTTTTCGGGATTGATGAGCAATCAGTTAGCGGCTATCTTTGATAAAAGCGTGCAGGCGGGCGTGCAAGCCTTGATGCAACAAGGTCAGGGTAGTGACTTTTTAATGCTTCGAGAATACAGCCAAGGCGATGCGATTCGGCAAATCGATTGGAAGGCCAGTGCCCGATTGCGAAAGCTAATGAGCAAAGCTTATGAAGATGACAACGACCAAGACGTGATGTTTTTGCTCGACTGCGGTGAGCAAATGCGCCATCAAGATGCCTTTGAAAATGACAGTGATATCGATGCCAAGCTCCATACCGAGCAGCTGATTCAGGCCAGAAGGGCAGATGGTACCTTAGATATCCGGCATCATGCCAGCTACTTTGACAAGGTTTTAAATGCGGTATTGTTGCTGTCTTATATTGCCAATAAACAAAGTGATAAAGTGGGTCTTATGACCTTTGGCGTTGGCAATAGTACTGACACTGGAGGTCAGGTGCTGAGTCAGGATATTTATATGCCGCCGACTAAAGGCGTGGCCCTCATCCGAAATATGCTCAACCAAACCGCAGATCTCAAGCCTAGTATGCAGACCAGTGACTATCTACTGGCGGCGCAGGATTTGCTCAAAAAGCTCAAAAAACGCAGTTTGATTATCCTCATTACCAATACCCGGGCCGAAGCCAGCCATGAGCTAACGCAAGCAGTCAACCTACTGTCTCGTCGTCATCAAGTGGTCTTTGCCAACCTTATGGAACAAGTGGTCTTTGATAGACTGTATGGCGATATGATTCCTATGACTATGGATGATGCGCTGCTTTATCACTCTTTGGTCGATTATGCTCATGGCCGTGAGCAGTTACATCAACTGTTGAACCAGCAAACTGGCGCATTATGCCTCCAAACCACCGCCAATAAGCTACCATTGACTCTCACCCAAGCGTATTTATCCCTTAAACGCAAATAGCTTCAATTTTTTAACCTTAGTCTTTCCAAACTTAATCTATCGAACTTTAAATATCGCAAGGGCAAATCAGCATGGCCGATTCCAAAAGCGTCAATACCAAAATATATCAATCCGTTTATATCTTGGCCGAAGAGCTGCTAGAAGCTAATAATCGAGGCAATCAACCGGCCTTTGACGAGCTGTTAGCGACATTAAAGTCAATTTGCTTGGACAACGAAGGCACGGATAAGGATCATCCTGTGCAGTGGGAGACCTTGGCGGACTTTACCGAAGACTATGATGAGGCTTTGGCGCTATACCAAAAGGCGCTAGATAAGGCGACTCAAATTAATTCCAAAGACTATATGTCATCGATTGCCTTTTCGATGGCAGTGCTACAAAAAGAGCTTGGTCAGATAGAAGCTGCGATTGAAAACCTAAAAAGTGCCAAAATTACCTCCAATAAAATAGAGGACAAAGCGCTCAAAAACGAGATTCATGACCTGCTAGCTGAGTTAACTTCGGAATAACTTTAAATCTATCAGCTGTAAATATAGAGCCACTATCTTCTTGTCTTATTGGTAATAAACTAGAGTCAGCACATGATTGCATCACTGAGCAGTATTCATTGTTATCCCGTCAAATCTTTGGGTGGTAATTGCATCGATAGGGCGCAGATTGGCTTTGAGGGCATGACCCATGATCGCCGATGGCTTATCACTGATCCTGATGGCAGATTTATCACCGCGCGTCGCTATCCGCAGATGCTACTTTGGCAGGCGACAATGGACGCCAATCATAACTTAACCCTGACAGCGCCCAATGGCGACAGCCAATCAATTAGCGCATTAAACTGCGGTCAGCCGTGTCAAGTGAGCGTTTGGAAAGATGAATTCATCGCTTATACAGCGCCTGATGCTATCAATCAGTGGTTAAGCAGCCGTCTTGATACGCTTTGTCAGCTACACTACTTGGGTGAGACTAGCCAACGGCCGTTATTGAACCAAGCCACTAAGTTGACCTTTGCTGACAGCGCACCTTATCTATTGACCACTCAATCCTCACTCGGCGAGCTTAACCGTCATTTAACTGATTGCGTTTCCATGACTCACTTTCGACCTAATTTGGTCATTGAGGGAGATTTTGCGCCATGGATTGAGGAGAGCTGGCGTGAGATTCGCATTGGCGAGGTTGATTTTGAATTTTTTAAGTTATGCACCCGCTGCGTCATGATTAATATGAATCCAAATACCGGACAAAAATCTCCCACTCATGAGCCTTATAAGACCTTGCAGCGCTTACGAAAAGAGCATCCGACTTTGAGTCATGAGACCGTATTTGGTATTCATTTGATTGCTAAGAACAGCGGTATGGTTCAACAAGGGGATAGGGTGGAAGTGATTATTTAGAAGGTTTATTATTCGCTGCTCTACATGGTTTTAAGCATAATAAGTTCTGTTTTAATGAGCCATTCAGCACTGCTTAAACCATCCTCTTAATATTAATCTTTAACGTTTTTGATGACGGACTTTAATAATTCTTTTTTAGATTAAATGATGAGCAACTTCGCGCTATTTGTGGCTCGAAGCTCGTTGACGCGGTGTTTGCTTAGCAATAATGTCATTAATGCTGGCGGACGGTATCACAAATAGCTGCGCAAACTCATTAATCATGTCAAGTGCTATGGCAATATGAATAAGATTGTCCACCGTACCAGCTTGACCCGATTCAATCCTCGCTACCGTACTGACGCCTACCCCTGATTTTCAGCTAAGGCTTTTTGGGTCAGATTACTCGCTAGCCGCCGCTGCTTTAAGCGGTCGCCTAATATCTGGCTAATCTCACTAGGGGTATAAAAATCAAATCTCATGTTAATATTGCCGTTTAGGATTTTTAATCATTCATTTTTGAATAGTTATTAATGATAGGTTTATTATAGTTAGGTAGATTTGGCTGGTTAGGATATGGCGTTCTATTCCAGTATAGATATGGGGTAGGGGTGGCATTCCTTATACGAATAATGGATTAAGATTGGTGGTTTTACTGATTTTTACAGCCATTATATTCCGTGGCTATATGATAATTTGGCATTCCGTAATGGTGACTTAATAACAGCTAAATATTTCATTAACTAAAAGGAGTAATAGCAGATGTTAACAGCCCCATTGAACCTGCCTCCTACCTCAGCTAACTGCATAAACGACTTTCAATCGTAAACCAAAACATAATTAATAAAAATAGCGTCGTTAAAGATATGAGTGATTTTGTCAAAATTAAGCAGCTGTTTAATATCACAGAAGATGAGGGATTCTCTTGGGCAGAGATTACTCATGGCAATATTCACCAAAGTTTACCCAAGGTCTTAATCAATTATTATCGGCAATTGGGCAAAAATAAAGCGATCAACCACACTCAAGACAACTTACTAGCACCTAATGAGCTTAGGCTGTCTGACAATCAGGACTACCTTGTCTTTTATGTAGAAAACCAAGGGGTATGTGTTTGGGGGATAGCTATTAAGCAGTTACAAGAGGCCAATCCAACCGTTTACATGAGTTATGATGAGCAATCTTGGCGGCCAGAAGCAGATTGTCTAAGTGATTTTTTGTATGCTATGGCTTATCTGCAAGCTGTCTTCGCTTTGCCTTATAACTTAGAAGATTTTGTGTCCATTAGCAAAGAGGAAGCTCAAACAATCAAACAAACCTTTACCCAATTGGGTTTCGCTTTCACCCAATGGATAGGTATCGAATTTTATTGTCATTCAGACAATGATGTCATCATGGTGCAAAAAAATGTGGCCGATAATCAGTTGGTTTATGACTTATTATATGCCGCGAATAATAAGGATGATTTCTTGGCCTTGTACAATACTTTGAGCCAATTGGGTAGCTGGTAATTTTAGCCGTCTCTTGGCTCGATTAGGCTAATGGGGATCATATTATCAAGGGAAACGAGCTATATAGTGATAAATTATCCAACAGTGAATAATATCAAGCAAATATCAATCAGAGGCAGATATCCCTTAGCACTATATCTTTTATACTTATGATTGCTTCTTTGAAGTGATAGCTAGTGGATTTGTATTGACACTGACTGAACTATAAAAACGTATACGATTATAAAATTATAAAAAATTAATTTACTAATAGTGAATAACGAGTTAAACAATGAATATCCAACCTGAACAAAAACAAATACGCGCCTTCTATACTGATGACTTTATCAGAGTTTATCAAGCTTATGGGCATCCTATTGCCAAAAGTGTTGAGACGCATGGTAGATTTACTGCGCCAAGCTTCTCTTTTAGCCGGATGACATGGATCAAGCCCTCATTTTGTTGGATGATGTACCGCTGCGGCTGGGGTTATAAAGATGATGGTCAGCGCCATATCTTTGCGATTGACATCACTCATGAAGGCTTTGCTTGGTGTCTTAAGCACGCCTGCTTAAGTAAGCCGCATCCTGCTCAAACTGAGGAGCAGTTTTTAGCACGAAAAGAGGTCAGCCCTGTCGTGATTCAATGGGATCCTGAGCGAGATATTGAGCTGAATAAGCTTGATTATCGCTCTATTCAGATAGGGATAAAAGGGGAGGCAGTACAGCGAT
>JAUNVX010000082.1 GCA_030540615.1 Psychrobacter sp. | reverse complement strand
ATGTCACTGGTATAAGGGTTTCGCTCACCGGTATAGGCGGCAAAGTTGATTAGCATAGAGCCTTGTTCAGTGCCTAAAGATTTATCAAATGCCATTAATGCTGAGGTAACGGCGGCCGGAGCTTTGGCTTTGGTCCCTTCCATCAGCTTTTGTCTGTCAGTATTAATGGCTGTAAGAATCGGCTGCCAAGCTGGGTTTTTCTCGACCCAACTGGTTAATAATAGCGGTTTGCCAGAGGTTTTATCTAAATAAGGAATCTTTTGATCATCTGAGGAAGCAACGATCTGGTTGCTATTGTCCACTAAGATGGCATAACCCTCTCCAAGCTCCTCATTGAGTTTTTCAATGTTGGCCTGAATCTCATTTAAGGTGAAGTTCACGGTAGTGGCGCCCCAGAACTCGCCATCTCGATCAATGGATAATCCGCAGCTAATGGCAAGCTCATTGCCCGTCTGTGAAGGTACTACGTGATTCCAAAGGCAAGTATGAGGTTTAAGCGCTTTGACTGTATTAAACCAAGAGGCAGATTGATAGCTACTAATCGCTTCAGTGATGGGAGGCTTGACAAAACCGGTATCACTACGAAGTCTAACTAAGGGAAAAGCTTTTTGGTTGGGGTCAAGCTTGTAGACATCAGGCCAAATGCCGCCACTGCCTAATAACACTGAATTGTTTTTATTGAACACATCGTCTAAGGCAGCAGAAAAGCTAGTCTCATTTAAAGGTATGATCTCGCTGGTATCACGCAATTGGGTGGCACTGCGCATCACGCTTTTGATGTTGAAGTCGATGGCATTGGTGACAGTTTCACCTTTTTGCATAATCAGCTTATCAGACTCTTGGCGAATCTTGACGTAGCCTTCTTTGTCAACCACATAAAAGACAAGAGCGATAATAAGGGCGAAGCTAAGCATTAAAGCGATGGTGACTTTGGTGGTAATACTGCTTAAGAATCCGACGCTTTGCGGTGTACTCATAATTCCATCCTTGGAATAGGTAAAGTGGAGAGAGGTCTAATAATGCCTCGTCATATTGCCCGTGATTCTTGGGCTAGTGCCTTGAGTAAGCAAATAAGATTAAATCACACTAATGAAAAATAATAAGGGATTAATACCTTAATAATTCATTCAATAACTCTAAACTTAACAAAAGTTTACTGTCAATATTTACTAATTAGTGAGTTTCAAGATACATGATGATACCTAAAATAACAAACAATATAATTGGATTTATAGCAAATACTTTTTAATCATATTAGATAGCGTCTACAGGGGCCCTAATATTGATAGATTACCCTTAGGATATTTTTTGATAACTAGGGGAAACAGTCATAATCCATTAGATTGCTATTTAGATAACCATTCAGCTGATTAGCAAGGTAGCTAGCAAAGTAATTAGCAAGACCACTAGCAAGGTAGCTTTTGAGGTGACCTTCAAGATAGCTTTGGGCAGTCTCAATAAGAATGTCAGTTTAAGACTTGAAAAAATGCCCATTCGCACACATAAACGGCTTAGTTATCATCTTTATCCATTATTCCTTTTAAGGGACTCCTCTATAAAGGTTAGTTCCCTAATTAGGATGGTATAGTGAATTAGGGTCACTTGAAAAGTCATGTCGCTTTTGAGTGATATAGCTGTTAAGCCTCATGATTCATCCTTGATGCTGTTAGTGACTTATCACGCTCTATTGGTCCTGATTTTGCTAGACATGTTAGATTTTTTATAAAGTTAGATTCATTTGCTCAGCCTATAAGATGCTTATTTATGACTATCTCTCCTCTTCATAATTCTCAATTTGCTGTTGGTCAGCGCTATCTTTCTGATACCGAGTCCGAGCTTGGTCTTGGCGTGGTGATTGATGTGGATGATCGCTGCGTTCATATTTTATTCCCTCAAAGCGAGGAGACCCGCGTTTATGCCAAAAACTCTGCGCCCTTGTCTCGCGTCATTTTTAAGATAGGGGACCAGATCACCGATCAAGATGGCAGTGAGCACATTGTGACGGGTGTGGATGAGGTTATGGGGGTTGCCAAGTATCAAGTCGAAGGCCGAGAAAAAGGGATAATGGAGACTCGGTTAGCGGCCAATATTACCTTGGCCAAACCTTTAGAGAGACTGCTGGCGGGCCGGATTGAGCGCGGCGACTGGTATGAGCTACGCCAAGATATTCTGCGAATGCAATCAGCGTTAGCGGGCCATCCTTTAAAAGGGCTGATGGGCGCTCGAGTCGATATCATTGAACATCAGCTTTATATTGCTCACGAAGTAGGTAAGCGGTTGGCCCCTAGAGTATTGCTCGCTGATGAGGTGGGACTGGGTAAGACCATAGAGGCAGGACTGATTATTCATCAGCAGCTGCTTACAGGCCGAGCCGAGCGGGTGCTAATACTAGTCCCTGACAGTCTGCAATACCAGTGGATGATTGAGCTGCGTCGCCGATTTAACCTGAATTTTGCGTTGTTTGATTTGGTGCGTACCGCTGCCATCAAAGAGCATGACCCTGAGCAAAATGTCTTTGCTACTGAACAATGTATCATCGGCAGTCTTGATTTATTGCTAGACCATCATGACTTGTATGAACAAGCGATGGAAGCGGGCTTTGATTTATTGGTGGTGGATGAAGCGCATCATCTGCATTGGGACAGTGAGCAGGGCGGTAATGACAAATATGAGCTCATCGCTGATTTTGCTCACGAAACCCCAGGGCTTTTGTTATTAACGGCGACCCCTGAGCAACTGGGTCTTCAAAGCCACTTTGCGCGGCTTCGGCTGTTAGACCCTGACCGCTTTGATGATTTAGACGAGTTTATAGACAGCCAAGATGCCTTTGCAGACACTGCAGCTGTGGCTAGCGTGCTTATCGCTGAGCAGCCGCTCACGGCAGGTCAGATTAAAGCTTTGTCTGGACTGCTTGATATGGGCGAAGATGAGCTGGCGGCCATCAATGATGATGATAAGCTGCGGACCTATGTGCTCAACGAGCTGTTAGATCGTCATGGTACAGGCCGGGTGCTGTTTCGAAACACCCGAGATAGTGTCCAAGGGTTTCATGGCCGCAAAGCGTTCCCCCATCCGCTGCCGTTACCTGACGCTTGGGTTGACAGCTATCAGTGTACCGGCAAACTTCGTGAGCAGCTTTGGAGCGAAGAGGTTCAGCCAGATGGCGGCTGGTTAGAAGAGGACCCTAGGGTGCCTTGGCTAATCAACCTACTCAAAGGAGAGCTTAAGCAGCAAAAAGCACTGCTAATCGCTCGAAGCGGTGCCACTATTGAGAGTCTAGAGGCCGTACTCAGGCTGCATGCTGGCATCAAAACCGCCATCTTTACCGAACACATGACCTTGCTTGAGCGTGATCAGGCCTCAGCGTTTTTTGCAGATGTGGAGGGCGCTCAGATATTGCTTTGCTCTGAGATTGGCTCTGAGGGTCGCAACTTTCAATTTGCCAGTCACTTGATACTTTGGGATTTGCCCGCCAATCCTGATACTCTCGAGCAGCGTATTGGCCGCTTAGATCGTATCGGTCAACGTCATCAAATCTCTTTGCATGTGCCCTATATTCAAGGGACGGCGCAAGAGCGGCTGTATCAGTGGTATGACAGCGCTCTCAATATTTTCAATCATATCTCGCCGACCGCACAAAACGTGCAAGAGCAATTTATCGCCACGCTTAAGCCTTTGCTCGAAGGAGCGGATGCTGGTGAGGTGGACAATCAATCTGCTTTGCAAGCTTTGGTCGATGAAGCACGTGACACACGTCAAGCCCTAGAGCAGCAGCTGCAATCAGGCCGCGATTTGCTCTTAGAGTACAACTCTTGCCGTCCTCGAGTCGCAGGCCGGATAGCCGATGCCATGCGCGATTTTGACGACCATAATATCTTGCCTCAATTCGTTGAGCGGTTTTTGGCTTCGGCGAATATCGATCATAGTTTACAGCGCGATGGCTCTTGGGTGATACCACCGATAGATAGTAGTGAGAGTCATGAGTATGTGGAGAGTCTACCAATCTCAGAGGAAGGCATGACCCTGACCTTTGATCGTCACCAAGCTTTAATTCGGGAAGACATTGAGTACGTGACCCACGAGCATCCATTCATGCAGAGCATCTATGAGCTGGCGAGCTCTGGTACTTTTGGCAATACGGCAGTTGCCATGCTAAAAAGTGCTGCTATGCCGCAAGGTATGCTGATGCTAGAAGTCAACTTTCGGGTGCAAGCCATCGCGCCTAAGGTACTCAATCTGCCAGCCATGCTGCCCGTTCAGAATTTACGCATCTTCATTAGCGAGCAAGGCAGTGATTTGTCAGAGCGTATCAGCGCAGACATGATTATGCCGCATATTGAGCGATTGGATAAAACTCGGGCCCGTCAAGTGGTCAAAGTGCGCAGTGAGGTGATTGAGTCTCGCTATCATGATGCTCATAATATCGCCCAAGGTAAGCTTGGCGAAATTAGCGAGCAGGCATTGGCTAGATTCACTCAGCAGTGGCAGCGCGAAATATCTAGACTCAAGCACTTACAAGACATCAACCCCAATGTTCGGGTAGAGGAGATTGAGCGTTTAGAGGGTCTAAAAGCTCAGGGCGAGCAGGCCTTGTCGCAGTTGTCCTTAGTACCTGACTCCATTAGAGTGTTGGTGGCGGTCAAGCCTTAAGCCTCGAGATAGCACTTGAGATGACAACAGCAGCATTCTAATAGGCTCTAGCTAGCTAAGGCAAGTTACTTTGTTTTCCTTAGCCCTATTATCCCCATGATTATCGACCACAATGAATGAACGGAGTCCGCACCATGCCTGAGTACGATGCGCTGGTAGATCAATTATTAGAGACAGTCAGGCTGCAAGAGGTTAGCCCTGATGTATTTGAAGGGCAGAGCCATGACTATGTCGGCACGCGTATCTTTGGGGGTCAAGTATTGGCGCAAGCCTTGATGGCCGCTGCCAAGACATTAGAGGATGACAAACCTTGCCACTCGTTCCATAGCTATTTTTTGCGAGGCGGTGACATCACTCGTCCTGTCATCTACCAAGTGCGTAGGCTTCGAGATGGCCGTACTTTGTCAGCACGTCAAGTCACAGCGGTTCAGTATCAAAAAGATGACTCAGGTCTTGAGACTGAGCAGGTAATCTTTTCGATGATAGCTTCGTTCTCTGACTTTGAAGAGGGGCTTGAGTATCAAGAGGATATGCCAGTTTATCCGCCACCAGATGATTTGCTAGCGGAGCAAGATCTCAAAGAGCAATATGTGGGCAATATCCCAGAAGCGCTTAAGGCAAGGTTTATGCGCCAACGTCATGTCGAGATTAAGCCGGTTAAGCCGCGTGACCCCATTTATCCTGAACCAATGAAGCCCAAGCAAGCCAACTGGTTACGGATTCATAAATTGGGTGAGCAGCCAGTGGCGATTCAGCAAGCCTTATTGGCCTTTGCCTCAGATTTTTATCTGGTGGGCACAGGCCTCATGCCGCATGGTGTTAGCTTTATGACCAAGGGCTTGCAAGCGGCCAGTATTGATCATTCTATGCACTTTCATCGCCCCTTTGACATCAATGACTGGCTGCTTTATGACATGTGGTGTGACACCACATCGAGCTCCAAAGGATTGAACCACGGCCAGTTTTGGCAAGATGGCAAGCTGGTGTCCACTGTCCAACAAGAAGGGCTGATGCGGCTTAGAAGATGACTGATTAGCAGATAGGCTATTAGAAGGTTGCTTATAATAAGGCCCTTTATTAAACATAGCCTAAACGCTTACTTAATCAGCTCAATAGCCCCTTGAGCCACCATCTCCACACGCTGATCGCCCCCTGATAAAGGAGCAGCAGCGCTGGCATCAACTTCCATTGCCGCTGTTGCAACAGCATCGCCATAGTAAGGTTTGTCAGGGACATGGGTATTGCTCTTGATAGACAGTTTGACCAGCTTATAATCTGCTGCGCCCCAAGACTTTTTGACCACTTCAGCACGCTGCTTAAAGCTGTCAGTCACTTGGGTAATCATGTCGTTTTCTACTTTTTGCCGCTGCGCATCTGAGACCTTGAAAGCTATATTAGACACTTGTATGCCAGCGTCTTGAAGCGCGCCGATAAGCTCACCTGCCGCTTCAAAATTAGTGCTCTCTAGCCTAAGCTCACTACGCATCGACCAAGAGCTGATGCGATTGGTTTTATAGTCATAGTTAGGGTTGGTGTTTTGATTGGCCGTCATGAGCTTGACATCAGGATAAGCCTTGGCCTTTTCTAAGGCAGCTTTGATGATTGGGTTAATCTGCTGACTTAAAGTTTTAGGGTTGGCGGCGGTTTTTTCAATGAATAATACGGCTTCTATTTCATCATTGTTAACCCGCTGAACTGCGCTGGCCTGCAACTCAATACGATCATGGATTTCAGTATCCGCGTCACCGAGATTACCCTCCATATTGTCGCCTCTATTGTCACCATTACAAGCGGTTAGACTAAGGGCGATAGCACCAACTAACATCAAGCGATAACCATTAGAACTCATCGATAAATCCTTAATATAAACACTAATTAGATAATACTGTCAACCCCTCATATTACGCCAAATTGCGTAATAGTCGCTAACGATATTTGTGGCAAATTTGACGTCTTCATCCCTTTAGCCTTGGCCATAAAAAACGCCCAACAATTTATAAAATTGGGGCGTTTTTATTTTAAGGGTTATATCTTTTTAGCATCCGTTAATCTTAAGCGTTTAAAAGCATAGCTAAAGGCAATCGGCGACTTTCACCAGATGAGCTGAGCAGCGCTACGCTGGGTAATAAAACCATCAGGCGTCTGACCATTGGCGGCCTGCCAACGAGCAAAGGCATTGCGCGTATTGGTACCGATGACCCCATCTGCCCCTTTGGTATCAAAGCCTGCACTGGTCAAGCGCTGTTGAAGATTGGTCACTTGCATCGTTGAGAGAGGACGCTCATAGCGTGGCCATGATTGAATCAGTCCAGACTCACCTTTTAAGGCTTTGGCAAGCAAGCTCACCCCAAGCGCGTAGTTGGAGGAGTTGTTATAGACTTTGATGGCATCAAAATTGCGACTGGTTAATAGCGCAGGGCCATCTTTACCAGCGGGTAACCAAAGCTCAAGCATCGCTCCTGCATCGACATAGGCACCATCGATAGGGTTCACGCCAAGGGCGCGCCAGTCACTAAAAGAGCGTTTGCTCGAGGCTGCTCGATAATCAAAAGAGGCAGGCAAGCGCACTTCATAAAAAGGCTTAAGACCACGAACCCAGCCAGCACTGTTTAGGTAATTGGCAGTAGACGCTAGGGCATCAGCGGTAGCCCAAGGGTTTCGATGACCATCACCATCGCCATCGACGCCCTGCTCAAGCCAAGTGGCAGGGATAAACTGCGTCTGACCCATGCCGCCTGCCCAAGAGCCATCAAGCTGAGACCAAGACACATCGCCACGGTTGAGTAAAGTGAGCAAAGAGGTTAGCTGACTTTCTGCAAAGTCGCGGCGGCGACCATCATACGCCAAGCTACCAAGCGAGCTGGGCAAATAACTGCTTCCGGTCACCGCCCCAAATGAGGACTCCATACCCCAGATAGCGGCAATTACCCCAGCGTCAACGCCATATCTTGACTCTAAGCTATTCAGTAGCGAGCGCTGCTCAGCAAATTTGCCTTGACCACGGCTGACTCTGCCATCTGATACCGCAGAGTCAGCATAATCCCAAGGCATCTTGACAAATTCGGCTTGGTTATTGTCACTAGAGATGGCTTGAGAGTTTAGGCTGGCGCCTGCTAGGAGCCGCTGAACATCATAGGTGTTAAAACCAGAAGCGATGGCTCGCATAGAGAAGTCTGATTTCCAGTCTTCAAAGCTGCGGTAGCTCGCTTGCGGCGCAGGCTGCGGTTTGGGAGTGGGTTTTATGACCGTGGTCTCTTCGATAATAATAGGTCTAGGCTTAGCAGGGATAGGCTTAGAGATTTGAACATTAGGCTGACGAACAGGCTTATTGGCTGGCTGAGTGGCACAGCCAACGATTAATAAGGCAGGCGTCATCACAGCGGCTAGGGCCAGATATTGTTTTTTTAACATCATAAAAAAGTCTCAAATAAATAAGTTATTAATAAACAAGGGGCGCATTTATTACAAAAGTGGTCAAAAATTAGGATATTAAGTGGAGCTGACTTAGCCAAAAGTGTCAATCACTCAATAATGACGAAATAGCAGTTAAATAATGAACAAGGAATGATAGAGCACCAAAGACATCCAACAAAACAAAATTACTGTAGCAATTATCAGGGATAAAGTCGATGGGTGAAAGACAGCATTATTCTATTTTACTCAGTCACAGTCAGCAGGGCAGATAGTTTAAGATAAGCTAGCAGCAGTGAAGATACATTAAGAAAGCGCCGTAATGAGCCGTATTGGGCTAGTATTTATCGAGTAACCAATGGCTAGACAACTATTAACCAGCACGCACATTAGGAGCCAAGATGAAGTCCATCTATATCATCCGTCATGGTCAAAGCCTCGCCAACACGGGCGCTGAGTCTATGCCGGACAAGACCATTCCCATCACCGATTTGGGCCAAAGCCAAGCGCAAAGCTTGTGCCAATATTGGCAAGCCAATCTTCCTGCTCCAAGCGCTATCTATCACTCGCAAATGCTGCGAACCCAGCAAACCGCTCAGCCGTTTCATCAGCACTATGATATCGCGCCTAAAGAGAGGGCGCTGTTGAATGAGTTAAGCTGCCTAGGGTTTGACACGGTTAAAGGGCTAGTAGGAGAGCAGCGCTCCAAGATTGCTCAGCAATATTGGTTGAGCGCTGATATTCATCACCGCGATGCTAAGGATGCCGACAGCTTTGCTGACTTTTTAAATCGAGTAGATGACTTTATGATAGCAGCGCCTGACCTACCAAATAATAGCCTTTGCTTTGGTCATGGTCAATGGATAGGCCTGCTGGCGTGGCGACTGCTGGGCTGCAAAATAGAGAATAACTGCGACATGCAAAAGTTCCGCCAGTTTCAGACAGCGATGCCGATGTATAACACAGTTATGTACCGCTTGAACATCGCAGAAGATGGTGTGATGCAGCTAACATATCGGCCGCGAGACTGTTAGAGGAGGTGGCCCCCTAACAGTTTTGATGGTATAAATTAGTGAATGGTAAAGTCTAGAAGAGTCTTATTGATTGAGACTGCTTATCAGTCTTAACTTATCATTTTTAAGCCTATGATAAGAAAGGCGGTTAAGCGGTTAACAAAGGCAATACCCTAAAACAGTGAATCAATGAGAATTCGTAATCATTATGCTGCCACCTTCTTGAGGTTGAACGTATATACCTCTTTTTGATGAAGGGTCACTGTTTAGAGCTTGCCTTCCGATAGCAGGGTCTGCATCAGATAAAGGCGGTTTGGGATTGCGGTTAAACTCCTGAGCTGGGACATCGTCAGAGTATAAGGGATTGAAATCAGCATCAGCGTTGAGATTTTGTCTGGTCGTTGGCGCAGGCTTAGCCGACTGGATAACCTGCTGATCAGGGTATAGCCCAGGCCCAAGTTTATGCAACTGTGAGGGTCTATCTCTTCTTTGAGGGATAGGGTCATCATATACGGCTGAAGCCTGATATTGAGTCCTAGTATTAGCACTGCTAGGAGAGCAACCACTAATACCAGTTATGTAACCCATGATTTCACCGGGCATTTGCCGGACCGCCTCTGCGCCTTTGACAGGTTGCGACAAGACAGTATTAAGGACGGCAGGTTGGCTGATTTGATTATAATAAGCTTGTGCTGTAGGGATATGGGACCAATGCCAAGGCTCATCAGAATAGCCTCTATTACGGCCAGGAGCGTAAACTTGGCAAAAGCCAAACAATGGGCCATTACTTAACAGCCATTGATGTACCCTACGACCCTCAGCGCCAGTCCAATAATCTGATGAGACGCTATTAAAATCGACATCCGTACCCCAATGATGGCGGCTGGTACCTGGGAAAGAAGAGTAGCTCAATATCGAGAATGCTTTGCTGGTTTGCGTTGCAGGCGAGTCGCCCCATTTTCTCTCCCAGATTTGCTTTTGATGATCATAGGAGCGATAAGCCGACACCAGTCTTAAGTTGATGTTGTCATTACGAGCGGCTTGAATCAAAGCCATCAGTGGGGCGTACACACTCTTATGAACGTATTCAGATTTGCTGGTAAACTGTTGGGGCACTGGGGTCAAATGTCCTTTACCTGACTTACCAAAGACAGCACTGTCTATATTCGGAATCGCGACATTACTGTCTACTGGCCCTGTTGTGATTGATCCACTTGGCCCTTGTTGAACATTAGGAATGGACCCATCAGGTAATGGAGTGTTCTCTGGCAATTGCTCCGAGCCTGGCATGGCCTCAGGTGATGATGGTTGTGAGGTGGTTGAGGGGACAGTCGTAGTCCTACTCTCTCTAATCACTTCTAACAAGATATCTCTACTAACATAGACTAAAATACCTAGACCCAATAAGCATAGGACAATCCCCAATCCTATGCCTCTGAGCATCCCCCCACGTTTTGAATATTTCATGGTTTGCTTACTTCACTCAAATTTAATATTGCAAATAACCATCAAAGCTATAGCCAACTAGCCTCTGAGAGTCCATCACTTTTACCCAGCACCCTTGAATCTTATTGATAACTTCACAGTTATTGGTGATGCCAACTACCCAAACATCTTCTTGGTCATACAAAAAGCCCAATTTGCGACTGTTTTGCGAGGGGCCAGTGCGAACGACGACTTTGCCGCCATACTGGGTCAATACAGTGGCTCGGTGACGCACCACTTCTTCGGTAAGGGCTGATGCTGTTGCTGGCGCAGCTGCTACAGGGACGGGCTTAGGAGGTAAGTCTTGGACAGCGGGTGCGGCGCTATACCCTACCGTATTAGCCGGCGCTGCGTTAACAGGAGCCGCATAATTGGGGTCGTAAGTCGGTTGTTGTTGCACCGCGACGGGCTGTTGGGCTACTTGCTGTTCAGGTTGGTCTTCTTTTAGGACGGCCTCAGCTGCTCCTTTGATAGCACGCTGACCGGTGTCGCCACAGCCCAAAAGTAGCATGCTTCCTGCCAATACGGTTATTAGCGCTTTCATATTTATATTCCTTATTAATATCAGTTTGGACGCTACACTCAACTTTGCTCAGTGCGCCAACGTAAAGAGACCTAAAAATAGACAATATTTCAAGACCATCATAACAATGATGATTAGGGAAATTTGAACCGTAAAATTAATAATAATATTGTATTATATTGTTACAATTCCTCTTTCGCATTGTAACATTAACCTTTTGATAAGGCAAAATAAATAAGCCTTATAAGCAAATTTTAATTTGGATAAGTGACTTAAATTATTAGTATATTTTTACAAAATCTATATTCCTTAGTTGACTAACATTAGCCATAAAACGGCTGTTTAACCAGATACTTTTTGTTACTTTGAGCCATAATAGTTAAAGATAAAACTGCTAAAAGTAGGCGGTTTATGGTTAACGCTCACTCTTAAAACCCTCACAAAATGAGCCTGTGACTTACCGCTAGTTTGTCCTAATATAGGTAAACCAAATCAACAGTCTATTACAAGAACTAGGAGGGGTCATGCGCCCATCATCAACCGCCTTTATCACAGGATTATTAGCCGCTATGCTAATAAGCGCCTGCCAACCCAAGTCAGATGAGATGGCTATCTCTGCCACTGATGGTACCCCAACTGAGGCGAAGCAAGCAAAAACTCATTCAGATGACAAGACAAATGATACGGATGCTATGGGTCACGGCACTGAAGAGATGACTCATGATATGTCGCATCAAGCGCCTGAAGCCATGACCTCATTTGGTCAGGAGTACCACGATGGGATGATGACCATGCATGAGGCTATGATGGCAGGCATGAACGCCAATGATGC
>JAUNVX010000081.1 GCA_030540615.1 Psychrobacter sp. | reverse complement strand
CGGACCGCACCATCGCGGACTTGGACGCCTGTGGGAAGTCTTTTGCTGCTTGCTCGTCTAACCATTGGTAATACCCCGGTATTGAATATACATACTCACTGCTAGATTCGGGCATGTAGTAGACTAGGCCCTCTGTCCAAACTTCGCGCCTATTTTTAAGTGTGCCCAGGGAGACGCCAGTAATCTCACTAAAGATTTCTTTTGATACCCATTTGATTGGCGCAACACGGCGCTTTAATGCGCTAATGAAGTTTTGGTCGTCTAGCAGCTGATCAATCAAACTATTGCTAGGTTGGCTGGTGATGTCCATGTTTTGACTCCTTTGCATGATTGCCTGGTACCTTTACTCGCCTAACGTGATAACTAAGTGTCTCAGTGAGCAATATGGCCTTGTTTAAATCTTTATCCTGCGTGTCAGCTCGATTGCGTTTGTTCACGGTGGCATTGGCACCACGCGGTATGCACATTAGATTATCAATACTGCAGTTGGTACGGTCTTCATCCAAAAAACGCAGACAATGACCCTTGGGTACCTTGCCGTGATGCTCTCCCCAGATAACCAGATGCTTTAATCGAAACTTGTTGGGCTCAGCGACTTTGATCATGATGTAGCCATCTTTGGTGATGCGCTCATGGCCAATAGGCTTATGGTTATGAGGCAACTGGCCTTTTTTAAACGAGGTCCTGTTTGGGCCCATATAACCTTTTTTGCCTTTATTCCATGTCGCTTGTCCTTTTTTAAAGCAGGTATTGCGACCGTTGGACCAGCCTTTACGTTTGCATAAACCATGTAGGTTTTGCTCAGACACATCACGGTTAAATTTAGCATTGAACTTATTGGCCAATTCCTTACGACTAATACCCGCTTGGTTGGATTTAATCCAAGCAAGCTCTGTCACGCTATAGCGGATAACTCTACCCTTGGACATGGCTAATACCTGCTGGCATGAGGACATTGGCAAGCTCTTTTGGTGCATATTCACCGACGATTTTGGCGCGTTCGTTAATTACTCTCTCGCCATCGATAATCTTAGATGCAATATTAGAGACTGCCTTTGCCCTGGCAACCTCAGTCTCAAGTTGCTCCTTGGTCAAGTCAGGATCAAGTAAAGTTGCTAGCTGATCATGAAGATGACCGTTTAATGCGTTTATGCTTCTGTCTTTACTCATGACAATATTCCTAAAATGTATTCTTAATGAAGTCTCTAACACCCAACATTTCAGCGTTGCGCTTTAGAGATATGCAATCTACAAAAGGCCGCTTTAAGTTATGCTGATTGGCCTCAATGTAATTTAAAGCAGCTTGCCGAGTAAAACAGGCAGTTACGATTTTTGGTATTCTTGATAAACATAATTTTTCATATTCATTGCCATCAATAGTTACCGTCCACTCACCTTGACTTACGACGTTTAAAGCCTCATACATTTCATCGCCGTCTTCGTATAGAACAGGATCGCCGTTGTCATACCAAGCATATTCATATTCGTAATGGCCGGTGCGGTCTGGATCGCATGGGTGCAAGTCGATTTCATAAACGCACCATAGATAAGGTATTTGTCCAGGTCTATCTTGCGCTTTAAGATCAGTGGATAGACTGGTTAAATTTAAATTACTCACTTTCCTCCCTCCCCACTATCCACAACATCAATCAACTCAGCATACCGCCAAGTCTCGCAATCAGTATCCATGTAGCAGTCATCATCATAGGCGATTAGCATACGCAGATTATTCCGACAACCAGCCAAATGCGGGTCATAGGTATTGCTGACACTACACCAAGCCCACTTACCATCTTTGATCACTTGACGCACTGGATCACCAGCATACTCGCTCATCAATACCGCTTTATGCTCATAGTGCAAATTATGATTTGCAGTTGGCATGACGACGCACATAAAGTCATCAATGCGATCAAAGGTAAAGATATTGCCGCTTTTATTATCTGCTTTATATAAACGTGGCATACCGCCGCCATAGTAATCATCTGCAGCTTGCACATCGCTGAATAGCTTGCCCACCTTTGCAATCAGCTTGTAGTACTTAGGTTGTATTGCAGGAGTTTGATATGGCTTGGCGCCATCGCTAAGGATTTTATCAATCACTTTTTGCGCGGTTGGATAATCAGAAGAATCAAGGTTTTCATGGACATAAAAATCATCACCCTCGTAATCCATCAGCCTGCCTGTATCAGTATTCAGATAGATTAGCTGACGGCTCTGCTTACTGCCTTTTGTTGCTGCTAGTGCAAACTCAATATCTTGACGACTGATCAAATGCTTGAAGACATGACCATCATTATTGCTAGCAACTTCCCACCGTGCTAGTACGTGGCCATTAGTGGCAAATGCAAGTAGCTTGCCCGGATTACCAAAGAAGCAGATACCTTCAAGATACGGCCGAGGGTCATGCTTGGCAGCGAATAGCAGCATGGCTTTAAGATAGGTCCGGTTTAATATAACTTTACTCACTGTCAGACCCTCCTAATTGCTCAGCACTAAAAACTTCTTCAGGCTTGACCAGCTGCGCATATTCCCATTCTGTCCCTGCTCTGGTTAAAAAAACACCTTGGTCATTAACTGAACTAATAAAGTTAATAATGCCTTTCCTGTTAGATAAATTGTCTTGATCAATCTCGCAACTAGATACCCAACAAAGTGGCGTCTCACCACGCTCCAACGCCTCTCGAACCTCTAAACTATGATTAGGCTGGCGCGGGCGGGCAGGGGCCAAGTTGATTTTCCAAAACGACTCTAAGCTATCTTTGAATGACTGAGTAGCAGGGTAGGCGATGGCAATAGGCGTTGGTCTGCCTTGACCCTCAATCGCATATCCATTTGCATTAAAGTAAGTGACTTCATTATTGATGTCGACTCCTAGCTTGGCATCATCATAAGGAAGCTGGCGATAGTCTTTCACTTCATGCACGTCTTCGCTGAGATGCGGGATATAAACAAAGTCGCCAGGGTTAATTTTTATTTGGTTAATGGACATGGTAGGACCTCATTATTTATTCAGGCTTGCCAACGCCAATTAGGACGCTGGCACGCTAGCTAAGGATTAATAAAAATACTCATCGACATGATTATCATGCGGCACACTCAGCTTATGCATTTCTATCATGGCGGACTGGCCACGCTGATAGCGGTCAAATGCTGCGCTAATACGGTCAACACCAGTGGACGCTAGGCTCATGGCTAGTGCCAATAACGTCATTAGCCCAAGGGCTGCTAAGAAGTTTTTGATAGTGGTCATGGTCATGTCTCTGCGTTGTTGTGATAAGTTAATTATGAACCAATGGTTCTTATATGTCAAACTAAAATGAACCATAAATACAGATAATAGGAACTAATTGTTCTAAACTTCGTTATAATAATGATTCATCAGACACAAAAAAACCGCCACTGGGGCGGTTTATCTTAATTAAGAGGTCCGTTATGAATATAAGAGAAGTACGGCTAAAGATGGTTAATCAGCTTTTAGGTAGCAACCCTAATCAGCCAGTCAGTAAAATAATCAATTCAGCAAAAAAGCTGTCTGAGTTTATTGTTAATGGTGATTATGAGGATCGAAATCACCACCCTTCACCACTTGAAGGCAATCTTGATAAACGCCAAGAATGTAATGCCGAGGATCAGAACTCAGTCGCTCAGACTCCTCATAATTAACAATCATAGTCGTTAGGTCATAAGCCACCTGTTCGGCTGATTTATTAACTTGTGTTTCGTTGCTCATTATTTTCTCCCTGTGTTCGCCAGTCTCAAGCGTGCTGGCGAGTACGCTTATTTATCCTTAGCTTTAAAACATTATTGAAAAAAGAAAAAACAATATCAGCGCCCCTACAATCATCGTTATAGGTGAAATCTTTTGTTTAGGGCTATCCGGAAGGAGTGGTGACGTAGGTTGGCTTGCTGTGTCTTTATATTTTTTTAAGCTTTGGGGTGAGCCAGATAAATCCTCTAGATTCAAATCGACCCATGCGCCATACAGGCCTTTGCTACCACCATATATCTTGCATCTTACAGATAACGTATCTCTCTCGCCTTCGCATAGGTGTCGATAGCGAATAGCATCTTGTTTGGATAAATAGCCTAATGTGCCATAGGCAGAAACGACAGCTACGGCATTCTTATCGTAAGGGTTATTCGGTTCATACACTAAATCTACATCAACAAAAGCAGACTCGCCCTTTCTAAAAGCATTCGGGTCTTTGAAGTTTTTCCTTAAAGCTTTTTGATAGTTAGACTCTCCTACAATTGGAGTATTGAATTCGTAACCAAAGTGCCAGTCTGTCATATATAAAATCCCTTTATTAACAGAAGCCCCAGTTATTCTTTGTCCAAAGCTGTATTTTCATCACGATTGAGACGCTTAATCGGAAAGTTATTCATATCGTAAACTGGAATCATAACCAGGCTACCAAATTCTTTGGCAGCCAGCTTTACTTCATCAACAGTTAATTTTAATTCTTCATCGTTATCTGCTGCTTCATTGATCTTAGCTATTAACTGGTTTATTGGTAATTTACTATTCTCAATCATATTAGCACCTTGTTTTTAGTATTCGACATATTTACCCACAACTTTACCTACCAAGTTGCATTCGCTCATCGGCACCATTCTTTGCTCAGGCCAGTTGGGATTAAGCGGTCTTAGGTACATATCATCTGATGTTTCCCCTAGTACTAGTTGCTTAAACGTCGCTTCCTTATCATCATTGCATTGTACGATGACAAGATCGCTATCCTTGAGTGCAAGAAATCCTGTTTGTGGTTCAACATAAATAACTTCACCAGGCTTAAACTCTGGCAGCATGCTTTGTCCTTGTACACGCAATGCAAAACCAAGTTTAGACAGGTTAGGGGGTTTTGGCGCTTCACCAATAGCGTCCTCAAATGTCACAGGTTCTACATTAGACCAACTGCCCGCAGCAACCCAGCTCAATATAGGCACCATGCCTGAGCTACCAGACATTCTCGCACTTGTAGTACCTTCTGGCACTGGATGGCTTCCACCTTTATTGCGATTCTCTATATCTTTTATCTTCTGCATTAAATCTTCACGGTTTGGCTTTGGTGTTTTTTCGCCTTGTCCTGCCGCTAACCAATTAAAGTTAACGCCTAAAAATTTGGCTAGCAATTCAATATTGTGATGATCAGGAAGCGTTTCAGCCTTTAGCCATTTATTAATAGCTCTGTCAGAAATATTAAATCCAGCTTCTCTTTTTAAGCGTTGAGCACTACCACGCTTTTGATAGCCCTTCTCAGTTAGAGCATCGTTCAGCCTTTTTGCAAATTCAGTTTTTGCGTCATCTGAACTATTCATCTTTTATCCCTTATGAACCGTTTGTTCAATTGTATTTCCTATTGAATGAAAAGTCAGTACCTGTTAATATGAACCAATTGTTCTTAAAATAGGAATTAGAGCCATGCTCAAACTGTCTTTAAAAGACTTTATAAATAAAAAGTGCGGTGGTGTTGCTGTAGTTGCTAAAAGAGTGAAGTTAAGCGAAAGAGCTATATACAAATGGACATCTAGCGGCTCTTTACCTCGTACCGAATATTCAGATGAAACGAATTATTCTAAAGAGTTATCTGATATGTCAGGGGTATCAGTAAGTGAAATTAAAGAATCTTTTAAACCTCGTTCTTCTTAAGTAAATAATACATCTCGCCTTAACCCAATAAAACGTTTTTAGACAGGAGTTCGACACGATGGACGTCATCGCCGCTGCCCACAAGACCGTTCACAATCCAGAGCATGGAGGCTCGCCAGCATTGGCAGCTCGAATGGATATGTCCAGCACCGTACTCAACAGCAAAGTTAACCCAAAATGCGACACCCATCATCTGCGCCTAGACGAAGCTTTAACCATCATGGAGTACACAGGCGACGACAGCATCATCCAAGCCATGGCTCATAGGTTAGGCGGGGTGTACTGCAAGGTTGACGCTGGCGTGTCCGAATCTGATCTGCTAATGACTGTACTAAGCACTGGGGCTTGCCAAGGCGCTATCGTCGCTGAGATGCATGGTGCGCTGTCTGACGGCCGTATTGACTGCTCGGAGTACAAAGCGCTAAGCGCCAAAATACAACAGGCGCAGGCGACACTACAGTCGCTACAGCTGCAGCTAGACCAACACTGCGGAGGCAAATCATGATGACAGTAGGATGTGATAGATGTGCGGGCGGGCAAGACTGCGCTTGCCGTTATCGGTTGACGCTACGACAGCGCACGGAGCTGGTGGGTGAGCAGTACAGAATTGATGCTGAGTTGGCCCATGCCAAGTTAGTGCATAGCGGCCGTATGGCTGGCAAGGCGACATCACTTGCTCAAGGCAAGGGGCTAGAGGAATGGGCTGAGAGATTTGTTGAAAATTGGCGTGCTACTAGCGCCAAAATTAAAACCCCGTCAGCGGGAACTGATGGGGTTTAGGTGCTTCTGAAAACCAAACCTAGTGAGGAAATTAAACCATGAAATCTACTGATAATCAAGTCAAAGTACGACCAGTCAATTGGACCAGTGATGAAGTTAGGGCGGCGCTGGCGGGTCGCAAGACTCAGATAAGAGTGCCCATTAAGTTGCCATCTAATGGATTTGAATTAGATTTTGATCTATTGGAGTCTGACCTCCCTGCCATTGGGTTTATGAATAATAAGTTTGGTTTGCTAACTAAACGAGAAATTCATCCAAACTCTAATAAATTTGAAAGAGGAATAATACCTTGTCCCCTAGGCAAAGTTGGCGACCATCTTTGGGTGCGTGAGACTTGGAAGATAGGCGCATGGCATGAGGATGACGGAACATTTGCTATCGATTACAAAGCAAGTCCTGAACTTACCAAGACGCCTTGGATCTATATTGCAGACGAAGAAGAGTTTAAAAAGTACTGGGTTAAAGTCACTGATGAGCTCAATGCTATTTATTACCCCACAAGTGAAAACGGTCGCTATTACTGGGAAGCTGGCAAGTCGCCTCTTAAATGGAAGTCCCCAGTCACCATGCCGCGTTGGGCCAGTCGGCTCTTGCTTGAGATTGTAGATCTGCGAGTTGAGCGTTTGCACAACATTACACACAATGACGCTGTATCTGAGGCGTGCTTCATATCTCATCCCGAAGTGCCTTTGACAGCTTTTATTGAGTGTTGGCGTGCACGATACGGCGATAAAGCTTGGCAAAACAACCCTTGGGTCTGGGTTATAGACTTCAAAGTATTAGAGGGAGCGTAGTCATGTTGCCAGTTATCAATCAAACCACTTTACGCATGACCAGCCTTGAGATAGCTGACCTAGTCCAATCACGTCATGATGTCGTCAAAAAGAGCATTGAGAGGCTGATTACCAAGGCCGTCATTATCCAACCACCATTGGAGGATGTACCTGGACACGATGCCATGGGCCGTCCCCGCTCAATGCAAGTTTACGTCTTCACAGGCGAGCAGGGCAGGCGTGACAGTATCGTCGTCGTGGCTCAACTGTCACCAGAGTTTACCGCTGCACTGGTCGACCGCTGGCAAGAGCTTGAGCGCCAAGCTCAATTAGTCACGCCAGTATTGCCACAGAGCTTCGCTGATGCCCTACGTCTAGCCGCTGACCAAGCCGAGCAGATAGAGCAGCAGCAAGCGCGTCTAGCGGCCATTGAGCCAAAAGCTGCAGCCTTGGACGTCATCGATGCCAGTGTTGGCAGTATGGGCATTCGAGAGACTGCCAAGACGCTAGGTATTCAGCAGAACAAGTTTGTTAACTGGTGTATCAACCATGGTTGGATGTACCGTGATATCAAAAACAAGTTACAGCCCTATGGGCAAAGGCTTCAACAAGGTTTTATGGAGCAGCGCTTTGGCAGCTATTACGACAGCCAAGGCATTGCTCATGCCACTGCGCAGCCAATGTTCACACCTAAGGGCATTACTCATCTAGCCAGAATATTCTCTGTTGTTCATGAGGTGGCCTGATGCATTTTTATAACTTCAATGTTGCAGACTTCAACAACTCGACTAGGCATTTAACCTTGGTCGAGCGTGCGCTGTATCGTGATTTAATTGATATGTATTACCACAATGAGCAGCCTATCGATGGATCAGATATGGATAAGCTGGCACGCCGGCTAATCTGTCAGTCAGAATCAGACCGCCAGGCACTCGAGTACGTGCTCGATGAATTCTTTATCAAGCGTGGCAAGCGCTACCATCATCACCGTATCGACAAAGAGCTTAAGAATTACCGTTACAAAAACCGTAACGCCGATGTAACGCAGCCCGAACCGCCTCGAACGCATGGTGTAACGTCAGCCGTAACGCCAAGTAACGCACTATGTAACGTTTCTCGTAACGCCCCCTGTAACGCTTATGATGACTTTGAAACACCAATGACCCCCGCAGAGCGTGCCCATAAATCACGCCTTAAAAAGAAAGGCCTGATTGACGATCTAGCCAATGCTGGCGTGGATACTAAAGACTTGAATGATAAGACGCCTATGGCTGAGCTTGAAGCGCTGCATAAAGAGTATGTAACGAGCGTAACGCAAACCGTCACACCGAGTAACGATAACTGTAACGCTAGTAACGCCAAAAACGCCGCTATAACCAGTAACCATAAACCAGCAACCAATAACCAATTAAATACTCTCAACAACAACAGCGCAGGCGAGACCGATGTGACGAATGGTTTTGATGTTGAGGTTTGGCAGCCGTTACTTGCAGACATTCAGCCCCTAGTTACCGAAGAAGCGCCTGCCATGTCACCGATGACCCAAGTGCAGTTTGACAAGCACTTGACCAAGTTTAGGAATCTGCGCATTGAGCAGGCAGCCAAGGGCAATCCTGTGATTACTGAAGCCCGCTGCTTAGACATGTTCGTGGATTGGATCAAGCGCGAATATATCTACGAGCAGAAATCTAAAGTGACCACTGTCAATGCTGCTACTGGTGAACGCACCCCACCGGCAGACTACTCAAAGATAGGTCGAGCGCCAGTGACCAATGACAGCGACCTGCCATCGGTGTTTCATCCCAGTCATAGCAAACCAGTTTCTAATTCTCGTGTCAATCCAAATCAGGCCCTAGTATTCAACGGTCTGCTTAAGCCGGCGCTACCAGGTATGACGCTCGAAGAAACAGATGCGTATGTTAGACATGAGGCGCGGCTACATGGCGAGACCACGGATATTACTTATGACCGCTTGCTCAATGAATTGCAGGAGGCGGTATGAACTTAATAAATCAAAGGATATTTATTGGCACACCGCCAGAGGTTAAAAGTGCGTCAATGGATGCCAAGGGAAGGATTTGGCTTTTCGAGTGCTTGAAGAAACATCTAAGCCTTAATCATCAATCATGGACATCCGATATCGAAACGGCATTTTATTACGCTGATACAGCAGCCGTGTGGCTTGATATTTGCGACTGGCAAAACAGCGCAATCGACAGGGAGTCGACAGCATGATACTCATCGGCATAGACACAGGCGTCAAGACAGGCTTTGCATACAGCGTCAATGGTGAAATCCAAGACATCGCTACCGAGACCATATTATCGGCCCAAGAGTTGGTCCTAAAGATATGCAATCGGTCTAATAAAGATGACATAACTTGCATTGTCTGTATTGAAGATGTCCGCCAGCGCAAATGGGTGGCGCCTAACATTGGATCAGAGCGACTACAAGGCATTGGCTCCGTCAAGCGTGATTGTAGTATCTGGCAAGAGTTCTGTGAGTATCATAACCTGCGGCACCTGCTCATCCCGCCTGCCAATATCGAGACCAAGACCAAAGCCACTTATTTTAAGTCAGTAACGGGGTACCAGGGCCGGACCAGTGAGCATGGCCGTGATGCTGGCATGATGATTTATAAGTACTATCGACTGATTACAAAGGGTGTGGTGGCCATTCCTAAGTTTCCAAAGGAGGACGTGATATGACAATCGCAAAGCCAGGACAAATTTGGCGCAATAAGTCATCACGTACTCTATTTAGAATAACCGAAGTTAATAAAGTCTTAGTGCAATATACAGATGCTGAAACAGGTAAGAGTATTTGTGGCGCTTCGGCTGAAGGTTTCTATCGATGGCACGAGAATACAACGCCTGAAAACCAGATGGACTTATTTGAGTTAATCGCTCATGACTAAACAGCACCCGTACCTAACAGGCACTAGAGCCAATTGGCAGCGCAAGCATGCACTAACCACCACTGGCGATTATGAAGTATGTGGTATGGAGCGTAGGCAAGGCCCAGGTGATCAGTGTGTGTTTTATTATCCAACCGTTATTTATCAAATGACAGATGCCGGCAGGCGAGTGCATAGCATCGTCACCAAATGGAATTTGGACGGCAGCAACGCCTTATCAAACTTTGAAGACCTAGACATGAGGACAGTATTAGTATGAGCAAACAAAGCTTATTTGAGCAGCTGGCCACTCACTGTATACCAACCAATGGCACCGCGGGTAGTGTCGTCTCCCAAAAGGGCTGTTGTAAAGATGAGGAACTAACGCCGCGCGAGCAGATGGAAAATCTCAAGCGGGCATGCCGGCGCATGGAATCTATTGTGGGTGGTATCGAAAAAGGCCACCCCAAGCGTCGCCCAGCCATCGAGCACTTAGAAAGCATTAAAGCCCAGATGGCCGCGCTGCGTCAGCAATACCCCAAAGAGCTACGTAAAAAGAACAATGTCTTTGACAAGCTGCTGATCAATGAATTAAAGCTACGAGTAACTGACTATGAATTTGGTGTTGCTTATCGCAATGCTGAGAGACAATTTGAGCAAGGGGAAGAAGCTTGAATAAGCTATTACAAAACCGCTTCGGTACCAGCCCACGACTCACGTTGAGTAATGGCGAATGGCTCGAGCATGGCATGCACGCTAAGACCGTCAAGTTTGATATAGGGCAGGGTGGTGAGCCCCCAGAGGTAACATGGGAAGATCGAAGCGCTGCTTTGGCCAAGATTGACAGTGTGCCAGCCAAAGCGTTGGCTAGTCTGCTTGTATGGGGCCAAGATGATAAGTGGGACTGGTCAACCCATTTTGATGAAGTCGTTAACCATTTGGCCAAGGTGATGATCAAGCAATGCCGTGAAGACAATCGCCAAGCACCCAAAGGCAGCGCGCATAGCTTGGAAGAGCTGGCACGACTGATGGCTCGCATGGTGCTGCATTTTGAGCTTTATGATATGTGGGGGTTGTATACGGTCGAAGGTCGGTTGCTGTTCTCTGGGATTAAAATATCTGCTAGTACTTATAGTCAAATATGGATTAAGTACCAGAAAGTTATGCTTGATACCATCAATGATTTAATAGATATTATTAATAGATCGATAGGAGATTATAGAAAAGAATTGGGAAAAAATTAAAAATAACTATAGTTTATCTCCGTTGATTTACAATATAGCTTAGTTTACATATTTATAATATTGTATAATAGGTTCTAATCATATATTTATAACTAACCAACTAAATTTACCGATAATTTCTATGGATGTAATATTACGCCCATAGGTTTCTTGCACCCTTAAGTAAGGAGAGAACGTTATGTCTAACGCATATGCAGTAAGATTTGCACGCTCAATCCTTGAAAATTACTGGGACAAAACTCTACCTGTTAATTTAACAGACATTGCAGAAAAATTGGGAGTGCAAGTTGTTTATGATAGTTTTTCCCAAGGCATTTTTGGTTCTGGAGATGATATCTCAGGTACCTTTAAGTATGTGGATGGGGTTCCAACCTGTACTGTTAATATAAATCACCATCGAAATCGACAGCGGTTTACGTTAGCTCATGAGTTAGGACATTTTGTCTTAGAGCATGGAGAGAAGTCTGATAATTCTCAAACTCTATATAGGCAAAATAATCATACCGATCCTGTTGAGATTGAAGCTAACAACTTTGCTGCTGAGCTATTGATGCCAAAGACAGCAATTTCTATTTTAATAAGAGAAGAATCGTTTGGTATAAGTGAGCTTGCTGAGTGGTTTGAAGTATCAGAGCAAGCAATGTACTTTCGACTCAAGAATCTAGGATGGTTGTAGTGGCGGATTATCCAAATTCAAATCATAATGAGTCAC
>JAUNVX010000080.1 GCA_030540615.1 Psychrobacter sp. | reverse complement strand
AGTCAGCAGCCATTGGCGTCCCTGATGAGCTGCGGGGTCATGTGATTAAATCCTTTGTGGTGCTAAAGCCTGGGATTGATGGTACTGATGAGATTGCTCAAGATATTAAGTCTTTGGTTCATGAGCGCCTCTCTGCTCACGCTTATCCTCGTCATATTGAGTTTGTTAATGCGCTACCCAAGACCCCAAGTGGCAAGACTCAGCGCTTTTTATTGCGGCAATATTAGGGCATGTCCTCATTTACCGAAACTAAAGTTTAATGGTCTTAAAATGGCTATATTTACGTCAATCTTTGAGAGTTTCTAGACAATATGTTCATATTCTCTGCAAAATTTACTTTGATTGACAAAAATCTATCTCATTTTAAGCCTCATGAGCTAATTAAGGACATACCCTAAATATTAAGCTCTTAAAATATGGGCTTAAAGTTTGTATTTGAAAACAGTAATTTGGAAGGGTTAATTCTAACGGAAAAAGGATAAATTATGGATATTCAAGATAAAGCGTTCATTGTCACAGGCGGCGCCTCAGGATTGGGGGAAGCTACCACTAGAGCACTCGTAGCAGCGGGGGGTAAGGTGGTCATTGCCGATTTAAACTCAGACAAAGGCGAGGCATTGGCTAGTGAGCTGGGTAATCAGACACGGTTTGTTCGCTGCGATGTCACCAGTGGCGAAGAGGTTCAAGCGGCAGTCGATTTGGCGCAATCGGCTTTTGGCGGCTTATATGGGTCTATCAACTGCGCGGGCATTGCTGTGGTGCAAAAGCTGCTCGATAGGGACAATAATCCTGCCGATTTGGACCAGTTCAATAAGGGCGTTCAGATTAATCTAGTGGGCAGCTTTAATGTGGCTCGATTGGTGGCGGCTAATATGGCCAAGCGAGTGTCGGCGAGTGGTGGTCCGGCCAACCAAGATCAAGGGATTATTATTAACACAGCGTCAGTCGCGGCCTATGATGGTCAGGTCGGTCAGGGCAGCTATGCCTCCTCTAAAGCAGGCGTAGTAGGATTGAGCTTGCCGCTCGCCCGTGAGCTTACCCGACATGGCATTCGAGTTATGACGGTCGCCCCTGGCGTATTTGCGACGCCCATGATGAACAGTATCCCTGATGCAGCAAGGGAGCAACTGGAGGCCAGCGTGCCTTATCCCAAGCGCTTAGGTGACCCCAAGGAGTTCGGTCAGCTAATCTGCCATATCATTGCTAATGGCTATTTAAATGGTGAGGTAATCCGGCTAGATGGGGCTATTCGTATGACTTAGTGGCCTATATTATCTTGATTGCCCATAAAAAAGCGCTTTATGAAAGTAAGGCGCTTTTTTATGGCCGATATTCCATCATCATTTCATACTAACGGCTCGCTGATAGCCGCTACCTAGGCGCTTTTTTTGCTAAAGTAGACTTTACCTATTATTCAAAGTTAATCCCTCATCAAAAGTTGAAAACCTATGTCGTCGTCTAACAGCCGTAATAATTATCAGCATAATTATAATCACAAGCATCCCACCATTAAAAAAGGCCGTAAGAGGGGGGCGGTAGTGGTGTCACTTTCGATACTGGCTGCAGCGGTCATACTAGGACTGTACTACCAATGTCTTATATTGCCTGCTCAAGCTGCCTCGGCTATTGATAAGCTGAATGTTGACGGCTCAAGTACATTGGTAAAGTTAGGTGAGGTGAAAATCGACAAAGTAGTCGTTGATAAGTCCGCGCGTATTATGCAGTTAATGAGTAAGGATAAGGTCATTAGGGTTTATCATATTGCGCTAGGGGATAATCCTAAAGGGCATAAACGTCAAGAAGGTGATGAGCGGACACCAGAGGGCGTGTATACCTTAGATTATAAAAACGAGAATTCAATCGCTTATCGATCCATCCATATCAGTTATCCCAATGAGCAAGATATCGCTCAGGCCAAAGCAAGTGGGGTTAGTCCTGGTGGGGATATTATGATTCATGGTCAGATGAATGGTTACGAGAAATTTACCCAGTTTAATCAGCAGCGGGATTGGACCGATGGCTGCATTGCGGTTACCAATGATGAGATGGACGAAATCATGGCAGCGATAGAGATTGGAACCCCTATTGAGATTGTTTGGTGATGGACTCATAACATAATAGTGTCATGTCTAATTAACCCTTGAAATCTAGACGATTAATCCAATTATTTATTAGCGGAGTAACCGTATTATTCATCTAATCCTTAAACCAATTAGCCAGTTAATATGCCTAAACTAATTGGTCATTCTTAATGTTTGACAAGTCAAAATATTTTTGAAATTAGACAATAATGACTCTTGAATTAATAACCAAGCAACCACATATATAGAACAAGACAAGGCGGCGTGAGTCAGCCGATTGACGCTACTATACTGACGCCACTTTATACCAATTATAAAAGGATACTAATATGAGATTTGAAAAGTTTACTCAAAAGTTGCAAGCGGCTATTCAGCAGGCCCAAAGCTTAGCCCTTGGCCGTGATCATACGGGCATCGACCCGGTACATTTAATGGCGGTATTGTTAGAAGATGAGGCCAATATCTCAATCTGCCAGCAAGCGGGAGCTAGTGTCCCTGCGCTCAAAAATGGCGTGGCCAAAGCTTTAGGCAATCAAGCGACCATCGCCAATCCAACGGGCGAGGTCAATCTAAATCCAAACGCTGTTAAGATATTGAATTTAGCGGATCGTCAGGCGCAAAAAGCGGGTGATGACTTTATTGCCACTGAATGGGTGATGCTAGCGTTAGCGGAACAGGGTGATACCAAAAAAATATTTAATGAAGCTGGCGTGACAGCAGACAAACTAAAAGCGGTCATCGAACAACTGCGAGGCAACCAAACCGTGAACAGTCAAAATGCAGAAGACCAACGTGATGCGTTAAATAAGTACACCATCAATCTCACTGAACGTGCTGAGATGGGCAAGCTTGACCCTGTTATCGGCCGTGATGAAGAGATTCGCCGGACCATTCAAGTGTTATCACGCCGGACCAAAAATAACCCAGTGCTCATCGGTGAGCCAGGCGTGGGTAAGACAGCTATCGTTGAGGGTCTGGCACAGAAAATCATCAATGGTGACGTGCCTGAAGGCTTGCGTCATAAAGAAGTGCTGTCTCTTGATTTAGGGGCGTTAATCGCTGGAGCGAAGTTCCGTGGTGAGTTTGAAGAGCGCCTAAAAGCAGTATTGAATGACTTAGCCAAACAAGAAGGCAATGTTATCTTATTTATCGATGAGTTACATACCATGGTGGGCGCAGGTAAATCTGAGGGCGCTATGGATGCTGGTAATATGCTCAAACCTGCGCTAGCTCGTGGCGAGCTTCACTGCGTTGGCGCGACCACGCTAGATGAGTATCGCCAGTTTATCGAAAAAGACGCCGCTCTTGAGCGCCGCTTCCAAAAAGTGCTGGTCGATGAACCGACTGTTGAAGATACCATTGCTATCCTTCGTGGTCTAAAAGAGCGCTATGAGCTTCATCACGGTGTCGATATCCAAGACAGTGCTATCATTGCAGCCGCGCGGATGAGCCATCGTTATATTACCGATCGCAAACTGCCCGATAAAGCGATTGACTTGGTTGATGAAGCGGCGAGTCGTCTACGGATGGAGATGGACAGCAAGCCTGAGGCCTTAGGCAAGCTTGACAGCCGTCTTATTCAGCTCAAAATGCAGCGTGAAGTGCTCAAAAATGAAGAGGATGCAGGCGCAGTCGCTGAACTAAAAGTAATCGATGAGCAGATTGCAGAGCTTGAAAAAGAATATGCCGACCTTAATGAAATCTGGCAGGCTGAAAAGGCCTTGGTGAAAGGCAGCCAACAGCTCAAAGACGAGCTGGATAAAGCGCGAATCGCCTATGATAAGGCGAGCCGTGAGGGCGATTATGAGACCATGTCCAAGCTGCAATATGAAACTATCCCTCAGTTAGAAAAACGCATCACTGAGTCAGATTTGGCAGAGCAAAAAGAGCAATCAGGTGAGCTGCCAGGTATCAAGCTACTACGTAACAAAGTGACGGACAATGAGATTGCAGAAGTGGTGAGCGCAGCGACAGGTATCCCGGTCGCTAAGATGCTACAAGGTGAGCGTGACAAGATGCTAGCGATGGAAGAAAAGCTGCATGAGCGCGTCATCGGTCAGGACGAAGCGGTGCAGTCAGTGGCCAATGCGGTGCGTCGTAGCCGTGCTGGATTATCTGATCCCAATCGCCCATCAGGATCCTTCTTATTCCTAGGGCCAACAGGGGTGGGTAAAACTGAGCTAACCAAGTCATTAGCGAACTTCTTGTTTGACAGTGAAGATAACATGGTGCGAATCGACATGAGTGAATACATGGAGAAGCACAGCGTGAGCCGTTTGGTGGGCGCACCTCCAGGTTATGTGGGCTATGAAGAAGGCGGCGCGTTGACCGAAGCCGTTCGCCGCAAGCCTTATAGCGTTATCTTGTTTGATGAGGTTGAAAAGGCCCATCCTGATGTGTTCAATATCCTGCTTCAAGTATTGGACGATGGCCGCTTAACTGACTCACAAGGCCGAGTGGTTGACTTTAAAAACACCGTAATCATCATGACCAGTAACTTGGGCTCACACAAGATTCAAGAGATGGCAGGTGATGAGTATGACGAAATCAAAGCGGCAGTTATGGAGTCAGTCGGTCAGCATTTCCGGCCTGAGTTTGTCAACCGTATCGATGAAATCGTGGTGTTCCATCCACTGGGCATGGCGCAGATGGCAGGCATCGCTGATATCCAATTGGCACGCTTACGTAAGCGTTTGCAAGAGCGTGAGATGGACATCAAGTTATCTCCTGATGCGATGAGTAAGCTCGTGGCAGTTGGTTATGACCCTGTGTATGGCGCGCGTCCGCTTAAACGTGCTATCCAACAGCAGATTGAAAACCCGCTATCACTTAAGCTGTTGGCTGGTGACTTTATTGCTGGTGACACCATCAAAGTGGACGTTGGCGCAGATGATGAGCTAACGTTTAGCAAAGCCGTTGACACTAGCAAAGCTTAAGTCAAAATCTAACGGTGCTAAATTCTAGTCAGTTTTGATTTTGGCAAAATTAATAACAAGAGCCCCCTTATTGGCTATGACCAGTGAGGGGGTTTTTTTATAGCCGTTTGATAAAGGTTAAAGCTGATGGGGTGCTGATGATTCAGAGGTAATCATGCGTCTTTGACAAGTTGCTTGATCAGTTCTCTGACCGCTATTTTGACTACTACTTTGACCCGCCACTTGCCAAGCGACAAAATGGTTGACGCTTAGTATCTGCAGCGCAGTCAGTTTGCCGCCTCCGTAGGCATAAGTATCGATACAGATAAGGCCATCTTGTTGCCAAACTTCGCCGTTTCTTTGTTCAGAGTGACCGCAGATAATGGTTTTACCAGAGATATGACGGCTGTCTTCTTTATTCAAAAAGCGCCAACGCAGCTCCGTATTTTGCTTTTCAATCGGTACTTTAGGGTTGGCTGCCCCATGACAAAAGATAAAATCATCCATAATGATGCAGCGGGCTAAATTTTTTAGCCAATAAATATATTTAAAAGGGATATCTTTGACGCTATCTGGCGTATCTGGTAAGCCAAAAGAGGCGAGTGCCTGAGCGCCGCCAAAGCGTAACCAAGATTTGGCATATTCTAGTTCAGTCACACTGCCTATCATCATCTCCTCATGGTTGCCAGCGATAGCGATGACCTTACACGTTGTCTCGAGTGCCATAATCCTATCGAGCACGCCTTTGGTGTCAGGACCTCTATCCACCATATCGCCCAAAAATATAATGGTATCATCTTTGGTAGGCTCAATAGCATCAATAAGGGCGTTGAGAGGCGATAAGCATCCATGGATATCGCCAATGGCAAACAATCGTGACATGAGATCTCTCAAACGATTAGGGGTTATTTAAACAAAGTAGAAATGAGAATTAGTTAATAATTATTTTAACACTAATACCAACGCTTAGATATTGCCCATTTAGCGGCCTTATTTAACTGGTTATAGGCATTGTTATTGGTTATATAGTCAATCCAATTGATATTTGATACAGAGACGAGAGGATGAATTTGCGTTTGCCTCAGTCCTCTTGTATTGACATTTATGCTGACAATGATTATAAAGCGTCATTGCATCCTTAACGTATAGTGAAAAAACATAAGGTCAAAAAATCATCTTGATAAAAAAAGCCCACTCTTCAAAAAAGTGGGCTTTTTATTTGAATCAAATATTGACAGGCACTATGACTAAAATAAGGGCGTTATCTCAATTAGCAAGGGCTTATTGACATTCGCCAGGGACATAGCTCACTGCTGCCGGTGTGTTGCAAGCGGAGCACGCATTTCCTGCGGTGCGCTGCTTAAGACCATTAGGGGTCTTTTCTGTGACACAGACCGGATCAAACTGCATGGTGCACGCCATATGCTCATTGGGATCAAAAGGCCCGCATTGTACCAGTGTATTGGCGTTAGGATGGCTAGGGATTACCGTGTGATTAGGGGCTTTAATAGGCTGAGTGTCCGGCGCAGGAACACTGACCATATTATTACAACCTGCCAATAGTATAGCCGAGGCTAGCGATAGTGATGAGAGCCAAGATTTTGTGATAGTCATCGTCATCAAGTTATCCTTATTAAAAATGTTAAAGAATGTCTATATCTAAAGTTGATAGCCTTTATCATAACTTAATTTTGAGCATGAGGGGAATACTGTCTTGATGAATAATAGCAACCGTAATCGACGACAGTCTATCTCATAAGGCTCTAACGCTTAAAAATTAGTGCCATTTAGCGTTAACATTAGAAAAAGGCCAGTAATCAAAAAGGTTAGCCCACAAAAAAGCCTATCAGAAAGATAGGCTATTGAGTCAAAATTAATTCTAAGTCAATTTAAAATTATTCAAAAAAGATACTTACTATAGATTAACCTTAATTTGGCCTATTAAGCTGAACATACTTATCAAAATTTTGGGCATAATCGTCAATATTATCGCTCAGCATCTGACGATATTGCTTGGTATAGAACTCAATAATTTCTTCTTTTTCTTTACGCAAATCGTCGCCTTTGACGAAGCCAATGGAAGCCACAGAAGCACTATATCGGGCTGCTGCATAAAGCAGTGAAGCGCCAACTTGTCCAGAGTGAGAGGTGGGGCTTAGCTGACTATTGGCCAGCTCAATCACAGCATCAGCACGCTTGTAAAAAGCTTGCATCTCTTCAGTGATTTCAATCTCTGAGGCATCTCTTAGCTCAGATTGTGCCAAAGCATCTTGGTTATTACTATTATCACTCATAAGTCACCCTTCCTATCTCTATTATTAATAAGGCCTAAAACTATCAAACTGAATCGAATGATGATAAAAGGCCTTGAACCATTCATTAAATCACTTAATCAAAGTCCAGCGTCAGCCTTTAATATCTCTGCTTTATCTGTCTTTTCCCAAGTAAATGCTGTCTCAGAGCCTGCACGGCCAAAGTGGCCATAGGTGGCTGTCTGCTGATACATAGGCTGCAATAGATTGAGCATATGAGTAATGCCATAAGGCCTAAGGTCAAAGTGACGACGAATGAGCTCGATGATGGCCTCGTGGCTGATTTTGCTAGTGCCAAAGGTATTGACAGATATGGACGTCGGCTCAGCTACGCCAATAGCATAACTGACCTGAACTTCACAGCGCTCAGCCAGACCTGCAGCAACGATATTCTTTGCCACATAGCGAACCGCATAGGCAGCGCTGCGATCAACTTTTGAAGGGTCTTTGCCACTAAAGGCACCGCCGCCATGACGGGCCATGCCGCCATAAGTATCAACGATAATCTTGCGGCCAGTAAGACCAGCGTCGCCCACTGGCCCCCCAATGACGAACTTGCCGGTCGGATTAATGTGATAACGCGTACCAGCATGTAGCAGGTGGGCTGGGAGGACCTGCTTGATGATGGTTTCCATGACTGCTTCTTGAAGGTCAGCCTGCGAGATACTAGGGTCATGCTGCGTCGATAGCACCACAGCCTCAATAGCGGAGGGCATATTGTCTTTATATTGCAGAGTGACTTGAGCTTTGGCGTCTGGGCGCAGCCAAGGCAACTCTTTAGACCGGCGTAGCTCTGACTGACGCTCCATGAGCCGATGAGCAAACTCAATGGGAGCAGGCATGAGTACTTCAGTCTCATCACTGGCATAACCAAACATCAGGCCTTGGTCGCCTGCGCCTTGGTCTTCGGGGTTACGGCGATCGACACCTTGGGCAATCTCAGGAGACTGCTTGCCAATCATATTAATGACGGCGCAAGTCTCTCCATCAAAGCCAAGCTCTGAATGATCATACCCAATGCTATTGACCGTATCTCGAACAATTCGTTCGATATCGACATTGGCCGTGGTCGATATCTCACCTGCCAACACCACCGCACCGGTTTTTACCAAGGTTTCACAGGCCACGCGCGCATGCATGTCCTCACGCATAATCGCGTCAAGTAGGGCATCAGAGATTTGATCAGCCATCTTATCAGGATGACCTTCGCTGACAGATTCTGAGGTAAACAGTTGATATTCACGCATAGTAGAGGTGTCACTTATTGGCAAGAGCTGTCATCGGTTGGTTAGATTTTATTGCTAAGATCAATAAATAGGGGTGTGGACGACAGGCAAAAAGGAATTGATAAAATTGGCATATTTTACCGTGAATCTCCTTAAAACTCTAGCAATGCTTCAGACTATCAAGTACTGCTGAATAATAAAGAATCAACCGGTTATCTTAGAGTGAACTGCTTAGCTTAGAGGAAGCCACAAAATGTTGCAATAACCCTATCCGCTTCGATAAAGATTTGCTACAGAACTACTGGCATAACTTTACGCTCTATTGGTGGCCCTGAGACCCCTTTCGGGCCATAGGCTGCGTCTTTAATGCAGTAATTTATGACTCCTAGTTCATTAATCTTGAAAACTACAAAGCCAACTGCGCTGTCACTGCCTCAGTGAGCCATTCTACCAGCTCAGGATCCATGTATTGATAGTCATCAGGGATATCGAGAACAACGACCTTTTTGGTCATTAACTCATGGCGAAACTGCGCTTTGAGATGCTGCTTATGCTTGTCTTCCATGACTAGGACAGTATCTGCCCACTGAATATCCTCACGATTAACGCTATGCCGCGCTGCGCGATGAGTGCCAGCGGACCTCACATTAACAGCGGGATGGGAGGCAAATAGTCTCTCAGCAGTTGGACTGCGCCACTGGTTCTTACTACAAATAAACAATACGTTCATCAAAATAACCTTGGTGATTGAGAATATGTCCCCAATGTACTACAGCTCAACGAACTTAGCTTTGTCTTTGAACATACACTCTTCATACACCGGACAAGCCCCGCATTTAGGCTTTCGAGCCTGACAAGTGTAACGACCGTGTAAGATAAGATAGTGATGAGCATCCACGATATAGTCCTCTGGAATACGCTCCACTAGCTTCTTCTCAACAGCCAATACTGTCTTGCCAGTAGCCAATCCCGTTCGGTTACTGACTCGAAATATATGGGTGTCCACCGCCATAGTAGGCTGACCAAAGGCGGTATTTAACACAACATTGGCTGTTTTACGCCCCACGCCCGCCAACGATTCAAGCTCTGCTCTGCTGCTAGGCACCTGGCTGTCAAATTTATCGATTAAATCAGCACAAGTCTTGATGATGTTTTTGGCTTTGGCATTATACAGTCCTATACTCTTGATATAGCCTTTCAAACCCTCCTCGCCAAGCGCTAATATGGCTTCTGGCGAATTAGCCACTACAAATAGAGGCTTGGTCGCTAGATTGACACTGATGTCTGTTGCCTGCGCTGATAATATCACCGCAATCAGTAACTCAAAGGTGTTTTGATACTCAAGCTCGGTGACGGGATCATCTATAGTGGCCGCTAACTTGTCAAAGAACGGCCTAATATCACGGTTGGGCATTCTACGTGAAGGCGGAGTCTCGGCTGTCTTATGCATTGATGTCTTTAATGACCTTGAAGCATTGGTTTTGGCCATGACAGGTTTGGCAGCCGTAGGTTTTTTGGTCACATGATTGTTCATTTAGGATATCTTCTTAGCTCGCGAATGGGCGCTGGCAAGGGTTAACTAGAGGTCAATATCTTTGCCTATTTAATGGCTAATTTAAAGCCTCAAGCTGCGCTTTTAAGTCATCAAGTTGAACAGCTTTGCTTGGGCTTGGGCGTATGCTCAGTTGTTTTTCAAGTTTTTTAATCTGCGTTCGAAGTTTGGCTGCTGCGATGGTGGATTTGGCTTCAGCTTCGCCAATGTCAATGGTTTGATGAGTGACATTACCTAGCTTGGCTTCCACCATACTGATGACAGGCTTGGCATGACTGCTATCGCTTAGCTGAGCAGTGACTCGGTCCAAATGATGATGATAACGCTCGCGCAAATCTGCTTGAATATCAATTCGCTGCTCTGCGCTTGGCGCTACAGTAACTTCCACTAAGTCTATACAATCGACCGGGCAGGGCGGCAAACAAAGCTCGCAGCCTGTGCATAAATCAGTGAATATAGTGTGCATGTGTTTGCCTGTCCCCACAATAGCATCGACCGGACAAGCCGGGATACACTTGGTGCAGCCAATACAATCGTCTTCGCGGATGACAGCGCGTACTTCTATGGGTCTATGCGTGGATGGGTGAGTGGGCCACTTAGACGAGCTTACGGGTAACGAAGGCCGATTGGTCAGTTGAGCAATAGTATCGGTGACGGGTTGACCACCAGGCACGCATTTATTAATAGGCTCATCATCTACGACTATAGCCGCTGCATAAGGCAAACAGCCATCAGGGTGGTCACAAAGACCACATTGGGTTTGTGGCAAGCAAGCATCAATTTGCGCGATAAGTTGCTGCTGAGCCAAACTTAACTGAGACAACCCCAGCTCTGCAAATAAGATAGGCAATTGGTGGAGTCGTTCAATGGATGCTTCGTTATTTAATGCACTATAGGTTACTGCATCTGGCGTCAGCGTGTCACTGGTTGCCGTAACATTATTTACAGAGTCATTGGTTATAGAATCATTGGTTAGAGGGTCAGCGTTAATCATATCATTACCTATTGCATCGCTGTTCATCAGGCTACTAAAGTCAGGTGTGTCTTAAATCACTGCAAGCTCTCATAGACTGAAAATTTAGAGCGCAGCATTGGCATTATTAAGTATTCATAGAGTGCTAAAAGTACAATGAGAGCCAAAAGTATAAAAATTGTCTATTCGTTCAGCACTTGTTGAATCATCTCGTAAGCAATGGAGCCTTTAGTAGGGATTTTGGGCAAATGAGTTGTGTCAAAGAATTTGGCATGAGACAGCTCAGAGGCTTGAACGGCGATAGTATCAGAATCGCCAGATAGATAGTCAGCGGCGAAGCCAATCATGAGGTTACTGGGATAAGGCCAAGGTTGACTGCCAAAATAGCGTAGATTGGTCACCTCGATATTCACCTCTTCCAGCACTTCACGGTGCACCGCTTGCTCTAAGCTTTCACCAACTTCCACAAAGCCTGCAATCAGCCCATATAAGGGGTCAATAGTCGGGCTGCCATAGCGGTGGTGATGGGCCAACAAGATTTGCTTGACGCCCGTTAAGGGATTGGCCCTAGTGATAATCGTAATGACACAAGGCTGAATGCGAGGATACTGAGCCAGCTGGCACTGCGGACATACCATGGCACGCTCACCAGAGTCATGTGGCAGTACAGGTGAGGCGCAGCGGCAACAATAGCGCGTTTGGTCTTGCCAGCGTAGCAGCTGAATAGCTTCACTGAGCATTTGGCAGTCATGGCTGGCTAAAACAGTAATGAGCTGCCTAAAAGACACCCACTGGGTTTGTTTAGGCAGGATAAGGTGCTGGGCTATCACATAGTCTAAGCTGACTGCTACTCTGACTCCAGCTAGGCAAGTCGCGGCTTGTTCTTGATTATTAAGTGTCACCAAACCCAATTGAGGAGCAGGACTGTCAACTGTCAACTCCAGCACGGGTAGCATGAAACCAAACGGCAACCAATCGGTTGCCGTTTTTGTACATAGGACTTGATCATCATTAATAACTAAAGCTTTAAGCATAACAGTGGGGAGTCTCAAATCCTAGGTGTATCGATATAGAGCATTTACGCTGGATTAACTTTGATAATAAATTAGCTTACTGTTAATTGACGCTAATAGCCAATTAACGCTAATAACCAATAAACGCTAAAGCGCCCAGAGCTCTAACCTTAACAACCAAAGACTAGGCGGCGAGAAGCTGGCATACGCTATTTTGACCTATAATCAAGGCT
>JAUNVX010000079.1 GCA_030540615.1 Psychrobacter sp. | reverse complement strand
AGTTGGGTGAGTTCGGTAAAGGCGTGCTGTTCATCAATATCCAACCCGAAAAAGGTGAAGCTTATCAAGGTATCGTTGAGCGTAGCCATGACAATCTTGCCGATTGTTTGGCGCATTATCAGCGCCAATCAGCACAAATCCCAACCCTGATTAACTTGGCTTGTGATGGCCTGCAAGCTGGCGGCATCTTAGTTCAGCTGTTACCGCGTACCTCTCAAGAGACCTTAGAGGCTGAACTTGAGGCAGATGCTGGCATAGATGATGATTTATGGACGCGTTTAAGCTTGCTCACTCGCACGGTCAAAGACAGTGAGCTGACCGAGCTTCCTGCCAGTGAGATTATTTATCGCCTCTATAATGAAGAGAACGTCATCGCCCCTGAGCCTGTTGAGTTAACCTTTGGCTGCACTTGTTCACGCGAGAAATGCGAGGCTGCTATTGAGCAAATCGGTGAAAGTGAGGCGCTAGAGATTGCCAATGAGCAAGGCGGCAGCTTTGAGATGGATTGCGGCTTTTGTGGTTCGGTCTACACCTTTAATAAAGACGACATTCAGCAGATATTCGCTTAGCAAACCTCAAGGTTGCTTTGAGCATTTAATATCCTATTAATCCTTAAATCTCTTGAGATGTAAAAGGTGGGCGACTGGCCCACCTTTTTTTTGGATTTTAAGTTATTGATTGCGCTCTCAAGCACAATTTGACCGTATTTTTAGCCAAGCGCTTGTTATACTATTTATGCAGCCAATCTCTCATTCTATCCAGTCATTTTACGCAGGATTTTAGCGCTTATGTCGACTCTATTTAGCCTCAATATTAATAAAATTGCCTTAATTCGTAACTCACGCGATACCAATTATCCAAGCTTAGAGCAATTCGCTGAAGACGTGCTCGCTCGCGGTGTTAAAGGCTTAACCTTGCATCCACGTCACGATGAGCGCCATATTAAATATGCCGACTTAGCCCCTATCAAGGCTATTACTACTGAAGCTTCTGCACTTAATTCCGTGGTAGAGATGAATGTCGAGGGCTATCCTGACCAGCGCTTTATTGATGCTATGCTGTTGATTAAGCCCGATCAAATCACCCTAGTACCTGATGCTAGCAGCCAGTTAACGAGCGACCATGGCTGGGGTTTTGATGACCTAGACTTGCTCACCCAAGCGGTTAACGCGCTACGCCCTAGCGGCAGTAGGATTTGCTTATTTATCGACCCCAATCAAGCTAGCGTTGAAGCTTGTTTGTCATTAGGCGTGGATGGTATTGAGCTATACACCGAACCGTATGCTAGGGCCTTTGAGCTTAAAGATGCTGAGCCTCAAGCCTTTGAATCTCTGCTAAAGACTTACGCCGATGTTGCCACGTATGCCAAAGGCCATGGTTTACGCGTTAATGCGGGTCATGATCTCAATCTTGAAAACTTAAGTGAGTTTTTGCAGGCCTGCAGCATCGATGAGGTGTCTATCGGTCATGGCGCGACGGTAGAATGTATTTATATGGGCCTTGATACAGTGATAGCACGTTATCTTGAGATTTTTGGTTGATTAAGGATAAAGTTAGCCAAGATAATGTTTACCTTTATTATGATTTCCGATGATGATTTAACGGCTGACATAGAGTGCAGTTTTCGTCAGATTGGGGAAATTGAATATAATACTGAGGGCTTTATGGTGACTCATCTGAATGATGAGACAAACGGCTGGATTGGCTATCTTTCCTCATTAGACATTATTGATGATTATGATAGTAACGAGATGGCGCAACTTAAAAAATTAATACCGTCGCCAAAGTTTTTTTTGATTGAAGGCAGCGATAGACGGGTGAAATTTTCAGATTTATTTCTGATGAATTTTCACAGCAGCTCATTAGTGCTAATCGATAATGACCATGGCATTATCACAGGGATAGAGTGGTATAAACATAGGGCTTTAGCTAAAAAAAATTGGCTTTATACTGGTAATGTGAATCATCCTGTCATTCAAATACATGCTTATCATGGTTTGCATCATTAACATTATAGCTGCTAACTTTTTTTGATGACTAAAAAACCCTCAACCTTTACGCTTGAGGGTTTTGTTATTTAAATGGCTCATTTATTACCACTTTGATGACGTCTAGGCTTTGCCAGTAGGCGCGGCTACTTTTAAGCCAAGATAACCGACAGCCGCCCCAAAGTTGTCTTTGAAGTTGCGTTTGAGTAGCGGCATGATGGTGGCAGCGATGGCTTTGTTGTCCTCGACCCCCTCGCCCGGATGCTGGAAGTTGCTCATAATGTAGGTGAAGCCATTGACTTCATCGACGGCGTGCAGGCCAGTAGATTCAGCGCCTGCTGGGGTAGAGAGCAAGCGAGTGAGCTCATGGGTATCGACGTTATAGGCCCAAAGGAAGTTATTAACGTGCGTGCCTGAGTCTTCACCGATGAATAGCGTGCGTAGTTTTTCTGAGTACTTTAGGTTGTCTGGGCACGAGACTTTGTCCGGATGTGACTTGTTGCCTAAAGCGTCTGCTGAGATGTCTTGACCCGCCAAATTTTGGGGCACATACATGCGAACAGGCACCCAGTCAGAGTTGATTTTGCTGTTATCATTGATCGCTACTTGAGCGCCGCGCAGGTCATGGGCGTAAACTGCGCCGGATTTGTTTTGCTCGACATGCACGCCATAGTCGCCATATTTTACTGGATCAACCATAGACTTTTCGATACGCGACATCGCTGAGTAGGCGACTTTGTCTTTGGCATTGACGGTGGTGCCCTCCATTTTGGTGAAGGCCATTGATGCGCCTTTGAGCGCTGCGTAACGATGTGTCTCTAAAAAAGCCGCTGCTTTTTCAGCGTTTTTGTTATTGGCATTGAGCTTGATCCAGTTAGGCTCGCCCCCTAAATAAACCTTGGTGTAGCTTGCGTCTTTGGGGTCTTCGAACTTGACGCTCATGATGTCTTCGGGCTTGTAGGTGTTGGCCATCGCTTCGATTTCAGTGCTGGTGGCATGACCTAAATGAATCCATTGGGTGGTAAAAGTCCCTGTGCCGACGCCTTTGGGAGAGGTCTGAGTGACTTTGGCGACGTAAAGATTGCCCGCTGATAGATCGCGAGGCTTGTCAGCCACGAACATAAACAATCCGCCATTGGTCGCATCGTCGCCCATTAACGCGGTACAATCATCAGGCATCATTTGGATTAGCTCATGGGAGATACGGCCAAGGTTGAAGTGTTTTTTGACGAAGCCTGTGCCATCAGGACGCACAAACACTTCTGGCAGATGACCATAATGATAAGGGTTGGCTTTATTTTTATCACCAAATAACGCTTGGCTAAAGTCTAGGAACTTGCCATCGTCTTGTTTGGCAAGGTTGAACGCATCAGGCTCATACTCTTCTGAGGATAGGTGCGTGCCCCAAGGCGATAACGACGCCCCGCAAGTAATCCAAAGGCCGTGCACCGGTGACGTATCAACGTTTGAATATTTGACCAGTTTTAGCTCACCTGTTTGCGGATTTTGATCGAGCGTCAATACCGCAATCGGTGAAGGGACGCGGCCCCACATGTCTTTGCCCGCATGGTTCATACTGGTATATTCAAACTGCACCACGGCAAACACGGGGTTGCCTTTGACGCCCGGAACTTTAGCGCCTTTGACCGTCAATAACGACGAGCCATCTGGACAGTTTGAATAAAAAGGGACTGGTGTACCGGCTGAGCCATCATAGATAGGCTGATTGTGGATGTTATAGAGCTGACCGGCACGGGTTTGGCCGCCTTTGCCGTCTGGTACCATGTCGCCTGTGATAAAGAACGGATTGTACTGCAAATCAAAGAGTTGCTGACTGCCATCAGTGAAAGTGGCCTGCATTTTTGAATTGACGCTAATGGTAGCCATTTGCTCGGGATTGGCAAGGCTTGGCGCTTGCATACCGATGAATTTTACAGATTTAATGGCTTTGGCCATAGGCGATACGCTTGACCCTGTTTTATCTGGACCCGCTATCATGGATGACGTCGAGCAAGCCGCTAAGGGTAATACGGGAACACCTGCCAAAAAGCGCAAGACAGTTCGGCGAGTGGCGCTGGGTCTCAGCGAATCAGATCGATGGTTATTATTTTGCTCAATATAGATTTGTTCGTCATTGATTAAATTAGAGTTGTTTTGATTGGAAAGTTCGGTGCGCTCACAAAGATTTGACGGGGTCATTTGGCTGTCCTCAAAGATGGCTAGATGCAAGATTAACTTTGATATCAATTCTGTGAGGATATGTTAAAAAATAATTATGACAACTTAGTGACCAGTCTAATGAAAATATCTATGCCTTCGCTCGCTGGTTTTATAGTCTTATTAGCCCCGTTTTATCGCCACCAGCGCGTCAATATTATTAGACTTTCGCTATGGTTTACTAACGACTTAACTCACTGTTAAAGACGATGCCGTTTGTGATATTTAGGTAAGGCGGCGACTGCTGATAAGTACTACAATGAGTAGACTTATAGCGTTTAGCAGGCTGAGTTTACCCCGCTTAGCTCAATTGGCTTAGCCTGCTGTTTTTTAGAGCTTGCTGGTTTTTCTAAGCAGCTATACTTATCAAGGATGACTTATGACCCAATCTCGCCCTCGCCGCTTTGCCATCACTGCGCCTCTTGCCAAAGCCGCTGCTTTAGCGAACTCGCCTCAAAGCAAACATCTGCAAGCTAAGATTCAATCTCAAGTCTCCCCCCAAGTGGCGAGACTGCTCCCCAATATTCCTGAGCCTGTGCTGCTCAAGCTGGTGCAGCTTATTGGTCCTGCCAAACGCTTTGAGAGTGCTGACCCCTTGATGCAATTAATCATGGCCGCCACCAGTAAGCAAGGCGGATTGGTGACAGAGGATATCAAGGCATCAAGGCGGCGCTTTAATCAGACCACAGTTTTGCTACAGTCCATGCAACGGGACGTGCCTGATATTGCTTCGGTAAAGGACTTAAGCTTTGATAATCGTCAAGGTGATGCAATCAAGCTGCGTCATTATCTACCCAATGTGGCAGGTTCAACAGGTAAGGATAAACCGCCCAGCGAGTTGCCACTCATTGTCTTCTTTCATGGTGGCGGGTTTTCTTTGGGCGACATCGAAAGCCATGATGAGTTCTGTTATTACCTCTGTCATTACACTGGCTTCTGTGTCTTAAGTGTCGATTATCGCTTGGCCCCTGAAGCCCCCGCTCCTGCCGCTAGCGAAGATTGTATTGACGCCGTACTTTGGGCGGCCAAGCAACATCAGACACTGGCCTTTAAGTCAGGTCAAATTATCGTTTGCGGCGATAGTGCTGGTGGCAATTTGGCAACTGTGGTGAGTCAACAGCTTAGCCTATCAGGATTAACAGCAGCTGATAATTTGACTGACAGCTCTGCTACTAGCTCAGCTCAAGGCTCAACTCACGCCTCTACCCCAGTACCTATCATGCAGTGGCTGATTTATCCGGTGACTGATAATGAGCGTGGTCAGTCTCACTACCCAAGCTATCAAAATTATGGCTCAGGAACCCTATTGTCTCTAGAGGACAAAGCGCTGTTTAAGCAGTTTTATTTGGGCAATAGCTCGCTTGATAAGCTAGACCCCTTGGTCTCGCCCATTCATGGAAAGTTGGATAATTTGCCACCCGCTTTTGTGGTGACCGCTGAGCTTGATGTGTTGTCTGATGAAGGTGAGGCCTACGCGCAAAAGCTTAAGGCCTGCGGCAATAAAGTAGAGTTGATCAAAGCGCCTGGTATGCCGCATGGGTTTGTGAATCTAACCAGTTTGCACCCAGGCGCACGCCAAATCACCATTGATATGATTGAATCCATGCGTGAGTTTTACTTTGCCGTCTATGATGAGTAGCAGTGACCGTTAACCATTATTAAATAACAGCTACCACATCAAATCATCAGGGATGACATAAGCGGCATACGGATCATCTTCATCCAATTGATCTGCGGCCTTGTCATTGGATACCACGATGAATCCTTCTAGCTTGGCATTGATTCGATCTGCCAGTGGCCTCGGCAACAGGGCATAGCCGCTATCTTGACGAGCGATAACCACGTGACCTGCCACGATTTGATCATAGAGCTTTTGATTGACGTCGATTCTTTTAATCTTGCCTTCATCCACAAACTGATAACTGATGTCACCTTGGGTATCGGTGAGCTGATGCTGTTTAATCATTTGGATGATATTGGCCTGAAGCATTTTTTCTTCGAGCGCTTGCTGTTTTTGTTGATTGAGCAGACGATCTTTCTCTAGCTTTTCTGATTGAGCAGCGGCCACAGCTGCCTTGACTTCGGCATCGGCTGACTCACCTGTTCGCTTGGCATGCTGCGATTGTTTGTTGAGCTTTTTGGCTTTTTTGCTGTCCACCAATCCGGCTTGTAGCAACTGAGCTTGAAGGGCATTTTTGGCCATGGTTTGGGTCTCGGTATCTGTTAATAAATAAGGTGGTCAATGAAGTAATCAGGCAAGTAATAAAATGCAAATAGTCAGAATTGAAGTGATAAAAATTAACAACGGTTAAAAAGAGACGATGGTAACTAAGATATAGTAGCAAGTTTCATCAGCTGATGTCATTTATTTAGCCGACTCATTCGAGGGCAAACCCCTTACTAGCAGACATAAAAAGCCCCCAAGCCAAGGCTTGAGGGTCAAGAGTTAAGGGTTAATCACTTGTTCATTCTATCAAGCCAAAAATAGCCATCTAAACTATTTTAATACGCTTATTCAACCAAAAGAAAGTCGTGTAAAAACAGCAGAACTAACGCACCGATAACCGTGAACATTAAGCCACTGGCCAAGCCTAGATAGTTTGCTGTGAAATTACCTAAAACGGCTCCTATGACCCCCACCCCTAACGTCACTACCCAAACTATGCTGCCTTTGCCTAGTTTAAAGATGCAAGCAATCATACCAAAAATTAATCCGGCGATAATAGTCTCTACCATAACGCTACCTTATTATTTTATGATTATTAATTGAAACTTTATAACAATGTTATCATACTTAATTAACAATTGTTCATTTTGTTGCTAATTTCTATGCTAGCTTTAATTAAGGCGGTGATCGATCAATCCTCAGTTTAACAAGCAACGCTTCCAAAGCGCTAATTTACAGATTTGATGGCCACTTTTAGAATGAAGTCAAAAATGCGTAAAAGATAACTGTGCTAAAACCCCTTTAAAAGACAACCCTTATGAGTAAACAAAACCCCCAAGTCAGAACTTGAGGGTCTTTTTATTCCCGCTAATATCAAAGACTTCTTTAATTAACTTTTATAATAGAAAGCAAGAACAGAAATCAACATCAGAAACACAAGCTACGTGGTAGCAGGTTTGGCAAAAGACTCGGCTAAGATGACATCACCGTCCTCTTTAGTGATCATCACCGTCGCAGAGCGTGGCGTACCACCATCAGAGGCTGCGCCCCAAGCATTGCCAGGATGCTGAATGTTAATAAACAGTGTCTTAAAGTCAGGCGTCATGGTAATGCCAGTCACTTCGCAGCCTTCTGGACCGACAAAGAATCGCTTGATATTTTGCTCATTGGCCTGCATACCTAGGCGAGTACTTTGTCCGGCTGAAGTGGTCTTAATCGCGCCATCATTGACTTTGCCTGGCAAGGCGGCAAGCAGCATACAGTTGGTGGTATCGGTATACGCACCGTCATCGGTCTGAATCCAAAGCACGCCGCGTGGGTCGAAATATAGCCCATCAGGTGAAGACAAATCGTTATTGTTATCCAGTCCTGATAAATTCTCAGCGCTTAAATCACTTGGCGCTGCGAAGAGATAAATATCCCAATCAAAGCTTGTGGCTGCATGGTCGCCGGCCTTTTCAGCCCAACGAATGATATGGCCGTTGTCATTGCCACGCGCTTTGCCGCGATTGTCATAGCTTCGAGGGTTGGCTGAATCCACTGGCTGGTCATCACGAGTGCCGCGATATTTATTATTGGTGAGGGTGACATAGACCTCTCCGGTGACGGGACTGACCGAGACCCACTCAGGGCGATCCATTTTGGTAGCACCGAGCACATCAGCCGCCGCGCGTGCAAACACCAGCACCTCTGCTTGATCATTAAATGGCAACACAGTATTGGTCGTATCCAAGCCATTTTGGCCGTGGGTTAATGGCCGCCACTGACCGCTACCGTCGGCGTTAAAGATTGCCACATATAGCGTGCCATCGTTCATATATTTGTCACCAGCGCTAAGGCCGCGCCCGATGTCACTGTTGGACCAGTTGGCTTTAGAGACGAACTTATAGATATACTCACCGCGCGAGTCATCGCCCATATAAAACACGACAGGTTTGCCCTCAGCGACTGGCGCAAAAGCGCAGTTTTCATGAGCAAAGCGGCCAAGGGCGCTACGTTTACGCGGCGCAGCAGTAGGATCAAACGGGTCAATCTCAGTGATATAGCCAAAGGTGTTAAAGCCGTTGCGGTAGTCATCAAGTGCAGTCGCCCCCACCGCCGTCATGTCCCAACGCGCAAACTCATCCATGATTTTGGCGTCTTTAGCAGGCGGCGTATGCCACTTGTAGCCCCAGCTGGCAAAGTCCTCTTTAGCGCCGTAGCGCTCACGGCCATAGTTTTGAGCGTCCGTCAATTTGCTAGCATCTTGACCACGGCCAAAGACCCCTAAAAAGTTCTCCTCAGTGGTGAGATACGTGCCCCAAGGGGATAGGCCCGCGCCGCAGTTGTTATTGATACCGCGCGTCTTAGTGCCAGTTGGGTCGTATTTGGTCTTAAGTAAGTCAGAGCCGGCCACAGGTCCTGTTATCTCAGCTTCGGTCGCGCTAGTGATACGGCGGTTAAACTTAGACCCTAAGACCATCTCATAGCCTTTGCCATCTGTTCGGCGCTGCATCTCAACCACAGCGACCCCATGACAGTTGACCTCGCGGCGCACGTCACTGGCCAGACGCTGTTCTTGAAAGATGGGCGCAGCGTTTTTGTCTTCAATGATTTTGTAGCCAAAAGGACTGAGTTTGTCGCTATTGACGTACTCGTGATTCATCACCAAGAGGCCACTGTCTGAGGCCTTAGGATTGTATTGACTGCCGTCCTTGCCAAAGAACCACATGCCGTCATGATTGTCCCCCATGCGCTGCTCAAAGGACTCGGCTGACTGCTCTCGGTTGTCTTTCCAGTCCTCTACGCCTGCGATGAGCGGTGTGCCCAAAGGCAGTATCATCTCCGCTTTGTAGCCTTCAGCGACGCTCATCTGTTGTGCGGTTGAATGGGCGACGGCAGTGAAGCTTAACGCTTCAGGGCGGGTCAAATCGCCACTGGCAGGTACTGCGGCTAGATCACCTTTTGCGCCACCGCCATTGCCATTATTGCTGCTGCTGTCATCATTGCCACAGCCTGTTAAAGGCAAGGCCCCAAAAAACGCCGCTGCCGTCAGCCCAGTGCCGCCTTTTAGTACCGTTCGGCGATTCATACGTTGGCTTACGATGGTGTGAAACTCGGTGTTATCCGTAGGATTTGAGTCCTCCACGATGTCTGCAGCGAGGTTTTGCTTAGCATTTATGCTCGGGGCTTTATTGTTATTGTTAAATATCGTCATGATAGGTCACCTTGCTGTCAGCTGGGTTAAGGGCAAATAAGATAAGATTGCCGTTAGCCTACTTATGTTTGATGACATAACGTTGAATGCTAGGTGACGGTTCGATGACAGTGACATCAATGATGATTTTCAATAAAGGCTTTATATCGATAAAAAGCCGACTGCAGTAGATGTCAATGACACAATAGCCATAATACTCTCTAAAACTATAGTTATTGTCTAAAATAGAATCGCTTTGCGTCTTTAATTTCACTTAGAACCACCAAATAGTATCAACAAATGCTCAAATAATAATGAGCCTGCGTTTATTTAATATTGATTATGCTATAGTAAAATTAAGTCAATACGAGAAAAAACTATTAAATGTAGCTTACAAATCGTGATTTAAAAATGCTAATTTAAAAATGGTAAGTTACGATTAAATACGACTCATTAGCCAATCAAATGATTACCCATTGTCAAAAGTCTTAATAGCCCTTACAGCTAATCTTAAAATAATTATTAAAATTAACAATCCCTTATCCATTATCGCCCATTGTCTAACCCAGTCTTATCTTGTTTTATCAGCTGACAGCCTATCATTACCCTTTAGAGCTCTAGTTTTATTATCCTAATAATACCTTGGATTTATTATGAAAACCCTGCCATTACTACTTTGCCTTAGTGCTCTACTGATGAGCACTTCCTCTATGGCTGTCTTTGAAGGTTGCGAGATTCGAGATGGCTTTGTGTTGCCAGAGGACCTTATATTATTAACGGCTGTCACACCTTTGGATAACTGTGTTTTTGATTCTGGACTGGTGGCAGTTACCAATCGTCTACAGCAAGGTTTCGCGAATACTGACGGAAACGTGGTCATTGCTCTTGAATATGATGAGATTAACCCCTTTCATAAGGGCCTTGCTGTCGTCAAAAAAGATGGCAAGTTCGGTATGATTGATCCCTTGGGCAATGTGATAGTGCCCTTTGAATATGATGAGATAAAGAACAGCTCAGAAGGCATTATCTCAGTCGGCATAAATGTCGACGAGACGGTTGGCGGTAGTCAAATTGTTATGACCCATCGTGGCTACCTTGATGGTAGAGGAGAAGTTATCGTCCCCTTGATTTATGATGATGCGCAAAAATTCTCTGAAGGACTCGCGGCGGTTAGTAAAAACGGCAAATATGGCTATATTGATAGCCAGGGCCAAACAGTGATTGAGTTTAACTATGATTATGCCGCACCTTTTTCGGAAGGGTTGGCAGAGGTCACTTTGGCTGAACAGAGTGGCTATATCAACCGTGATGATAAATTAATTGTCCCAATGATATATGACATCTCAGCGACTCGTGGCTTCAAAAATGGCTTGGCATTGGTCACGTTGGTTGGCAGATCGGGTGTCATCGATGCTAAGGGAAATGTCGTTATCCCTTTGGCATATAAGATGATTCGCCAAGATACAGAAGGGTACTATTGGTTAAAAAAGGACAAAAAACATCAATTGGTTGATGCCAATCTAGTGCCGATTACTGGGAACCAATATGACGACTCTCTAGATTTTGGTGACAACCTGAATGTGGTCACCATAGGGGGTAAATCTGGTATAACAGATAGTTTAGACAATGCTGTGCTAGCGGTAGATTACGATAAAATCGGTCGGCTCAATCACTCAGGGTTGGCAATCATTCAGCAAAACGGTCTCTATGGTTTTATCGATGCCAATGCCAACGTCACTATTTCGCCCCAATATGAAGATGTTGGTGACTTCTTTGGTGCTTTGGTAGAGATTAAAAGATCACTTTACCGGATAGACTCAGGACTTGGCACCTTGGCCAGTGTCATTGGCGGCGAAATAAAACATAAAGAAAAACTCAATGCCCCTTTAGTCGTTGTAACGCCAAAAAGTGATGCAAGTTTGACTTATGAGCTTGAAAATATTGACTATTTATTTGGTCTGATTCGAGTTAAAAAAGATGGTAAAAATGGCGTATTAAATGCAGCAGGCATTCAAATACTACCTTTAGAATATGACCAGATTGCTTTGCATGACAATGGGCTAATCGTCGCCACACAAAATGGCAAATCAGCTGCCTTTAATCATCAGGGTCATCAAATCATACCCTTTGTCTATGACAGTATAGAATGGCTGACTATCGATAGTGACGATAGCCAAAGTCAGGAGCAGTGGTCAATCTCTTCCCAGCAAAATCTTGCTAAGGTCAGTGTCAATAATAAATTTGGTATCGTTACACAGGGGAATATACTCGTGACGGCCCTTCACTATCAAAGTATCGAAGGTATCTCTGAGGGGCTAGCTTCGGTCAAAAGAGGCGGCAAATTTGGCTTTATTAACGCCGATAATAAAGTCATCGTACCTTTTGAATACTCAACCTCTTCTTTATTTCAAGAAGGGCTTGCTCACGTCAGCCAAAAAGGCAATCATGGCTTTATCAATCAAGATAACGAACTCATTATTGCTTTGGACTATAAAAAAGCCGCAGATTTTGATAATGGGGCTGCTAGTGTTACCAAAAACGGTGAGTCATTCTTAATTGGCCCGCTAGGCATGCGGCTAAATCACTTTCCAGAAATGATAAATTAGGGTTTATTTTAAATTTTGGTATAACAGTTAATACCTTATAAATCGTTAATGCACCCTAAGATTTTGTGGCTCAAACGCTAAAAATTAAACCTAGTTTATCCGCGCCTGCCAAGTATGGCCGCCTAGAGTAAGCTTGACCTGATCACCCTTATTTAAAGCCCCAACGCCGCTTGGCGTGCCAGTCATAATGACGTCTCCTGCCTGCAAGCTAAAGGCATGACTGATCTCGGACAACAGCTCATAAACAGGGAATAGCATCATCGCTGTGTCGCCATCTTGGGTAAGCTTATTGTTAATATACATCTGATAAGTGAC
>JAUNVX010000322.1 GCA_030540615.1 Psychrobacter sp. | reverse complement strand
TAGCCATTTTAAGTCCATTAAACTTTAGTTTCGGTAAATGAGGACACGCCCTAATCTAGCAGGTACTACTTATGACAATACGGTCAATTTTTACAGCATTTATTCATTATTTCCAGGCCCGTCGATTACGAATTATTTTTGTGACTATTTGGACAATATTTGTACTGCTCATTATAAAAGCAGGCTTTGAACCCAATCCTCATGCATTTCCTGGAAGCGATCTGATAGAGACTCACACCTATCCCATGCACCTAGTAATGCTTTTGGTGGGTGTTATGACATTACAGTTAAGCTTACTGGTGGTGGTCGATGTTTATATAAAAAGTCACTGGAAGCTACTGCCGATGTTGCTGATAGCGGTGTTGTTTTTGGGCTATTTTGGATTGTGGGCGATGCACGCATCACCCCCTGTCAGTTGGATGATTATTTGGCAGTCGCTATTGTTTCTTACCTTACTAATAGTCTCTTTAATCACGTTAATTTATTATGCCATGATAAAGTATATGAATTCCGATTAAGTACAGGGATATCGGCTATTCTTATTCTTTTATCAAAATTTTTCCATCTTTGCTAAATCTTCCTGATTCTCCGTTAAAAAATCCATCCCAATCTTCTCTTAAAAATCCTCCCCAACCCTCCTTTAGAAATGGAGGGGGCTTAAAAGCAAAGGCTTAAAAGCAGTGATTATCTTAATAAATTACAGATTTTTAAGCTTTTACAGCACCATCGCCGCAATCCAACCAAACAGTAGCAGCGGAATGTTATAATGGATAAACGTGGGAATCACGCTGTCCTTAATATGGTCGTGCTGACCGTCGACCGCCAAACCTGACGTTGGCCCTAGCGTCGAATCAGAAGCAGGTGATCCTGCATCCCCTAGCGCTCCTGCTGTACCGATGATAGCAACGGTTGCCAAGGGTGAAAATCCCAGACTAACACACAGAGGTACGTAGATAGCAGCGATAATAGGAATAGTAGAAAACGATGAGCCGATGCCCATGGTAACGATTAAACCGATGAGTAGCATAATAAAGGCCGCGATTGCCTTATTACCCGCAAACAATGTCGTCGCCCCATCCACCAACGGGGCAATCTGATCGGTTGCTTTCATGACTTCAGCGAAGCCTTGAGCGGTAATCATAATAAAGCCAATCATCGCCATCAGCTTGACACCATCGTTGAACACCCCATCCGCATCACGCCACTTCACCACGCCTGTCGCCATAAACACCCCAAAACCAAACAATGAGCCGAGGATTAGCGAGTCGGTATACAGCTGAACCACAAAGGCTGTGATGATGGCGACAAGGGCAATGATGGTCTTGGTCATGCTTTGTGGTGCGGCCTTGGTCGCAGTTTTGCTTAGGGTGTCACTATTAATCGCCGCGTCATGACTTTGCTGGTCGATGGCTAGGTCCTGATAAACCCTTGGTTTTCTGTAACTGATAAACATCGCTATTAATAAGCCGCAAACCATACCCATTGCCGGTATAGCCATGGCTTTCATGACCGAGATATTGGCAACATCCAGTCCTGCCTCACTGACGTTTTTGAGCATAATTTGATTGAGGTAAATATCACCAAAGCCATAGGGCAAAAACATATAGGTATTGACCAAACCAAAAGTCATCAGACACGCCAGCAAACGTCTGTCGACCTGCAAACGGTTAAAGGCGAGCAGCAATGGTGGAATTACTAGAGGTATAAAGGCAATATGAATGGGAATGAGGTTTTGGCTAAAGCAGCTCATCAGCACCAAGCCGCCAAA
>JAUNVX010000078.1 GCA_030540615.1 Psychrobacter sp. | reverse complement strand
GCCAATCTTTGCCTAATTCTATGAGAGTTTCTAGCCAATATGTTCATATTCTCTGCTAAATTTTCTTGAATTGACAAAATCTATCTCATTTTAAGCCTCAGAAGCTAATTGAGGACATACCCTAGTAATTGTAAAATAATTTATAAATTAGTTGACCATTTGGTCAGGTTTTTGCATTATAGCCAATTATACAATTTTAGATACCCTTATCTCATGCTCATTTTATAGAATGGACCCATCAAAAAGGACTTTTTCGTGACGATTTCTCTCTCTCAATTTAATCAGCTCTCCCCCCAAGCTGCCAAAGACCATTTGCTATCTTGCTGTACCAGTGAACGCTGGGCTCAGGCGGTAATAGAGCAGCGTCCTTTTGATTCAATTGACGCCCTTGTAGCCGCTAGTGATGAGGTTTGGGCAACCATGGGTGAAAGCGACTTTTTGCAAGCCTTTGAAGGTCATCCTCAGATTGGCAATGTTGAAACACTAAAAGAGAAATACCGCCATACCCTTGGTAGCGCCTCTCACGAGCAGTCAGCGGTCAATAGCGCAGACGACGCTACTTTGCACGCCCTCGCCAAAGGTAACCAAGACTACTTGGATAAGTTTGGCTTTATTTTTATTGTCTTTGCAACTGGCAAATCAGCACAGCAAATGCTCGATTTACTGCTAGCGCGGTTGCCCAATAGCCGTGATGAAGAGCTGGCCAATGCAGCGGCTGAACAAAACAAAATCACTCAGCTGCGACTCAGTAAGCTCATCACTGAGTAGCGATTTAAGCCAATCCCTTACCTTATTTACGTTATCTAAGCACGCTGCTCTAACTGACCATTGCTATCACTAACTATTGCTACCCTAAAAGGAAGCCGCTATGAGCACCACTACTTCAGCAACCTTATCCTCGCATATCCTAGACACTCATCTGGGCAAACCTGCCGCTAATATCGCTGTCACCCTCCGCCGCATTGATGAGCAAAATAACGCTCATCTACTGGCACATGGCACCACCAATGACGATGGCCGAGTGACACCAGATAGTTGGGACTTTGACCAAGCTAGCAGCGATCAATCGCATGACCTTGTGAAGGGCCGCTACACGCTAACCTTTGATACCCAATCTTATTTTGACGCTCAGAGCCTAACGGCATTTTATCCGCAGGTCATTATAGATTTCGTCATCAATGAGGCCAGTCATTATCATGTGCCCTTATTACTAAGCGCACATGGATATAGCACTTATCGCGGCTCGTAATTGAGCTTGCTAGTGATTTAGTCACTGATGAGTTTGTTGGTGATTTAGTCACTAATAGTTGGCACATAGAGTCAAAGATTGACGGGTGCGAATGCAGTGATAGAAACGGTTAATTTAAATATTTAAATCTTAAAAGGACAGCGGCGGATGGGTGCATATCTCTTAGATTGGTTTCAGTTATTTTTCAGATGGTTTCACGTCATTGCGGGCGTGGCATGGATTGGTGCCTCTTTTTACTTCGTTTGGCTCGATTTAAGCTTGCGTGAGCCTCCTGAGTGGAAAAAGAACAAAGGTATCTCAGGGGATCTTTGGGCAGTCCATGGTGGCGGCTTTTACGAGATTGCCAAATACAAGCTTGAACCTGAGTCTATGCCAACGACGCTGCATTGGTTTAAATGGGAGGCCTATACCACTTGGCTAACAGGTATGGCGATGTTGTTTTTTGTCTACTATATCAATGCCACGGCCTATCTCATCGATCCAAATAAAGTTGCCTTTAGCTCATCGGTCGTGGCTGTCGCCACCAGCTTGATGTTTTTATTTGGCAATTACTTCATCTATGAAGCCATTGTCCGTAGCCGTCTAGGCAAAAATGCGGCTATCTTTAGCACGCTTATTTTTATCCTAATGATCCTTGACAGTTGGCTTGCCTATCAACTGTTTAGTGACCGCGCCGCTTATATCCATGTAGGCGCTGTGCTAGGCACAATTATGGCAGGCAACGTATTCTTTGGCATTATGCCAGCGCAGCGCGCTTTAGTTCAATGCGTTCGAGATGGGGTTAAGCCTGGTAAAGAAGTGGCTGAATTGGCACTCATGGCCAAAAACCGCTCATTGATGAACAACTACTTTACCCTCCCGCTTATCTTTATCATGATTAGCAACCATTACCCGATGACTTATTCTCATAAGCACGGTTGGTTGGTGCTGGTATTCATTGGTATTATTACCGCCACGGTTCGTCATTACTTTAACCTTAAGCATCGTGGTTTTAAACGCCCTCGCTACTTAGTTATCCCTGCCCTGTTAACCTTACTTCTTATTATTTGGATGCGACCTGAGCCTATCAAACCTGCTGCTGCTCAGCCAGTATCTGCCCAAGCAGTTAGTGCTCCTGCCACCTCTTCCTCAGATAATGGTAATGCAGCAGCCCATGGCGCTATGACAGCAGCTTCAGCAGCCACAGCAGCCACAACTACATCAGCTTCAGGCGATGATGGTGTTATGAGCATCGTGCACACCCGCTGCAGCACTTGTCATGCCGCTCAGCCTACACAAGCAGGATTTAGTTCGCCGCCTTTAGGTGTTATCTTGCAAACGCCAGATGACTTAAAAGCGCATAAGGCCAAAATCATTCCTTTTGTTCAAGGCAAAACTATGCCCCTTGGCAATCTAACCAATATGACTGACGAAGAGCGCGAGCAATTAATCTCTTATGTATCGGGGCTTTAATCTCCAACCATGGCTCGTTCCGTAATTGAGGGCTACTTTGGATATAGGTTAAGCTAAATTTAATTGGGCTTATCAGCTGGCATAAGCCCCATTAACAGGTCAGTTATGAGAGTTTATAGACTTAGCTAATGTTCTTTAGTATCAAATATTCTTTAGTATCAAACAAATCCTACTAATAGTAATAAAACAAGGAACGCCACGATGTCATTAAAAGAGCTTAAGCACGTGACCAGTAATTTTGATGCCGACAGCTACCCACGTGATTTAAAAGGCTATGCAGGCAATCCGCCTCAAGCCAAATGGCCAGGCGGCGCTAAGATTGCCGTTCAGTTTGTGCTAAATATCGAAGAAGGCGCTGAAAATAGCGTCATTCACGGTGATGGTCAGTCTGAAAAGTTTTTATCAGACGTATTAGGCACGCCAGAGTTTACCAATCGCCACCAGTCAATCGAGTCCGCCTTTGAATATGGTAGCCGCGTTGGGGTTTGGCGGGTATTAGATACCTTTAAAGAGTATAACTACCCTATCACTACTTTTACTTGCGCAGCTGCTGCTGAAAGAACCCCACATATCATCGACCGCGTGTTAGAGGATGGTCATGAGATTGCAAGTCATGGCCTGCGCTGGATTACCTATCAATACATGTACCGTGAGAGTGAGCGCGAGCACATTCACCGTGCTACCGAAATCTTTGAGCAGATGGTGGGCAAGCAGCCACTAGGTTGGTATACCGGTCGCGATAGTCCTAACACGCGCGAATTGGTCGTGGAGCAAGGCGGCTATATTTATGACTCAGACTCTTATGCCGATGAGCTGCCTTATTGGGTTGCTGTCAAGACTGAGCAAGCTGATAAAGATGGCGTACAAATCATTCGAAAGCCGCATCTGGTTATCCCTTACACCCTTGAAACCAATGACATGCGATTCTCATCGAGTCCTGGCTTCACCAATGCCGAGCCGTTTTTTCAATATTTAAAGGACAGCTTTGACACCCTTTATGAAGAAGGGGCGACTGCGCCTAAGATGCTGACTATTGGTTTGCATTGCCGAATCATTGGCCGAGCAGGACGCATCACAGCGCTCAAAAAGTTCCTGAAATATATCAGCGAAAAGCCAGATGTTTGGGTATGCCGCCGTGATGAGATTGCCAAGCATTGGTATGAGCACCATCCTGCTACCCCTAGTAATACCGCTAACTGGCTTTAATCCAATCGGCTTTAGCCATGGCAATATTAACAACTGAACTGACGCGAAAATAAGATTTTAACTCTTGATAAACGACGGGTTATGAACGACTGGTAATTATCTTTGGATGGGCTGACTTTACCTTTAGTCGGTGCAAAGAGGTTAACCAGTCGTCAAATTATTGCGATATGCGTAGGCTCAGTTTATAAATTACCGATTAGCTTTTAATTCACTTTTACTCAACCGATAAGGACATATTATGAGTCACTCTGCTGGACAACCTGGTCAAGTTATTTTACCGAACAACCTGCCTGACACCCTACCTGACTTCGTCAAAAAGACCAATGTGGCTGATAGCCGCTTAGGGGCCAAAGCGCTGTTTTCTACCGATGACTTTTTTGCGCCTAAAGACCGCCTATTAAAACCAGAACCACCCGTGTTCATCGTCGCTGAGTTCGATGACAATGGCAAATGGATGGACGGCTGGGAGACTCGACGTAAGCGTGTGCTTGGCTATGACTACGCTATTATCCAATTGGCTCGCCCTACTAAGATTGCTGGCGTTGACATTGACACCAGTCACTTCACGGGCAACTATCCTCCCTCTGCTAGCATCGACGCTTTATATGCACCAGAGCTGATGCAGCAAAGCGATGAAGAGCTGCGCAACTTAAGCAAAGATTATTGGGATAAAAAAGAGTGGCAGCCACTGGTCGGCATGACGCCACTTAAAGGCAACTCTCATGAGTTTGTCAACATCGATGACGAGCAAGTCGTGACTCATGTGCGTTTGAATATCTATCCTGATGGCGGCGTGGCAAGACTACGTGTCTATGGGGACATTCAATTAGACAGCAGCAGCGCTGGTGATGACACCATTGACTTGGTTGGTGCGTTAAATGGTGGCCGCGCCATCGCCTCTAACGATGCCCATTTTGGCGGCGTAGAGAACTTATTATTGCCTACCAAAGCCCCTAACATGGGTGAAGGTTGGGAGACTCGTCGTCGCCGTGAGCCAGGTAACGACTGGTGTATCATTGCGCTGGGTCAAGCCGGAATACCTGAGTCTATCGAGGTTGATACCGCCTATTTTAAAGGCAACTTCCCCGACAAAGTCTCTATTCAGGCCGTCTATGCGCCGAATACGCCAGAGGCTACTTTGATTACCCAAAGTATGTTCTGGGAGACCATTCTTGAGCCACAAGTCCTTAGCGCTCATAATGTCCATACCTTTGACAACTTGACGATTGATAAGCCCATCACTCATATCCGGGTCAATATCTTCCCAGATGGTGGTATCAGCCGAGTTCGTGTCTTTGGTAAAGTGGTTAAATAAGCTAAAGATAGACAATCCTGATAGATTAAGTGGTCGCCTAATTCAGCCTGTGCTAAATTAGGCGGCTGCTATAAATTTTTTAACCCTTATATTAGCAAGGTAGTCTATGACCATTACTCTCACCGCTCAGCCATTGACTAAAGAAGCTTTTGCCCCCTTTGGTGCTGTCATTGAGCCGTATGATGAGCGCGAGCAAACCACGCAAAATTGCTATGTGATTAATAATGGCTTTGCCACCCGTCATCATGCTATTGCCAAAGCTGCCTTAGATGGTGGTGAGGTCGGTTTTAGTATCTTTATGGCCAAGCCGCGCGTGGTTCCTATCGCTTTATCTGTCATGGAGTTTCATCCTCTTGGCTCCCAAGCGTTCTTTTCTATGAATGCAGAGGATTATGTGGTGGTCGTCGCGCCCAAGGGAGAGCCGCCAAAGTCTGCTGATGATTTGCATGTGTTTTATGCCAAATCCACTCAGGGTATTCAATACAACGCTGGGGTTTGGCATCATCCACTACTGGCACTAAACTCAGAAAGCCCTTTTTTGGTGGTTGACCGGATTAATGGTGAAGGTCATAACTGCACGGAATTAGACATTTCAGTTTGGGATGTACAGGTTAACTTTTAATTTAAGTCTAATCTTGATGAGGTAATCTAAATAAAAGACAGCTTTTGAGCTGTCTTTTTTATTGTTTTTTTATGATGACTTTTAAATAATAGAGCGTTTATGACACTGTAATTGCAGACAAATGTCAAGCTAAAATCACCGAAGCTTAATCAAATATGTTAGTCTCTAAGAGCTTTAAGCTTATAACATGACAACAGCCACACGAGCGCGAATTGCTAAGCGGCATTATTTTCTATTAATTATTGAAGAATTATTGAGTCACTATATGGATATTTTTTTGGACAGTTGGACGTTACTTTGTTTTTTGGGGGCGAATGTATTGACCCTACTACTGGGGATTGGTTATTTCTTTATTGAGGGCAGCAAGTCAACGCCTAGTTCATCAGATAATGGCGAATCAAAGACTATAGCGACGGATTCGGGAGCCCAAAATGTTCATTAATTGGGTTATTTTAATAGCCGCCATTGTCTTGCTAGTTTTACTCGCCCGAAAAGCTGCCAGCACCATGTCTAAGGGTAAAGAGAACGGCTTTTTGGTGGCTGATCGCTCTTTAGGCCCTTTTGTCATGGCTGGCACGGTGGTCGCCACGGGCTTCAGCGGTTGGGGCTTTATGGGCTCACCCGGTGCCGCGTACCAATATGGCACCATTGAGCTTTTGGGCAACTTTTTCTTTGCGCCTGCCATGGTCGTTGCCGTATTGTTCTTTGCCGTTTATCTGCGTAATCGAGCGGTAAAAATGGGCAGTAGCACCATTCCAGAGTTCATCGTTAATCTGCATTGTGCTGATCGCAACTCAACCACGGCGCGTGTACTCAGAGTCGTCACGGCACTCGGTATGGTCATATTTTTGACGGTATTTTTGACCGCACAAATTAGAGCCTTGGGTATGCTCGGCAGCAGTTGGCTTGGTATCTCGCCCATGCTTGCCTCTGCGCTGCTCTTAATCATTATCACCATTTATACTATGACTGGCGGCCTCTTAGCCGTGGCTTGGACAGATACCTTCATGGTCATCGGTATGGCAACCGCCGCGCTATATATCGTCTTTCAGGTATTCACTGATATCCCCCTGAGTGACATGATGACCCAGCTTAAGGCTATCGACCCTAACTTGGTCAATCCCCAAACTTCTGCTCCTTATGGCGATGCTAAGGCATCTGTATTTTTGGTCTTTGCCTATGCGCTCATTTTTAGCACGGCCCTGCCCTATATGTCAGTTCGATTTCTCGCGATGAAGTCTAATATTAGCATCGCTAAAACAGGACTCTATACAGCGCTATTAGGGTGTATCTTAAGCTTGGTGCCTATTGTGGGGCTGTATGTGCGCATCAAAAACCCAGGTCTTGCCAATCCCGATGAGGCCATGCCATGGTATCTGGCCAATGCTATCCCGAGTCTCGTCGGTAGCGTCATCACGCTATTTATTCTGTTCGCCATGAAGTCCACCGCCAACTCGATCTTGCATACCTTATCGACAGCAGCATCACACGATTTGCGATTGGCCTTTTTTAACCATACTGGTCACTCTCAATCGCATCTACTGAAGCTTAATCGCCTTTGGGTCGCGCTTGTGGCCTTAATAGCTTTTATCACAACCTTCTTTTTGCCTGAGGCCATGCTAAGCTATCTAGGTATTTTCTCTAGTGGCACATTGATGGCGGCGCTATCTGGTGTGCTACTCGTCTCTATCTTTTATCGTGGCTCAGCCGTAGCGGCTATTGCCTCTATCATCGTCGGCGCAGTCTGTAGCAGTTATTTGCTAACCATTAACGTGGTAGGCTGGGTAGAAGGGCCGCTTATTGGCTCAGCAGCGTCAGCCATGACTTATATTATTATCAGTCTTATCCATCCTAATAAGCCTGCTTTGGCAAGCGCTCCCATTACGCCCGCCTAACCAATGCGGCTATTAAATAGCTATTTAATGACTATTTAATGGCCATGCGAATTAAATCGCATCAAGCTACCCAATACTGCTTGCCTATTGGCTTCAACTAAGGCAAATTAGTCGATATGTTATGAGAATTTACGCTAACGTCGTCCACATCAGGCGACCTAAGGGTAGATTCTTTTTTAATATCAATAGGGTGTTGACTGATTAAAGCGCTAGTCCGTATCCATTGTCACCGATATCCTTAGCTATTTACTACGAAAGACTGGCTTGATAAGTTCGAACCATCTTCCAATTCAAATATCTTATTAGCCCAATCTTAATAATGCCAGGGGCTAGTCCAAGATGAGATACCACTAATGACTCAATCTCCCTCAATCGACCCAACCGTTGCGGCCAACTCCAAAAGTTGGATTGGCACCGTGCAGATTATCACTGCCGCTGTCTGTTGGGGCACCTTAGGGATATTTTCGACTTTTTTACATGAGTCTGGCTTTAATGGGTTGCAGATTGCGATATTACGTATCGTCACGGCCGCTGTATTAATATTAGTTATGCTGCCCAAATTGTGGCCGCAACTGGTCAAACTGCCAAGTAGGCAATGGATAAATCTTGCGCTGCAATCTTTGATTGGCGTACTGGGAATGACGGTCTGTTACATCTTTGCCGTGATTTATGTGGGAGCAGGCACTGCCGTAGCCTTGTTGTATACTGCGCCTGTGTTTAGTCTAGTGTTTTCTCATTTTTTACTTAAAGAGACCATCACCAAGCAGTCAGCTTTACTCGCTTTACTCGCTGTGATTGGGGTGGGTCTCACCACGGCAGGCTCAAGCAATGCTGCCAATTGGGGGATTTTATTAGGGCTATTGTCTGGTGTCTGCTATTCGCTCTATGGGGTGTTGGGCAAGCGCGCCATGCATCATTCTCATTCAGCGCCATTGGTGTTTTTTACCTCTATCATCTCAAGCGCAGTCATATTATTATTCATCCCAACCACTTATGAGACTTATGCCAAGCTCAGTCAATTACCCACCATCACTTGGTGGTACGCGTTAGGATTGTCTTTGGTCGGCACGGTCGCGCCCTTTTTGCTTTATATGAAAGCTTTAGAGAAGCTGCCTGCCACTCGAGCTTCAGTATTTACCATCTTTGAGCCTTTAACTGCCTTATTTTTGGCCATGTTGCTATTACATCAAGCGCTAGCCCCTATCCAGTATTTAGGGGTCGTGCTCATACTATTTGCTGCTCTGCTTAATGCGCTCTTAAACTCAGTGACCATTCGCGTCCCTAAATGGCGCTCAAAGCGCCCTTCTTAATCACAATAGACTGCAATTTTAAGCCTTCATTAACTCTAGAATCAGTTATATCCCAACTTAATCAATAGCTGCCAAAAAGTATAGACGGTCGAGTGCTATTTTTGTTATTTATAACATTCATATTAAATGAATGTTATGTTATTATTCTCACTATCCTCTTTAGATGCCTTTAATGGTCTATTGCTAGTCACTTTATGAAGAGGTATGGGTAGCACCACCACTTAAAACATTCATTTTAAATATATCTTATCAACAGATTTTAATGTTCAGATTTTCATGAGTCCCCACATTTCCAGCATTAGGAGCAAGAAATGGGTGAGTACAAAAAACATTGGTTTGGCTTAATCGCCATCCTACTCGTCACCTTTACCTTTTTTGGGTGGGGCGGTGTCGAAATTTATCGGACCGCGCCCCCTATTCCCGATCAATATGTCGATAGCACTGGTCAAGTCATCATGACCAAAGACGACATATTGGATGGTCAAACGGCTTGGCAACGCACAGGTGGCCAGCAGTTAGGTTCCGTTCTCGGTCATGGGGCTTATCAAGCACCAGACTGGACTGCCGATTGGCTCCATCGTGAGCTGGTCGCTTGGCTAGATATTCGAGCCAAAGAGCTATATGGTACTGACTTTAAATCTGCCAATGATGATCAAAAGGCAGCGCTAGAGGCTCAGCTCAAAAAAGAATACCGTACCAACAGTGGCGTCGATGGCAATAACACAGTGATGTTGTCTGACACCCGAATTGCGGCGATTAAGCAAATTGCACCCTACTATATGGATGTCTATAGTGATATAGACACCTCGCAAAAATCGCGTGAAAGCTATGCGATGAAAAACAACTCTCTACCTGATATTAAAGACCGTGAGAAGCTTACCAATTTCTTCTTTTGGACCACGTGGATGGCCTCAGCAGAGCGTCCTGGTACCAATGCAACCTACACAAATAACTGGCCGCACGAACCGTTGATTGACAACGTTCCGACCACAGAAAATATTGTATGGTCAATTGCCAGTGTGGTGTTCTTAATCGCAGGTGTGGGTTTCTTAATCTGGGGCTGGGCGTTCCTACGCCGCGAAGAAGACGTCAAGCTTATCACCCCCGATGTCGATCCTTTGACCCGCATAGCACTCACCCCTTCTCAAAAGGCCTTGGCAAAATATGGCCTTTTAGTCATGGCGCTGTTTATCGTGCAGATTTTCCTTGGCGGATTTGTCGCTCACTATACCGTTGAGGGACAGAACTTCTACGGTCTGGCCGTCTCTGATTATTTCCCATATGCCTTGGTAAGAACTTGGCACATTCAAGCCGCACTGTTTTGGATTGCCACTGGCTTTTTGATGGCTGGATTGTTCTTAGCTCCTATTATTAATGGCGGTAAGGACCCGAAATATCAAAAACTCGGGGTGGATATCCTTTGGGTGGCTTTAATCATCGTGGTGGTTGGCTCGTTCATCGGTAATTACCTAGCCCTATCGGGTATGATGCCTGCGAAATACAACTTCTGGTTCGGTCATCAAGGTTATGAATATATTGACTTAGGCCGCTTCTGGCAAATCCTCAAGTGGGTCGGCATTTTATTCTGGCTGGTCCTCATGCTACGAGGCTGTGTTAACGGCTTTAAGCAGCACGAAGATAAAAACTTACTGGCTATATTTCTAGCTTCAGTTTTATGTGTTGGTCTTTTCTACGGGGCAGGCTTGTTCTATGGCGAGCGTACCCATTTGACCATCATGGAATACTGGCGCTGGTGGGTGGTTCACTTATGGGTTGAAGGCTTCTTTGAAGTATTCGCTACCGTCTCACTCGCCTTTATCTTCTTTAACTTAGGACTGGTCAGCAGAAAAATGGCCACGGGATCTTCTATTGCTGCCGCTGCGCTGTTCTTATTAGGCGGTGTTCCCGGAACGTTCCACCATTTATATTACTCAGGAACCACCACGCCCATCATGGCCATCGGTGCCTCATTCAGTGCTTTAGAAGTGGTGCCATTAGTGGTGCTAGGTTATGAAGGCTATGAGCACTGGTCTATGCAGCGTCAAGCCCCTTGGATGGACAAGCTCAAATGGCCCATCATGTGTTTCGTAGCGGTGGCTTTTTGGAATATGCTCGGTGCCGGTGTGTTCGGCTTTATGATTAACCCACCCGTTTCACTCTTTTATTTGCAAGGTCTAAACACGACGGCGGTTCACTCACACGCTGCGTTATTCGGGGTATATGGATTCTTAGCGATTGGCTTTGTGCTATTGGTCATGCGTTATATCCGTCCCGATTATGTGTTCGATAACAAGCTCATGAAGACTGGCTTTTGGGCCATGAATATCGGTCTGGTATTAATGATTGCGACCAGCTTATTGCCTATCGGTATCTATCAAGCGCATGCTTCTATTACCGAAGGTCTATGGCTTGCCCGCAGTGAAGGCTTTATGCAACAAGACTTCTTGCAAAGACTACGCTGGATTCGCACGATTGGTGACGTTGTCCTCATCATCGGCGGCTTATGTGTGGCCTGGCAGGTGGTCAAGTTTGCCTTTGCCAAACCCTCTCACAGTAACTATAAGCCAAGTGCTAAGTAAACTGACTTGACTTAACCTGCTGGCTTTAGATAAATAAAAGCTCTGCTCCGGCAGGGCTTTTTGACGACTGGCATTTAGTGAAGTCTGGTCATGCTCTATCTTTTTTATTCCTCTATGTTTTTTATCTCTCTATGTTTTGATGACAATCAATAAAACCCTTGTTAATTTTGTACTATCGTACTAGAATACGAAAACAGTAACCTTCCTTGTTATTTTATAGAATAAAGACCCCTACCTATGATGAATAATGCCTACCAAAGCCTCCTTAAGCATTTGGCTAATTGTTCTGATAGCCATGAGATAGAGCGGCTGCTACAAGCGCTTCTCACGGACAAAGAGCAGCAAGATATCGCCAACCGCATTCGCATATTTGATTTATTAAATCAAGGCATCACTCAGCGCGAGATATCAGACCAATTGGGCGTGGGGATTGCCACGGTCTCTCGAGGGGCTAAGGTAATGCAAAATCATGATGTTAACAGTCTATTATCGACCCATCGAGGTAATGGCTAAAATGGTAATTAGCCAAGTAGCTCAACCTCGTTTTTAACATATAAACGGCCCTACAAAACCTGCTATTTATCCGCTCTCTGGTAATAACAATAACGACTTTTTGGACTATCTATGACGCCTACTGACCCTAATTATACTCGCAATAAGCCCAAACCCATTGATATCCCAAGTAAGCCGCAGCGCATTAAACTCACAGAAGACATTGACTTTTTTGCCTTGTTTAAGCGCATTGAGGGGCAGTTTGATACCTGCTATTTGCTTGAGTCATTAGGCGCAGAGAGTCATATCTCGCGCCATCATGCTATTGGCTTTGCCCCAGTCATGACGATAACAGCGACAGATAAAACGACGCTAGCTATAACTGATAATTCAACTGGCAAGACGACAGAGTATCAATCAGATAACCCGTA
>JAUNVX010000077.1:310-12564 GCA_030540615.1 Psychrobacter sp. | reverse complement strand
AATCTGTTTTTTCAATGTCATCAGCTTGGGGATAATAAAGTCAATATAGTCATCTGCTGACCAATTGGCTTTAGGGACGCTAGCATTGATGGCATGAGTGAAATGACCCTTTGCATGGTCATAGATAGGGACCGCTACGGCCAGTATGTCAGGTGAGAAGTCACCATCTGACAGACAGTAGCCATATTGATTGTAGAATTGAGTCTGCAAATCAAGCAACTGAGCAATGGTATTGAGAGCCGATTTATCTTGAGCATCTGAAATACGGGCTAAGATTTGCTGCTGAACTGAGGCACTCATTACCGCATAATAAGCTCGGCCAATGGCAGTCTGTGCTAAAGGGACAGAAGAGCCAACGCTTAGGTTAACCGCCAATCGAGCAGGACTTCGATAGCAAGCCAAATAGCGCATTTCACCCTCTATTTCTGTGGCAATATTGACAGAGACTTGATGCGTCATGGCAAAGTCTTTGAGGAGCGGCAAAGCATCATCGACTAGATTATGCCGACGCCAAGCACTGGCAGTAAGCTTAAGCAGATTTGCCCCTAGTTGGTAGCGCTCATCTTCTCCTCGCCTTAACAAACCTAGAGCCTGTAACGTATATATTAGCCTGCTCACGGTGGCCTTGGGCAGTTGGGTCTTTTGACAGATTTGCTGATGGCTTAGCTGAGATTCATCTTCAAAGACACTCAAAATCAGCATACCTCGGCCCAAAGCACTGATAAAAGCGCGGTCATCTTCACTTTTAGCCCTATTTAGCGTATCGCTAATGCTGTCGCTTAACATGGCTGAATTGGCTTTTGAACCGATATCGTCATCTATAGTAGGCGTCAAAAGGGTTTTAGTCGGCTTCATTTTATTACTCTTCTTCATTAGAACCTACTCAGATTTCAACCATTAACGACTGAGTATCTTTTGGCAAGCTAGATTGGCGTTAGTGTCGCTATTATATAGCGTTAGAGATATCGCAAGTTGTCTTTTTAAGTGACGGCACTAGTCATTAAAAGCAAAACATTAGACAAGTGAGTTTTTACTTTACTTAGTAGATAGGTTCTGTTTTAATAATATTAATTATTGGAACTGAGTTTTGCACTGCGGAACTATATTGGGTCGCTTGGTTTAGCTGTTGAGCAATAACCTTGTTATATCAAGCTTCAATAATACAACTTTGCTTGCTTTTTTTATCAATTAATCTAATTTGACACTTACAGGAAGTACATTATGACAACGGATTCTAAAGCGACTTTTGAGTGGCAAGATCCATTTCTGCTTCGTAGCCAGCTTACTGAAGAGGAGCTGATGGTTCAGCGCTCAACTCATGATTTTTGTCAAAAAGAGCTAATGCCAGGGATTAAAGAAGCCAATCGCCATGAGAGCTTCGATAGGAATATTATGCGTCAGATGGGCGAGCTAGGACTATTAGGCGTCACTATCGAAGGCTATGGCTGTGCTGGTTTATCAAGTGTGGCTTATGGCCTAATCGCCAAAGAAGTCGAGGCGGTGGACTCGGGCTACCGCTCAGCGATGAGTGTGCAGTCAAGTCTGGTGATGCATCCAATTTGGGCTTACGGCAGTGACGAGCAAAAAGAGAAGTATTTGCCTAAGCTTGCCTCAGGCGAATACGTGGGTTGCTTTGGTTTGACCGAACCTGACGCAGGTTCAGACCCTGGCTCCATGAAGACCCGAGCCAAGAAGGTGGACGGCGGCTATCAGCTCAAAGGTAGCAAAATGTGGATTACCAACAGTCCTATCGCCGATGTCTTTGTGGTGTGGGCCAAAGATGACCATGATGAGATTCGCGGTTTTATACTTGATCGCGAGATGAAAGGCTTATCGGCTCCCAAGATTGAAGGTAAATTCTCCCTAAGAGCTTCTATTACTGGCGAGATTGTCATGGACAATGTGTTTGTCCCTGAAGAGAATGCTTTTCCTGATATTCGAGGTCTTAAAGGACCATTTGGCTGCTTAAACAAAGCCCGTTATGGGATAGCATGGGGCTCAATGGGTGCTGCTGAGTTCTGCTGGCAAGCTGCGCGCCAATATACTTTAGACCGCAAGCAGTTTAACCGACCATTGGCCGCTACTCAGTTGGTACAGCTAAAGCTTGCCAATATGCAGACGGAGATTGCCCTAGGGCTTCAGGCTGCGCTACGGGTGGGCCGCCTGATGGATGAGAATAATGCTGCCCCTGAGATGATATCGCTCATCAAACGTAATAATTGCGGTAAGGCTCTAGATATCGCGCGGGTCGCTCGTGATATGCATGGTGGTAATGGTATCTCTGATGAGTACCATGTGATTCGTCATGTGATGAACCTTGAGGCGGTCAATACCTATGAAGGCACTCATGATATCCATGCGCTAATCTTAGGTCGCGCCCAAACGGGTCTCCAAGCTTTTATGTAGTCAAAGCTTTGTTAAGTCAACCAAAATAAAGTGAAAGCAAGCGGCGTAGCGGTTAACTCATCCAAGCTACGCCACCACATTTGATGAGGGAAGCTCACAATCATGGATGACCATAATATCCCCCATATCATCTCCCATTCAGCAGATGATGACATTACCAGAGAGCCTCATCAAGCGCTCAAAGGCATTAAGGTCTTAGATTTATCGCGTGTATTAGCAGGGCCTTCTTGTACACAAGTATTGGCCGATTTGGGCGCTGAAGTTATCAAGGTGGAGCGTCCCAAAGTTGGTGATGAGACTCGGCACTGGACACCGCCGAGCTTTAGTGATGGGACAGCGGCTTATTTTGCTACCGTTAACCGCAATAAAAAATCTATTACCGTGGATATGACGCAGCCAGAGGGTCAAGCCTTAATCAAAAAATTGGCAGCGCAAAGTGATGTTCTGGTAGAGAACTTTAAGGTCGGCGGACTCAAAAAATATGGCTTAGATTATGAGTCAATAAAGGCCATTAACCCACGCTTGGTTTATGCCTCATTGACAGGCTTTGGACAATATGGTCCTGACGCCCATAAACCCGGATATGACTATATCATTCAAGGTCTATCTGGACTGATGAGCATCACGGGTCCTAGCGATGGCGAGCCACATAAAGTCGGCGTCGCAGTAGTGGACTTGTTCGCAGGATTGCAGTTGACCATTGGTATTCAGGCCGCTCTACTGGCTAGGATGCATACCGGCCGAGGTCAGCACGTTGATGTCGCGCTGCTTGATAGTGCCATCGCCATGCTCGCTAATATCGGTATGAATCAATTAGCCTCTGGCATCACACCGCCGCGACTGGGCAATGCTCATCCAAACATTGCCCCTTATCAGGTGTTTGCCACGGCCGATGAGCACCACTTTATCTTAGCTTGCGGCAATGATGGGCAGTTTGCCAAGATATGTGAGGTCATTGGCCTGCCATTGAACGAAGATGAACGCTTTGCGACCAACCCAAGCCGAGTAGCTCACCGCGATGCGCTCACGGATAGCTTAGCCCAGCAATTTATGACCAAAAGTCGCCAACAGTGGCTTGAGCTATTGCAGCAAGCCGGCGTACCATGTGGCCCCATTCATAACGTCACTGAAGCACTGGCCATGCCTCAAGTAGCCGCCCGAGAGATGGTGGTCAGCTTTGCAGATAGTCCGGTTCGCGTCCTGGGCAACCCTATCAAGCTGTCAGCGACGCCAGTACGATACGAGTCGCCACCGCCAAGCTTAGGCGTTGATACTGCCGAGGTAATGAGTAGTTTGGAGATGACTGCTGAGCAAATACAGGCACTGCAATCTAGCGGAGCAGTTTAGCGCAGCAAGTTATATGGGCCAATTACTTAGACTTTATGCCAAGCTTTTGGGTCATTTGAGACGCTAGCGCTAATAGCGACTCACTGACGTTTTGCTGTTGCCGCTGATACTCTTGCTGCAAAAAGCTGACGGCCATACCCGCAATGGCCTCGCCATTATTATCACGGATGCAAGTCCCTAAGCAGTACATACCTTCTCGCAACTGGCCATTATCGAGTGAGATATTGCTCTGCCTGATTTGCCTTAATTCAGTCATTAAGGCCTCAAGCGTGGTGACCCCATAAGGGGTTAATGGAGCTGGCATATTGTTCGCAAACATCTGCATTAAACTTTGGTCACTATAAGTGGCGAGCATGGCTTTGCCCGTCGCTGAAAAAGCCGCCGGGACGCGCACGCCAGCATGAAAGGTAAAGCCAAGTGGAGCAGGCGACTCGTGACATGCCAAAAACACCACTTCTGTCCCATCGATTTTAGACAACGTCACTGTGTGCTGTAACAAGCTTGGGAAATGGGTGATAAGCTCATGAAAGAGCTGAATCACACGGTGCTGCTGCTCGTATTTACCGGCCCAATAAAGCAAATAAGACCCTAGGTGAAAGCGGTTGTCTCTATCTTTAAATACCAGATGTCGAGCCAGCAAACTTTGCAGAATGTTATGAGTGGTGCTTCGAGGCAAATCCAGCTGAGTAGCAATCTCTGCTGAGGTAAGGGCAAAGCTGCTGGTAGTGATAAGGTCTAAGATATCACACATTTTGTCGATAGCTGGGACGCTAGTAGAAGGCTTCAAGCGATGGTTCCTATAATAGTTGCTGTCGTACGATGATGAAGAATTTTTATATCATTATAAGGGATACCAGCTAAGCTCAGGCTCATATCTGTGAGCTGAGCAGTTAACTATGATGAATTAAACCAAAATGGCTCTTGCAATTCTTAAGACTAACTCTCTATAATAATTGTTCATTATATAAAATATAAATTCAGTATATTGAATTCATTAGTTAATTATAGACCAGTTACCAGAGTATATAAAGTAGGCACAGCTATGACCAATAAGAAATGGGATAAGTAGCGGCCAGCAGCCATGCTAAGTAGGTTTGGCTCTAAAATTACGCTTAAAGGCTCAAGTCATAGAAGTTACTTAAGTCATAGAAGCTATTAGCCATAAAAGTTATTAGTCACAAAAGTCATTTGGGTAAATAGGGAAAGTTAAGATGATTAAATTAAAAAATCCATCACTGTTAAAGCATCAATGTCTAGTGGGTACAGAAGGGTCGGGCTGGGTTGACGCTCAAGACAGTCAAACCATTGACGTCACCAACCCCTTTAATGGCGAAGTGTTAGGCAAAGTGCCCAGTCTTAGTAAAGCACAGGTAGAGCTAGCAGTAACAACGGCTAATGAGGTTCAAGCGAGCTGGGCGGCTAAGACAGCAGCAGAAAGAAGTGCGCTTTTGAACAAATGGGCTGATTTAATCGATGCGAATAAAGAAGATTTAGCCATCTTGATGACGGCTGAACAAGGTAAACCGCTTAAAGAGTCTCGCGGTGAAATCGGCTATGCCAACAGCTTTATTCGCTGGTTTAGTGAAGAAGGCAAACGCATTTATGGTGATGTGATTCCAACTCATAAGAGTGAGCAGCGTATCGTGGTGCTCAAGCAGCCAGTAGGCGTTTGCGCTGCTATTACGCCGTGGAACTTTCCTTCGGCTATGATTACTCGAAAGGCGGCCCCTGCGCTAGCGGCTGGCTGTACCATGGTGGTCAAACCAGCCACTGAGACACCTCTCTCAGCCTTAGCCTTAGGCGAGCTTGCACTCCAAGCGGGTATCCCAAAAGGCGTGCTGCAAATCGTCACCGGTAAGTCGTCAACCATTGGCGATATTTTGACCCAAGATGAGCGCATCCATAAGCTGTCTTTTACAGGCTCTACACAAGTGGGCCGAACGCTAATGGCTCAGTGCGCCACTACCATCAAAAAGCTCTCGCTTGAATTGGGTGGCAATGCCCCTTTTATCGTCTTTGAAGATGCTGATTTAAATAAAGCAGCAGACGGCTTAATCGCTGCCAAATACCGCAATGCCGGTCAGACCTGCGTCTGTGCCAACCGAATCTATGTACAAGACAGCATCAAAGATAAATTTATGGATATCTTTGTCAAAAAAGTTGCTGCCTTAAAAGTAGGTGATGGTTTAGAAGAGAGCACAGACATCGGGCCACTGATTAATCAAAGCGCGCTAGAGAAAGTGAATGCCTTATTAAAGGACGCTATCGATAAAGGTGCCAAACTCATCACAGGTGGCAGTACCAATAGCGCTTCGTCATTAACCATGAATCCTACGGTCATTAGCGATATCAGTGATGATATGGATATCGCTCATGAGGAGATATTTGGGCCGATTACCTCAGTGTTTACCTTCAGTAGTGAAGCGGAGGTCATCAAACACGCAAACGATACTATCTATGGCTTAGCAGCTTATTTTTATACCAATGACTTAGCCCGCTCATGGCGCGTTAGTGAACAGCTAGAGTATGGCATGGTCGGGCAAAATACCGGCATCATCTCGACTGAAGTCGCGCCATTTGGTGGTGTGAAGCAATCAGGATTTGGCCGCGAAGGTTCCAAATACGGTATTGAAGAGTATGTAGTGACCAAATACTGGTGCCAAGATATTAGCTAATAGACTTAGCTGATAAGGCAAGCATTTATGAGTCGTTATTTAAACCAAAGTTTTCAATATTAATCATTAGGTTATCGCTAAAGCGATTGTCCGTTTGCTAACAGGAATTAGTCATGAATAAATTAACCAATCAATCATTACTTGAGCGCCGTAAAGCTGTATTGCCAAAAGGCTTAGGCGTGGCATTCCCTGTCTTTGCTGACCATGCTAAGAATTCAGAAGTATGGGACGTAGAAGGCAACCGCTATATTGACTTTGTGGGGGGTATCTCAGTGTTGAACACGGGGCACTCGCATCCCAAAATCACTCAGCGCGTCCATGAGCAGCTTGATAAGTTTACTCATACGGCAGCGCAAATCATGAACTACGAAAGCTACGTCACTTTGGCAGAGAAGCTATGTGAAAAAGCACCTATTAGTGGCCATAAAAAAGCCGTTATGTTCACCACAGGAGCAGAAGCGGTAGAGAATACCATCAAGATTGCTCGCGCTAGCACCGGGCGTCACGGCATTATCTCCTTCGTCGGTGGTTGGCACGGTCGGACGCTAATGTGTATGGGCCTCACGGGTAAAGTCGTCCCTTACAAGAATAACTTTGGTCCAATGCCAGCATCTATCTATCACGCGCTCTTTCCAGCGCCTGAGCTAAACGTTACAGAAGAAGAGGCGCTGCATAGCATTGAGATGATTTTTCAAGCCAGTATTCACCCCAGTGATGTGGCGGCGATGATTATCGAGCCTGTTCAAGGCGAGGGCGGGTTTCACCAAGTGACCCCTTCATTTGCAAAGTCACTGCGCAAGATTTGTGATGAGCATGGGATTGTACTGATATTTGATGAGGTTCAAGCTGGTTTTGGCCGTACAGGTACTCTATTTGCGACCGAGCAGTTAGGGGTGGAGCCTGACTTGATGACCACCGCCAAGAGTCTAGCGGGCGGCTATCCCATTTCGGCAGTGATTGGCCGAGCTGAGATTATGGACGCCCCGCAACCAGGTGGCTTAGGCGGTACTTATTCAGGCAGTCCGTTAGGCTGCGTGGCTGCCTTGGCCGTCATGGAGGTCATCGAAGAAGAGAACCTGTTAGAGCGCAGTCAGCAAATCGGTGACAAAATCGCCAAGTATCTAGCAGATTTGAATAGCGCCAAGATAGCCAATATCCGTCATAAAGGTGCGATGTTGGCCTTTGATTTGGTCAACGCTGAGGGTAAACCAGACGCTAATGCTGCAGTAGAGCTAAAAAATAACGCCTTTGAGAAAGGTCTATTGTTAGCCTCCTGTGGTCGTCATAGTAATGCCATGCGCATCATGGTGCCATTGACCGCATCAGATGAGCTAATCGAAGAAGGGCTGGCTATTATCAAAGATTCGTTGTAATCAACGATGGTTATACGTATGAATCATTACTAGGATTAACAGGGCTGCCATCTAGACAATTGGACGTTAAGATGGCAGGCGCTGCTAGCCATGATTGGCCCGCTACTGTTAGCCAGTAATCAAAATTATCAGATAATAAACAAAGGAGTGGTTATGTCTGGATTAAAAAAATCCTTAGGGATGTTCGATATTATCGCCCTTGCCTTTGGTGCTATGGTAGGTTGGGGCTGGGTAGTCTTAGCAGGTGGCTGGGTCATCTCTGCGGGTATATGGGGCGCTATACTGGCGTTTATCTTAGGTGGTCTAGCGGTCATTATGATTGGGATTACCTATGCTGAGCTCGCCTCTTCTATGCCCTTAACAGGTGGCGAGCATACCTATACTTATCGAGCACTAGGGATACACGTCTCTTTTATTTGCTCATGGAGTATCCTTTTTGGATATCTCTCTGTGGTCGCCTTTGAGGCAGTCGCTCTGCCTACTGTCGTTGAATATTTCATTCCCAACTATAACCAAGGATTTCTGTGGAACATCGCAGGTTGGGATGTTTATGCCACTTGGGTCGCTGTGGGGATGGTCGGCTCTATCTTAGTGACTTGGCTTAACGTCCGGGGTATGGAGGTTAGTGCTTGGTTCCAAAAGCTTGCGGTGATGGGGATTTTATTTGTTGGTATCCTACTGTTCATCGGTGCCGCGCTCTATAACCCTAGTAGCTCAACTGCAGTCCAAGCTCCGGCCTTTATTGGCGGTATTAGCGGCATCATGGCTGTGGTGGTAATGGTGCCCTTTATGTTTGTGGGCTTTGACGTGATTCCGCAAGCGGCTGAAGAGATAGATTTAACTCGGCCTAATATCGGTAAGTTTTTGATTGTCTCTTTAATCATTGCCGTATTGTGGTATATCGGGGTGGCTTGGAGTGTTGGTCGTACTCTGCCTTTGATTCAAGCACAGAACTCTACCCTTGCTACTGCGGATGCGATGACCAATGCTTGGCATGGTAAGTGGGCAGGTATCTTATTGGTTATCGGTGGGGTATTGGGTATTTTATCCAGTTGGAATGCCTTTTTGATTGGCGGTAGCCGCTTGATGTATGCCATGGCAAAAGCGCATATGCTACCAAGCTTCTTAGGCAAGCTACATCCAAAGTATAACACCCCTGTGAACGCTATCTTGATGATAGGGGGTCTGGCGACTTTAGCGCCGTTATTTGGCCGCAAAATGCTAGTTTGGATTGTGGATGCTGGTGGGTTTGGTATTGTCATTGCTTATACTTGCGTGGCTATCTCATTTTTGGTATTACGCTATCGTGAGCCTAATATGGTCCGACCTTTTAAAGTGCCTATGGGCAAAGCGATGGGTATCATTACTATCATACTGAGCTTGGGTCTGTTGGTGCTTTATTTCCCTGGCATGCCATCAGCATTAATTGGTATTGAATGGGCGATATTTTCGTTCTGGATGCTCCTTGGCATTGTGCTCTACGGTTATGCTTATAGCAAAGACTCTGTGAAGAGCAAAGCCTATATGGAAGCGGAGATTACGGCACTAAAAGAGCTCAATATTCAGTGGCTTAAGGATAATAAGCTCATGTAGCTTGGACTCAAAAGCTTTGAGTGTAACCTAAGAAGTCTGACAGTAATAAACCTTCATTGATGATAATTCTAAAATAAAAGAGGCATAAGATTTCGATATCTTGTGCCTTTTTTATGAGACAAGTTTGACGCTATTCACTCATAACCCTAATAACGAAGAACTTAGAGTCGATTTCACTGAACTGAAAAAAAACGCTTATTTTATTTTTTAATCATTATGAGCTGCGACTATTGGCTATAATCTATGTCTAAACCTCTGCTATCTGGTTCATCTTATGACTGTCAAACTTATCGGAAAGCTCGCAGCAAAGAGCTATCAGCCGCTGCCCTATTTTATAGAAAAAGTACCGGCAGGCTTCCCATCGCCTGCAGCAGGCTATGTTGATACCAGTATTGACCTAAATGAGTTATGTATTGACCATCCAAGCGCCACATTTTTAGTGCGGACGGGTGGTTTATCTATGATTGATGCCGGTATTCATCCAGAGGACTTACTGGTGGTTGACCGAAGTTTGGACGCCCAGCACTGCGATATTATCGTTTGCACCATTGATGGTGAGTTCACTGTCAAAGAGCTTTGCCTCAAACCTATTGCCAAACTTGTCGCTTATAACAAAGACTTTGATGACATCCTCATCACTGATGACACCGAGTTTGAAGTCTTTGGCGTCGTTACCAGTATCATCCGCAAATTAAAACGCGGCAAATCAGAAAGGTAAGTCTCCCTTCGACCAATATTTCAACAGTCTGCTAATATTAGGTAGGTCATCATTGTCCTAACCCTCACCACAACTATCCTAGCCATCACCTAACCTCGATGCAAAGCCATTTAAAGCCATCCAAGACTACTCAGCTCAATAAAGCGACAATTGCTGTCGTAAGCTAATCTTTTGCGCTTTTAAACCTCAACAGACATCTGTTAGCCTAGCCCGTATTAGCAAACAAAATTTCATCTCTATCAGTTTGCTTTTATATTAGGGAGGGGTTATGTATGCGCTAATTGACTGCAACAGCTTTTATGCCAACTGTGAGAAGTTATTTCGGCCTGATTTAAAACATAAACCTGTCATCGTTTTATCCAATAATGACGGTTGTGTGGTGGCGCGGTCGGCGGAAGCCAAAGCCTTGGGCCTTAAGATGGGGGTGCCTTATTTTCAGGTAAAAGACTTCTGTCAAGCTAAGGGTGTCCATGTCTTTAGCTCTAACTACACTTTGTATGCCGATATGTCGCAACGGGTTATGGCGACGCTTGAAAGCCTATGCCCCAATGTCGAAGTTTACTCAATCGATGAAGCTTTTTTGTACTTGGCCGACTACCCAGTGGCCATGTCAGACCTACCGAAATATGCCAAAAAACTCAAAAGCATCGTCGAACAATATACAGGCATCCCAGTCAGTGTCGGTATCGGTCAAACCAAAACCTTGGCCAAGCTAGCCAATCATGCCGCCAAACAATACCCTGGGACCAAAGGCGTTTGTGTGTTACAACAAGAGAGCTGGATTAGGCGTTTGATGCAAATCACTGATGTGAGTGAAGTGTGGGGGATAGGCAAACGCTGCACTAAGCGTCTCAATGACATGGGCGTCAACACAGTTTATCAATTTGCTATCTGTGAACCTGCCAAGATTCGTCAGCATTTTGGCGTAACCTTAGAGCGTACTTGTCTAGAGCTCAATGGTCAGTCCTGTCTAGAGCTTGAGCAAATTGCACCAAAGAAGCAAATCATCTCATCACGCTCCTTCTCACAGCGCATTACCCAGCAAGCTGACTTGAGTGAAGCCATCTGCGGCCATGTTGCCAAAGCCGCCAAGAAGCTAAGACAGCAGCAAAGTGTTTGCGGGATGCTGATGGTGTTCGCCAAAAACAGCGCTTTTAGTCAGCATGAAAAATATGTGTCCATCCACGGTCAGTTCCAATTTATTATGCCCACAGCGGATACTAGGGTGATGATTAAGGCAGCAAAAGCTGTTCTAGATAGCATTTATGAAGATAAAGTGCGCTATGCCAAAGCTGGGGTGATGCTGACTGATATCTGTCAGCATGATGAGATTCAACCTGACTTATTTGCTAATACGGCTTCTAATAATGAGACAACGCCCAAATCAGCGGCGCTCATGAAGCTCATTGATGAGGTTAATAAGAGCAGTCAATCGACATTGTTCTTTGCCAGTGAAGGCATCCAAGCTGAGCAAGAATGGCAGATGAATCGGCAGATGCTCAGTCCTTGTTATACCACTAGGGTAAGTCATGTGGTGGTGGTGAAGTGATTGGCTTATAAATGTTAATAAATTAGAGGCAATAAATTTAAAATGACAGTGATTTGAGCTGAGAACATTAGTAAAATACTTCGAACTCAATGAACCTAAGTATTGTTCTGTTAATAATAAAAGCCCTTAAAATCTCTAATAGACAACTTTTACAGCTTGAGAGAAACTTTTAATAGCAAATACTCAAGACTTGCAAACGTATTCTAAGCCGTTGGTTAGAGATATACCATTATTACGAATATCATTAATTTTGCAATCGTTGCCCAAGCATGTCACGTCAAAATCTTTATACTGTGTAGAGTTTCCAAAAGTGTCAGTATAAGATTCAGTATCAAAAGAATCGCCTGTAAGATGCAAGATGGCTCTGACATCACCGTTTCTTAAAATCTTAAAATCAAAGTCGCCAACCTCTTCTATACTGTAACTGTCGCCGACGGTTAATCTGAGAGCATTATATCCTTCATCACCGCAGTCATTAGTCATCCCATCGAGGTCGTTTTTTTCTGATGACTCAAATAAATCAATTTTCTGTTTTAGCTCATCACCAGCATAAGCGTATAAAACACTAAATTCGGACTCGCTATCTCCATAAA
>JAUNVX010000077.1:0-300 GCA_030540615.1 Psychrobacter sp. | reverse complement strand
AGATTTAACCGTTTGTATCTTATTCTCTTCAGAAGAAGCTTGAGCGGATGTAGTATTTAATAGTGCGAACAATAAGAAGAATGGCAAAAACTTTGTCATTGTAATAAGCCTCGAAATTTTAATTAAGATTATATGGTTTTTTCAAAAATTTCATATTATTCAAATAATATAATCTACTTAACCTTAAATATAAAGAAAAATGGATTAAAATCAATACGAGTAAAAAGATTAGCAGTTGTAATAAGGCGTAGATACTCATCAAAACACCCCCGGCTTAATTAGCACATTAGCAAATAGACA
>JAUNVX010000076.1:3268-12638 GCA_030540615.1 Psychrobacter sp. | reverse complement strand
CTGCTTCAAAAGCCTCGACAAAATGCTCAAAATTCGCTCTTTTTAGCGTCAGTCCAGCGGCCATCGCATGCCCACCAAAGTGAGTAATTAACTCTGGGTGACGCTCAGCGACCAGCTCTATAGCATCGCGGATATGAATACCAGGGATAGAGCGCGCTGATCCTTTGATGGCATCATTATCCCCTGTGTTATCCGTATTGGCTGGGGCAAAGACAATCGCTGGTCGATAATGGCTCTCTTTGAGGCGTCCTGCCACGATGCCGATGACCCCCTGATGCCAGTCGTCTTGATACAAGATAATACTGCGAGCGCCTTCTGCTAGAGGCGTAACCTTGGGCTTGGCCTCTGAACCAATATCAATTAAAGCCTCATTGTCATTAGCATTGTTATCCTCATCGTCCTTGGTATTAGCACTGGCTTCAATATTAGTATTAGTTGAATTATCGAGAGAGTCATCATTATCTTGTGAAGGTTTTGAGTCTGCGAAAGCCTGCAGCTGCGCCAAGATGTCATCGGCTTGCTCACGCATTTTGCCCTCAACAGTGCGGCGCTCGCGGTTTAAGCCATCAAGCTCATAGGCCAGTCGCTGCGCCTCGCCCAAATCATCGGTTAAAAGGCACTCAATGCCGATACGCATATTGTCCATGCGCCCTGCGGCATTGATTCGAGGTCCTAGCACAAAGCCAAAGTCTTGAGCTGTTAGTTTTTTATAATCGCGGCCTGCTTGCTCAAGCAGCGCTAATATCCCAAGGCAACAGCGACCCTGACGAATGGCTTGAATGCCATGATAGACCAAGGTACGGTTATTTCGGTCCAGCACACCGACATCGGCAATAGTGCCTAAAGCCACTAAATCTAAATGTTGACTGACAGCGGCAGAGGACTTGCCAGCTGACCGGCGCATCTTGGCCAAGCGGCCCAAAAGATAAAAGGCCACCCCCACCCCTACCAATGACTTGCTATCAAAGCCGCAGCCCAATTGATTGGGGTTAACCACTGCATCAGCAGGCGGGGTCGACTTGGTGGTCAGGTGATGGTCAGTGATGACTACCGTGATACCTGCATCCTTGGCGCGAGCCACGCCATCATGACTTGAGATGCCATTATCCACTGTGACGATAACGTCCGGGTGATAGGTCTCAATGCCCAAATCAACGATTTCAGGGGTGAGGCCATACCCATACTTGAAGCGATCAGGAACGATAAATTCAGCGTCCGCGCCCATCTCTCTAAGCACACGAATCATCAAAGCGGTACTGGTCGCCCCATCACAGTCAAAGTCACCGACGATTAAGATACGCTTGCCTTGGTCAATAGCCTCGTCCAATATGGTCGCTGCCGCATCAAGGCCTAATAGACCATCAGCAGGCAATAGATTAGCAAGCTTGGTGTCCATATCATCTATGGCAGTAATCCCACGCCCAGCGTAAAGCCGAGCGAGAGTTGGGGCATCATGAGCGAGGGGTTTTAGCGATTCAGGCAAATCGCTTGGCACTTGGCCAGCAAAGCGGGGGGTCAATTTTAGCATGGCGCTATTCTACTGACTTTACTCTCACGACTCAATCGACTTGTGACCAAATCCTTGCTCAGTTTTGATTTATGGCATGACCATACTTAATCGGCCAACGATTGGATAAAGTCAATCTACTCTACATTTAGCTCAAAGCCACTAGCTCAGAGTCATATAGACTAATTTGCACCTCATTCAACGGCCTTTTGACTGCTAGCCAGCAAATTTGACCCAGCCACTCAATATTGGTTTGCCAGTATTTCTCGGGGCTGACTATATCACTTGATTCACCAAAGTATTTTTACATAAATGCGTAATTTTGACTGCATAAAGACGTGATTTGATACAAAGCGATGATTGTATGCTCGCTTAAATTCGGTAAAATGAGGGCAAATAAATGTTTTTTATTGACGGCTTTGACAAGCTACTGTGATACCTACTTTGGCTAAGAATAAACTGGGTTAGCCAGCTCGATATTGTCCGTTCGATATGACCAGTTTGATTGTTAATTGGATAGATAGTTGGTAAAGGGATAGCTGGCTACCGATTGTGGTCAGTCATTTAATAAAAAGTATTGGCTTGAATGGCTATATTTGGCCAATTAATTTTGATAAAAATTCACTTTGATGGAGCTATAAATGCAAACCACTCCCCCGGTAGAAAAACTGCCCAATACCATTGATCCAGATTTGGATCTTGAAAAAGTAAAACGTCAATGCCAGGACTTGGTAAAAAAACGCGCGAAATATTCAGCGGGCGCAGCTATCATTCCGGTTCCTTTCGTCGACGTGGCCATCGATGCAGGATTGCTCACTCAGCTATTGCCCGATATTAGTGAGCGCTTTGGTCTGATTGAAGGGCGCGAATCAGCTATTGACCTTGAGTCGCGTGATGTCCATTGGAAAGAGCTTAAGAATCGTGCGGTAGACTTTGCTGGACTAATGGCCACTCGTGGTATCGTCAAAAAGACTGTTCAAGGCTTTGGTGGCCGTATTGTTGCCAAGCAAGTGACCAAATTCATTCCTCTAGGTGGTCAGATGGTTGCAGCAACCATGGGCTATATGATTTTCAAGAAGATTGCTTTTGATCACATTGAGCAGTGTTACAACTTAGCCAAAGACATTCAGCAAAAGCAACATGGCAAGAATGTCTAATAGCAATTAATATTATTTAGCTAAGTTTGATTATGAATCAGCCAAGAGTATACTTGGCTGATTTTTTTATGGCTGTGTGGCGTCTCAAAATTTAGTAAATAATAGCCTTATCATAATTATCTAAAAGGTCTTAGTATAAAAAGAGACGGACTATACTAACTTTGCCACTAATCTTTTTTATTAAAATCCATTATTAACCAATGTAACCATACCTACTGAATACTACTTCTCGGTGCTCTTTCACCATTTTCAATAATAGTCACTTCAACATGTTGGCTATAGACATCCACTTGGACCAAAGGGGTATTGTCGATAATGATGCGTCTGGCATATTCTGGCATGCTACCTGAGGCAAGGTAACTTTGCATTTTTGCACGAGCATTTTTATTGCTAAAAACGCAATCGCCTTGGTCTTCTCGGTTGGCCTTGCCATAGACATAGTAATTGGCCCGGTCCTGTCTCAACACCGCTGCCACCGTATTATTGCTATAATTTTTGGCAATCAATTGACCTGAAGAATTATATTTGTCTGCTTTTGATAGTCGAGCGTTGTAGCTGCACAGATAGTCATCAGCAATAGCAGGGACTGCCAAAGCCATTAATGACGAGATAATAATTGCTTTACCCATAAATTTAATCATAAAACTTTCCTTTTAAGAGTGACTTATCCTACTTTGGTTGTCGTTATTTAATAGTTTTAATCTAATAGCTGCATTGGGGAATTAGAGATCATCGCCTCTCCCCTCTACATATTCATTATGAATTCTTGATAAAAAATATAATCTTATCTTAAGCTTAGCTATAAATTATTGCAACACAATTAGTCATCAGTCCTTTTTTTGATACTCTTTTTTCGATGGCGTTCTAATGGTTAGCCAATTGCTAGCGTCTGATCAGTCAAATGCTCTTACTATGATACGCATGGCGCTAGGCTCAGTCTTAAGAGGATGCTATTGGCCTAAAGCTAGAGGTAGTAAGCTAAGGGACTATCAGCTTATGCATGCTTAAGAACAATCATAAGATAACCCATCTATTAGGTTATAAATTGATAAGAAGTGCGGCGAGGCGATAAGATAGAAGTATAATAATGCTATCTACCTTTTAATGGATTAACTTTTAAACAGCTAACTGTTAATCAGCAACCCGCTAAATAGGTAGTTTTGATAGCTAAAGACGTGTAGCGCCCTCGATATTGCTGCGTTCATGACAGCGATGTTTTATTCATCCATTTCTTGTAAGGATTATTTTATGATTAATCGCCCCATCTTTAAAAAAGCCATGGCTTCAATGACCACTTCTACCGCTATATTAGCCACTTTAGCACTATCAGGCTGTGCCACTACCGCTGGCACCGGCACTATGCCCAATGCTGGTGAGGCCATTACCACCGCCAATGCTATCGGTATGAATGTGTTTAAGGCCGCTGTCGATACCACTTGCCGTAGTGAGATTGAAAAACAAAACGCTTGGCGCATTGCCAAAATCGCCATGAGCAGCGAGCAGCAAGAGAACGTTAAGACCAAAGTTTGCGGCTGCGTCAGCGAGCAAGCGCCGCAGAAAGTCACTATCATCGACATGGGCAACGCCGCCATTGACCCCGCTTACCGCACGCAACTGGTGACTCGTGTAGTCGCAAGCTCAATTCAAAGCTGTTATGGCAGTATTGTCAAATAGTTAACGGTTTAAACTTTATTTTATAAGCCATAAAAAGGGGCGTTATCTTGAGAATAACGCCCCTTTTTAATTGACTGTCACTTTAACGCTTAAACTGTTGGTAGCTTAAGCCAGTTGCAACCTAAACCTACGACTTTGGCGCGGAGATTGGCAGAGGCGCGGTAGGCGGTAGGACACGCTCGTTAAAGTATTTGGACTTACCGTCGATGACTTTATTGACATCATCAATCAAATCATCAATCACTTCGTCGTATAGCCCATGATTAAGTTCCGTCTCAAAAGCGGTATAAGGGTGCTTTCGAGCAGCGGATCTAACGTCTGTAATACCCTCTTTGGTATAGAAGATATCGACGCGGCCATCGCTGTTTAAGATGCAAATCAAGCGGCCGTGATCAACAAACATCTCAACGCGCTCTGGCATAAAGATATAGTCGTCTACATCCATGAGCTCTTTTTCAACGCTGCGTTTAAGTAATGATTTGATATCGAACATAGCATTATCCCCGAATAATATAGTGGTTGGTAAAATCTTCCCTAGAATAAGTCATCCAAAAACTTAGTAGTACTAATCTTGCTCAGTCCATTGACGACTGTCTAATGTCTTCGCTACAGCTTATATCATAACGAAAACATAATTAAGGTTAGGCTATCTAATCAATAGGGCAAGCCAAAATACCTAATAATCGTTATATAGTATAAAATATTGCCGCGCTAAGAGATGTTTTGAAACGATGGGATAATGTAGCGTTGTGTTAGAGCCGTCACTATTGGGCTACCAGATTACGCTCCTAATCCTAGCAACGCTATATCGTCTAAGCAGATTAGACCCAACCTTGTTGACGAAAAAGCTTAAGTTTATCAATCAATATGGCCATCTCTTCAGGCGTGCCTAAAGTGAGACGATTAAAGCAGTCAATAGGCGCAAAAGCTCGGCCTACCACGATGCCATGATCGCGCATACGACTGATATAAACGGCCACGCCGCCAAAAGACTCATCGTCTAACTCACCACGAATATCATGAAAGATAAAATTGGCTTGAGAAGGCAGATAGCGCAGTCCTAGCTCATCTAACACTGACGCCATCATCTGCCGCGACTCATTGGTGGTGGCAAGGCTCAGCGCCAGATACTCTTTATCCTCTAAGGTCGCTAAAGCGGCAACGGCGGCGGCTAGATTGGTATTGTCTATCGACATAAAGGCTTCGATGGTTTTGAGCAGCGAGGGATTTGCTATAGCATACCCTACTCGCATACCTGCCAACGCACAAAGCTTGGAGAACGTACGAAGGACAATGATGTTGTCTGATAAGCCTTGGCGCACCCAAGCAATGCCACTCTCAAAGCTTGGGTCCGTCACGTACTCGGCATAAGCCTCATCAATTAAGAAATAGTGGTGGTCTGGAGCCGCAGCCACCCAAGCTTTAAACTTGGCGGTGTTCATAAGGGTGGCAGTGGGATTGTTAGGATTGCACAAGTAAAATAGGCTAATACCATCGAACTCATCGGCGACTTGCTGCATGCGCTGCATATCCACATCATAGCTATCAGGCACCAGGGCCACTTTGACCACTCCCACACCTAGCAGTGCCGCATAAACTTCTGCATAGGCAAAGGTAGGATGCGGCACTATCACTTGAAAACGTTGGCCTGAGCGCAAAGCCTGATTGTGTAGCATCTGTACCACAGTACGAATGTTCTCGCTAGAGCCATTACCAAGAGATAAATGGCCTGTGCTGATACCGTGAATCTCGGCAATCTTATTAATAAGAGCTGCCCGTTGATCATCAGGATAGCGAAAGCCAATATCCAAAGCATCGATGATAGCGGCTCTGGCTGACTCTGCCATGCCTAGGGAGTTTTCGTTAGAGTTGAGCTCTAGTAAGTGATGAGTTTGCAAGATGAAGTCGCCCTTAATTGGGAGGTCAAGATAAAAAGTCAGGATAAAAAAGCAATGCTATAAAGGAGCGCTAGTATATGGCATGTGCCCTTAAGGCGCAATTGATTAGCGGCTGATAGGTATGATGCGTATCAATAGTATGGTTTAGCCCGCTACGGTTCGATTAAGTTCACTATAAAGCATACTTGATATAGGCTACTAAAAAAGCAGGCTGTTAAAGGCAACCTGCTCTCTTTATAAGCTATATAAAACTTAACAGCTTTTTTATAAGCCCGCTTATCCCTAAAGTATTAGCTATGAGTATATCCTTAACGCACAAGACGCTAAAGTAAATACGCTTTAAGCTCTAGTACTTTATCGCGAAGCTTGGCGGCTTCCTCAAACTTAAGCTCGCGAGATAACTGCTTCATGTCTTTTTCAAGCCTTGTAATCTCTTTGGCAAGCAAATCAGGACTGCGCAAAATCTCAATATCGACATCTGGCAGACCGCTTGAGCTAGGAATGGCTTGATTGTCATTAAGGTCTTCTGTTTCGCCCGTGTCAATCTTATCTGTGATGCTACGCTTAGCCGACCTTGGGGTGATGCCATGCTTGATATTAAATTCAATCTGTTTTTCGCGGCGACGATCCGTCTCTTCTATGGCCTTTTCCATGCTGGGAGTGATTTTATCGGCATATAAAATGGCCTTGCCGTTTAAATGACGCGCGGCGCGGCCAATGGTCTGAATCAGCGCCCGTTCTGAGCGCAAAAAGCCTTCTTTGTCGGCATCAAAGATAGCCACTAAAGACACCTCGGGCATATCAAGACCTTCACGTAATAAGTTAATACCCACTAAAACATCATGAACGCCAGTTCGCAGCTCATGGATGATTTGCATGCGCTCAACCGTGTCGATATCTGAGTGCAAATACGCTACCTTGACATCGTACTCCTTGAGATAGTCAGTCAAATCCTCAGACATGCGCTTGGTCAAGGTGGTAATTAGCACACGCTCATCTAGCTCGCGGCGCTTGGTAATCTCAGAGAGCACGTCATCGACTTGGGTAAGGACAGGGCGAATCTCAATCTCAGGGTCGATAAGGCCAGTCGGTCGTACCACCTGCTCGACCACTTGCTCACTATGCTCAAGCTCGTATTGTGCTGGGGTCGCTGAGACAAAGATGGTGGTCGGCTTGATGCGCTCCCACTCTTCAAACTTCATCGGCCTATTGTGCATGGCGCTTGGTAGACGAAAGCCGTAATTGACGAGATTCTCTTTTCGTGACCGATCGCCTTTGTACATCGCACCAATCTGCGAGACGGTGACATGCGACTCATCAATGAATACCAAGGCATCTGCTGGCACATAGTCAAATAACGTTGGCGGCGCCTCCCCTGCAGGGCGTCCTGATAAGTGATGCGAGTAGTTTTCGATACCGTTACAGTAGCCGAGCTGCTGAATCATCTCAAGATCGTACTGGGTGCGCTCTTTGAGCCTTTGTGCCTCGACCAATTTATCGTTATCACGAAAATATTTCAGCCGCTCTTCAAGCTCAGCTCGGATAGTATGACTGGCCGCCTCAAGCTTGTTGCGCGGGGTGACATAATGCGATTTGGGATAAATAGTAATCCTAGGAACGCTGCGAACCGTCTTGCCAGTTAAAGGGTCAAACCACGATATCTTCTCAACTTCGTCATCAAACATACTGACGCGAACGGCCAATTGCTCTGACTCGGCAGGATAGATATCAAGCAGCTCACCTCGCAAACGATAAGTACCACGGCCAAAGTCGAGCTCATTGCGGGTGTATTGCAGCTCCACCAAACGCTTAATCATCGCCGTACGATCTACTTTATCGCCAACCACGATATGCAGCAGCATCTTCAGGTAACTCTCAGGATCGCCTAGGCCATAAATAGACGATACAGACGAGACGATGATGGCATCACGGCGCTCAAGTAGCGCTCGGGTCGCCGACAGCCGCATCTGGTCAATATGATCATTAATGGCGCTGTCTTTTTCGATAAAGGTATCACTGGCAGCCACATAAGCTTCAGGCTGATAGTAGTCATAATAACTGACGAAATATTCGACCGCATTGTTAGGAAAGAAAGACTTGAACTCACCGTAGAGCTGAGCGGCCAAAGTCTTGTTATGCGCCATAATAATCGTCGGCCGCTGACACTCAGCTATGACTTTGGCCATGGTGTAAGTCTTGCCTGACCCGGTAACACCTAATAACAGCTGATTGTGCATCCCCGCATTGATACCTTTGACCAGCTTATCAATGGCTTGTGGCTGATCGCCTGCTGGCTCAAAGTCGGTGACCATCTCAAAGGCACGACTGGCTATTTGTGTCCCTGAGGCATTGACCCCAGTGATTTCAGCTTCATCTTGAAGCTGGGTGGCTAATTGATTGAGCTGGCGGGATGATCTAGGTTCTGGCATTCGCATAATTGGGGTCTGCTTATTATCTGATTGTCAAAGATTACATGGTCAATATATGGGGGTTTTGGGCGGGATTTAAAGCGTTCTATTGTTCAATATTCTTGTATTCATGCCAACTATTGTTTTACTATTCTTAGTATTATTCAATGATGACAAATTATGCAGCTTATCATCTTTATCGGTATTCAAGGCGCGGGCAAGTCCACTTTTTACCAGCAGCAGTTTTTTCACACTCATATCAGACTAAATAAAGACATGCTAAACACCAATCATCGGTTGCAGCTATTATTTGAGGCTTGTCTGATTAGCAAAACCAAGACTGTCGTTGATAAGACCAATCCTACGATAGAGGAACGCGCGCCTTTTATTAGCGCCGCAAAATCTGCTGGGTTTGCAGTTGTCGCTTATTACTTCGACTGTCCTTTTGAAGAAGCGCTAGCGCGTAACAATGGGCGCAAAGGCAAATCGCGTATCCCTGAGATTGGCGTCAAAGGCACGGCTAAAAAGCTACAGCCGCCAAGTTTTGATGAAGGCTTTGATCAAATATTTATCGTTACTCTTCATAATAATCAATATTTTTATGTCAAGGAGCAACCTTGTAATTAGAGCGGTCTCATAGCTGATGACAATATGGATTCGATTTAAAGTTTAAAAATCAACCTTAAATCCGCCTTAAAATAACCCGATAAGTAATCTAAAAACACC
>JAUNVX010000076.1:0-3168 GCA_030540615.1 Psychrobacter sp. | reverse complement strand
AAAAATCAACCTTAAATCCGCCTTAAAATAACCCGATAAGTAATCTAAAAACACCCGAAACTGCTTGTTAATCATCCATTTAATATCTATCCATTTAACTTTTATATAAGAGACACTCATGCGCTTTGAAGAATTAGACACTCGCCTGCGAATCTACGAAACTGCTCATGACTTGTGCGTGTTGCCAGAGATGTTCATTGTGGTTCGTTAAGATGGTCGAGGCTTCACCAAAAAGACCAAAGAAGTCTGGCAATTAGACGCACCATTTGATGTGCGATTTCATGAGTTGATGGTGGCGACTACACAGCATCTTATGCGCTGCGGATTTAATATCATCTATGGCTATACCCAAAGTGATGAGATATCAATATTGTTCCATTCCACTGAGGATACCTTTAGCCGAAAACTGCGCAAAATTAATTCGGTATTGGCAGGGGAAGCCAGCGGCTTTTTTAGTGTCACTCATGGTCAGCTGGCCAGCTTTGATTCGAGAGTCTCGCAATTGCCTAACTTGTCTTTGGTGCAGCAATACTTTCGCTGGCGACAAGAGGACGCCCACCGCAACAGCTTAAATGCTCATTGCTATTGGCTGCTTCGAAAGCAAGGTATTACTGCCAAAGCCGCTACTTTGCAGATGGCGGGTAAAGCTTTAGAGGACAAGCATGAGCTGCTGTATCAACATGGTATCAATTATAACGACCTGCCCGCTTGGCAAAAGCGCGGTACTGGGGTGTATTATCAAATGAGAGATAAGGCAGGCTTCAATCCTCAGACCCAACAAGCTACGTTAACGCAGCGCCGTGAGCTCGCAGCCGACATCAACTTGCCGCCTGGTGAGGACTATGATGCCTTTATAACACAGCTTATTTTGCAATCTGGCGACTAGCTATTGGTTAAGCTAAAATCAATTTATCCCATCCTCATTATGAACCTTTGTTATTAAATTAATTAACAATTACTGACCGTTTGCTTTTATAACACGACGAATCATTGCAGTATGATTGCTTTGATGATGATTACTATCATTTATAAACTATTAACAGTGAACATACGCTAATAACTAACTAGGATAATATGATGAGAGAACGTTATGCTAGCGGTATCGATGACAAGACTGCCAAACAAATGATTGATTTACTAAATGCCAATTTAGCCAATTTAATTGACTTGTCTTTAGTCAGCAAACAATGTCATTGGCATCTTCAAGGCACAGGCGCTTAGCCAATAAGAATGGTCCTATGGCTAAAAACTATCTCATGGCTCTAAATCGTAGTAATAAAAAAGGTCACCCAACATAGTGACCTTTTTGCCTTTGATTGTTGCCTAAGGCAGTAGAAGTATAGAGACCAAAACAGCATGCACGTTAAGGTAAACTATGCTAGAAAATATCTTTAAATATCTGCTTCATCTTTGGCAATAGCTCGCCCAATTGCTGCTGCGTCTTACTCATATCTTTGGGCAAAGCTTGCTGCAAAAAGGCCGAGGTCACTTGCGGCTGCTTCTCTAAGATACTCTGACCCGTTGGGGTGTCATAAAATCCTATTAAAGCGTCAACCTCATTTTGCGTATAGTAAGCTTTGGCAGCATCGATATAGGCACGTTTTAAGGTCTCTTTATCAGTGGCGGTTTCAATGCCCCCTGATAGCACTTGGCTGTATTGTCCAAGCAGTCCCTGAATTTGATCTCGTAATTCCCGCTGACGCTTGGTAAGCGCTTCATCCTTACCAGCAGGCAGTTGAGATTGCTGCTTCAAAATCTCTGCGGCCATCGTCTGGCTTTGGATAATAGTATCAATTTGCTCATCAATGTGCATGACCTGCATGAGCTTGAGGATAGAAGCCTCTGATGCGGCTACTCCTAATGCTGACCCCGATAATGAGGGTAAGGTTGTAGCGTTACTGACTTTAGCAGCTTCTCTCACCGCTTCCGTTTTGGCAGACTCATTATGAATGATTAATTCCGCCTGTGCCAACTGCGTGGTTAGACCAAACATTATGAGTACTGAGGCTAAGGGCTTGAGGGTATACGTCAAACGCTGAATCATAGTAAAGCGGTCAATCTTTGTCATTTTAATCTCTAGTTTAATCTAGCAAAAAGCTTTGGGGTTTGGGATATCATTAAAATTGATACAAGGTTAATGGTGCTTAGTCTTTAACATAGGAGCGCCAGGCACAGATAGTGTCAAAATCGCCTCTTGAAACAGCGGATTGGCGCGGAACTGCGATTCAATGGCCTCAAATTTCAATGCCACATTATGTTCGGTCTCATTACCAGCGATATCCACTGCTGCCACCATAAAAATCTTTTTGGGACCTACCCACTCAAGGTGCAAATACGAGACACTATCGATATCAGGATGGGCGATTAGCTCAGTGAGAACGTACTCATGCATGACATCTGAGACTCGAAGCCCTACCAAAAAGTCTCTATTACGACTGATTAAGAATATCGCTACCACGCCGAGCAATAGACCCACGATGATAGAGCCTAGGGCATCCCAAAATGGCTGGCCTGTATAGACATGTAGCCCCATACAGATAGCCGCGATGACCAAACCTATTACCGCTGCTAAATCCTCAAAAAACACCCCGCGTAGCGTAGGGTTTGAGGTATCAACCACATAGCCCAAAGCACTAATATTCATCGCATCGCCGTGTTTTTTACTCTCGCGGTAGGCTTGTAGCAATGACAACCCTTCTAACACAAATGCCACTGCCAATACCACAAACCCAATGGTGTAGCTGGTCTCGGTCTCAGCTGCATTCCACTCTCTGATACCCGTATAGATTGAGACGATAGAGCCTGCGGTAAAGACCCCAAAAGCGGCCAGCATGGACCAGACATAAGACTCTTTACCATAGCCTAAAGGATGGCTTCTATCAGCAGGTTTGGCAGACTTCTTTTCCGCGACCACAAGTAGCGTGCCATTACCCGCATCTGCCCATGAATGCGCTGCTTCAGCAATCATAGACGCAGAGCCTGTCATCACCGCTGCTACAGTTTTGGCAATAGCAATAATGACGTTTGCTCCCACAGCAATCAAGACAGTGATTAGCGAACTTGAGTGCTGATGACCCTGTTCTGACGGGTCTTGGTCATGATTAGAGCCACCTTCGGTAAGGGTCTCAATAGAAGCCGATTTTTTGGAATATATTTTAGGATTGGCAA
>JAUNVX010000321.1 GCA_030540615.1 Psychrobacter sp. | reverse complement strand
ACCTTTAGGTTTTTTAAAAGGTGTGAAGGCTTGCTCATGAAGCTTAGCAATGCCCTGATAGCCACTATCTGCCATGAAACACGTATTTTTAGGGAGCCATTTTGGAGACGTTTCTTTATATAGTTTAAAGTCATGCACTGAGCCTTTTGAGGTTTGAACATCAAGTATCATACCTGTTTTCCAGTGCACAATGAGCTGTGCCTTTAAGGTATGTCGCTTCTTTTTGCCACTGTAGTAGTCGCTTTGGTTTTTTTTGGACGCTCAATTGGGGTCTCAGTGGCATCAATGATAACCGCTGACCAGTTAGTATCGTCAGGATCACCGCGTGGTAATTTTCTTGGTAAGTCAAACTGACCTGAGCTTATCAGAATGTTTTCTACTTTATGAACAATACGACTGGCGGAGGATTCATGAATACCAAAATCCATACCAATATGATAAAGCGTTCGATACTCGCGCCAATAAGTTAGTGCTAGCAGTATTTGCGCCTCTAGACTAAGTTCACTGGGACGGCCTGATTTGGTCTTGGCGGTCTCGTGCTGTTGCATGGCTTCTACCATAGTTCTAAAGGTAGCTTTTTGAATACCAGTGTAGCGCTTAAAACCAGCATCACTCTGTTCAAGTAGTTTCGTTATGTTTGGCATATCTATTAAGTAAGTAGAGTTCAATAATATACGTTGTGTCTTCAAACTACTTTTGCAAGAGGTCTAATGAAGAAGATAAAGCTAATCTGTTTTATAACATTCCTATCGCTAATACTACCTCTATCCTGCTTGGCACTGGCACCTCCATCACTCAAGCCGCTATGCGTCTGCTCTCACAAGCTGGGGTCTTGGTTGGCTTTTGCGGTGGTGGCGGTATGCCTTTATTCATGGGCAGCGAGCGTGAAATTTTTATTGAATGGATGACCCCACAAAGCGAGTATCGTCCGACAGAATACATTCAAGGCTGGATGAGTTGGTGGTGGGATAATGATAAGCGCTTGATGGCAGCGAAACTTTTGCAGCATGCTCGGCTTGCCTATTTACAAACTGTTTGGAGTAAAGATAGTGATTTAAAGCGTTGGGTCTTTGATAGTAGTATTGAGACGGTACAAGCCTTACTCAGCGACAATATTCGTCAGATTAATCATCAACAGGAAGTAATGCACTTATTACAACTTGAAGCCCGTCTGACCAAGCAGCTGTATAAACTGGCTGCAAAGAATACGGGCTACGATGGTTTCACCCGTGAACATAAAGGTATCGATAAAGCCAATGGTTTTCTTAATCACGGCAACTATCTAGCTTATGGACTAGGTGCGACGACAGCATGGACGCTTGGTATTCCACATGGCTTTGCGGTGATGCATGGCAAGACGCGACGTGGTGCATTGGTATTTGATATCGCCGATATTATAAAGGATGCGCTAGTGCTGCCTCTTGCCTTTATTTGTGCTAGCGAGAATGCTAGCGAGCAAGAGTTTCGCCAAGAGTGTATCAATATGTTTACTAAGCACAAGGCGTTGGATTATCAGTTTGAAGTGATTAAGCAGTTAGCGATGACTACTGATTGGTAAGAACCGTTTAAAAAAAGCACTACTTTTTCGGTTCGCAAGGGAAATGTTTAAAAGAGCATTTCCGCATAAATTTCGTTTTGGAATCATTTAAATACAATGGTTAATAGATAAGTGGACTCAACACTATGATTGTCACTTTTGTCTCGCAATGTGAAAAGAAATCGTTGAATCGTACGCGGCGTATCTTAGATGCCTTTGCCAATCGCATCGGTAATAATGTCTGGCAGACGGCTATTACTG
>JAUNVX010000075.1:7038-12871 GCA_030540615.1 Psychrobacter sp. | reverse complement strand
GGCAAAAGTCTAAAAAGCTCTTGAGCAATATCGTCACCTCCTGAATATCACGAACATAAAAACGCGCGCAAGTGGGCTTAAGCCCTACTTTAATGCCCATGCCCTCTATAAAGGTAGCGTCTTTTTTTAGGTCTTTATTGGTCAGATTATCGGCTATCAGCTCATTACCTTGAACCACGCTAAACCCTGCCTCATCAGTGACGTCATCACCAATAAAAATAGGACAAACCTTGTCAGCAGTTGGCAAAGCATTCAATATAGTTAAGATAGCACTGCCTTTATTCACGCCTTTAGGGACAATCTCCCAAACATATTCACCCTGTTTTAATGCCCAATTAGGATAAGCGTTTAGAGCATTTAACATAATGGTAAAGGTGGTTTTGGCAAGGCTAGGGCATTGCCGAAAATGTAGGGCTACCGAGTAGGGTTTATCTTCTATCATCAGCTCGCCATAAGGCTGGCAGGAATTAACGACAGCCTGCTTGATGGCAGTAAGCTCACTGTTATTAACCTGCGTAGTACTTGTGGTGTCACCATTGACCGCTATCTCAAGGCCATGAGTAGCAGCAATCGGTAATTGCAAAGGAGATAGCATTTGCCTTGCTTCAGTTAGGCTGCGACCCGTCACTACGGCAATAGGCACGCCCTCACTTTGTATCTGCTCTAAAAGCATCAACGTGGCATGGGGTATAAAGCTATCACTAGGATTAAGGGTGAACTCTGCAAGCGTGCCGTCAATGTCTAAAAATAAGCCATAGCGCTGCTGAGCAGATAGATAAGTACCGAAGCTATCGGGTTGGATGTATGTAGGAGACCTCACTGGGCTATCAACAATTTTTGCTAACGACACGCTTTTTCCTTAACAATAAGTTAGCCTGATTGGTGGTTAAATAATTGAAGCTTAAACGATTTTAATTTAAATATTAGAAGGCTAAAAATAATAGGACAAATGAAGGGCTTTAAACTTAAAACCCATCAATCATGGAGAGCCATTCATCAACATGAAGTTGCAAACGCTCAAATTTGATAATTAGTCTGCCATAAATAAAGCCCCACTACGATAGTCATAATGCTTGATTTATCAGAGGTTGTGTAACTAATAGGCGGTTATTCAGGCGGTTGTTTGCAGTTGGCCTCTAGGGTTAAATTCACCTTAGAGTTGATTCAGAGCCATAGGTTTGCATCCTCGATTGAGCATGTCCCCTATAGATAGAATGGACTATCAAATGGTCGCAGAATTTCCTATATAATAGAGGTCATCTCATCGTTCATAATCCATCCCATCTCAGCCTTTTTATCCACAATGGCTTTTTATTAAGTAAAACGGCACTTTATGATTAACGCAACCTCGACCCGATTAAATAAATACATCAGCGCTAGTGGTATCTGCTCTCGTAGAGACGCTGACCGCTTCATTGAACAAGGCAATGTCTATATCAATGGCAAGCGTGCCTCAGTAGGTGACCAAGTGATGGCGGGCGATACTGTCAAAGTCAATGGCCAGATTATCGAGCCAAAAGAGGCAGATGATTTTGTATTTATTGCTTTGAATAAGCCCGTAGGTATCGTGAGCACCACAGAGAGCTCTGAAAAAAATAACATCGTTGATTTTGTAAGACACGGGGTACGTATTTTTCCAATTGGCCGCTTGGATAAGGACTCCCAAGGGTTGATATTTTTGACCAACAATGGCGACTTGGTCAATAAGGTATTGCGGGCGGGGAATAATCACGAAAAAGAGTATTTGGTAACAGTGAATAAACCAATAACCGACAGCTTTATCAATGGGATGGCAAGCGGTGTGCCTATTTTGGGGCGAATGACCAAAAAATGTCCCGTTAAAAAGATATCGCCCTATGTGTTTAACATCATCTTAGTGCAAGGTTTGAACCGCCAAATCCGCCGTATGTGTGAGCATTTTGGCTATGAGGTCGTCAAGCTTGAACGAACACGGATTATGAATGTGAGTGTCAAAGGTATTGCCGTGGGCGAATGGCGAGATTTGACCCAAAAAGAGCTGTCCGTTCTTCTCAAGTCTATAGAAGGCTCCTCCTCAGATATCGGTATTTCGGCCAAAAAATCCAGTAATGGGCCCCGAAAAAAGCCCCGTACTGATAACTGGGCTAAATCAAAAGGCTCTGATTCAGCAGGTAAGAGTCAAGCCAAACACCTTAAGGAAGGCAGTAGAAAACCAGCGGGCTCTAAAGGTAAAGACAGACGTCCTTTTGGAGATAGCAAAAAGCCTGGCCGAAATGGCAAACCTGCTGGCGATAGTGGTAAAGGCCCTGCAAGGAGTCGCGGTCCTCGGCGCTCTTCGCGCAAATAGAGTCGGGGTAGGGCGCTGGTTGGTCATGTCTTTGAGACCAACCTTGAGCGCAGCAAGCTCATAAGATAAAACGTATTAAGGTTTAACCAAATCAAGCGGTCAGCTCATCTTCTTAAAGCTTCTCAAATATTTTATGGATTTAACAACCCAGTATATTATCGATTTTTGTCATCAGAGAGTAACCCTTCTAATCATAAAATATTAATTAAATGGCGTTAAACTAGGGCGTGCCAGCATGACCGATTCGGACTTGTGTCGATAACATACGACCTTTATTCTCAGCGGTACGAGAAGCCTCATCCCAGTCAGGCGCTGCACACATAAACAAAGTTTTGCCATCTTGGCCGCCAAGGGCGACAGCAAAAATACCATCGGGAGCAGTATCCACGGTTTCTAGAATTTCGCCACCCTCTTTAATACGAACAGCCCGTTGGTTCAAGGTATCTGCAATCCAAACAGCCCCTTCGCTATCTAAAGCAAGACCATCAGGTAAGATACTAGCGTTTTCTATACGCGTACCTAAATTTGGCTCCTCTCCCAAATCTCCAAAGTTAGCAAAGTCACGCTTTTCTCCTAAAGTACCGTTTTCATGGATATCAAACTGTGAGATTTTATTGCCAAATAGCTCATTGACGATTAATGTTTTTTCATCCTCAGAGATAGCCATGCCATTTGGAAAGGCCAGCCCTGTCGCCACAATCTGAGATGTGCCATCAGGTTTTACCAATATAAGATTAGCGTGTTTATGATCGGCACCGCCCATTAAGTCAAAACCGAAATTGCCAATATAAGCATTGCCATTGGGGGCAACGACCATATCATTAGCATGGCCGTCACAAAGATCCCAAATATCAGCATGAATTACTAACTCGCCATTGTCCTCTAAGCGTAAGACTTTACGATTTTTCATTGAAACGACTAACATACGACCGTCAGGGAGCCAACCTAAACCCGATGGCTGCTGCTCGACATGGACCACCTTTTCTGCAATGCCTGCGTCACTGACACGATAAACACCTTTGGTATAAAAATCGACAAACCATAAAGCATTTTTATACCAGCGAGGTCCTTCTAGATAATGAAATCCATCAACGACAACATCTAACTTATATTTTGACATAACTATCTTCCTTGATTGGTAAGCAAAATTATTTGATAAACTTGGTACTCATTAAAGTATCGCCCTATAAATCATTTCTACGTCTTTTACAGACATATCCATAGGATTGGTGTTAATGAGACGAGCATAAGTATTCACGACTATATCAGCCAACTCAGGTATATCTTGCTCGGTTATATTTAGCTCAGTTAGGCGATACTTTAAACCACTTGCTTTTAAGAAGTCGCTTAGTTGATTGATAAATCTATTGGCGGCTTCTAAATCAGTCATAAGAGAAGTTTCAATAGGCATCACGGCATGAGCTAATTCAGCATAAAGAGAAGCTGCTGCTGGTAGATTAAAACCAAACACACCGCACATGACCAGTGCATTGGCATGACCATGCGGTATATGAAATTTAATGCTAAGGGGGTAGGAGAGTCCATGGACAGCAGCTACTGAGGCGTTAACGAAAGCAATGCCAGCTAGTGTTGAACCAAGTAGCATTTGTCCTCGAGCGTCAATATCATTGCCATGATTGAGCACTTTATCAAAGTTGCTCCATAGCATTTGTAGACCTTTAATAGCCAAGGCATCAGAAATAGGGTTTTTCTTAGTGCGACTTGTATAGGCTTCAATACAATGGACCATAGCATCGAGAGCAGTGGCAGCAGTGATATGGCGAGGAAGCTTAAGCGTGAGTGCCGCGTCTAAGATGGCGACATCAGGTAAGATTTTAGGAGTATAGATGGCTTTTTTGCTGCCATCATTGGCCGTCACTACGGATACAAAGGTAGCTTCTGCACCAGTCCCTGCAGTGGTAGGTATCGCAAACAGAGGTATTTTTTTAAAGCCACTAATATCTGAGTCTAAAAGCTCATTAACTGACTGAAATGCATTAGGATATAGTGCGACGATTTTGGCTGTGTCAATAGAGCTGCCACCTCCTAAACCAATGACTAAATCACACTCCTTCGCTCGAGCAAGCTCAATAGCATCTTCAACGATTTCAATAGGTGGGTCAGCAATGACACTGTCAAAGACAACGACATTAACACCAGATTTTTCTAAAGACTCACGTGCGATATCGACATAACCTAGCTCAGTAATGCCAATGTCGGTAATAATAATGGCAGATTGAGCGCAGTATTGCTTTGCCAAACCTCCTAGCTTTTGACGCATACTATCAGCGTCGCTAACTATGTGACCATTAGTATAAAACTCTATACCTGTCATTCTATGCTTCCTTGTATAGATGAGCGGCTGTCTAAAACCTTATAGACCAAGGATATCCCTGTCTATTTATAGCCTTTTGCTTATGATATTTATGCAATAATTTTAGTGTTTTTACCTTATTATAGTCTATACCTACTACGGTATATTACTAGTAGTAATATTAATTTCAACCAAAATGTTAATTAACTCGCAGTTAAGACGTTCGCGTCACTTTAGCTGAAATAGGATAGGGCGGTAGCCCGATAAATCATTTGCCAATCTAAAAACTTTAAAAAACAGCGATACCTTGGGGTGCCGCTGTTTTTTTGAAAGTACTGTACCAACTCTTCAAGGGATTCACTATATGAGTCATTAGGCTAAAAACTTGACTTTAAAAGGCTAAATACAGGACCAAAAGGAGTTTAAAATTGGCTATAGTCCACTTTAACCAGTTTAGATTTCTGAACCTTCTTTAATTTAAAGGTCTTGGTTTTTTCGTCCCAAATGTTGACATAATAGGTGATAAGCTGTTTACCAGTGGTTTCGTTGATTTTCTCACCTTCACAATTGCGGCTGATAAATAGACGGCTACTGGGATAGAAAACCAGACTTTCATTGTCATCGAGTTCCGCTCCTTCTGCAAAGCATTCTACGCCACTTTCATAAGGGGTGATGCCATCATCCGTTTCACCCAGTGGAATGTCGTATACTTTGCCAGTACGTTTATCAATCATAGCCCCTGATACACAGCTTGTACCACAGCCCCAGGTTGTTACGATATAGTTGCCTGCGAAGTTAATTTCACCATCTCTATGGGCATCTTTTAGACGAGTGCGAAAAGAGCTCCAATCCCCTAATTTTAAGGGCGCTTTTTTACCCTTATAAATTTTAGCAGGATACTTTTCAAAGCTGTAACCAGCGATAGTTTCAGCGTGAGAAGTAGAGATACAAGCCAAGGCAAGACAAAGACCAGCTGCAAGATTTTTCATACAAATTCCTTTTGAAATGGGGGTTAGCACAGAAAACAGAAATTATGGAATGCACTGTTTAATTATAGAAAATTGCTAAGTAGGCTTATATATTAATTAGAGAGGGCAACTATGGATAAAAAAAGGCAAGACTTATCTATTGTTATTTCAAAATAAAAGAGTTATGCCGAGCTAACGCTTAAGTAGATTGACGACATCAAGACT
>JAUNVX010000075.1:0-6938 GCA_030540615.1 Psychrobacter sp. | reverse complement strand
AAAATAAAAGAGTTATGCCGAGCTAACGCTTAAGTAGATTGACGACATCAAGACTTAAGCTTGTATTCTAATAGTCATATATTTACTTTACCCGCATTCCAAACCTCACATATGGCACAATCAAATAATGTGAGGTGGCATCACCTATATAGCCGGCTTTTTCGTAGTAGCTAATATCTTGTTGATAGAACAGCGTAGTGGTAAAGCCAACCATTTGTAGATGACCGGCATCGTAGTCTTGTTGGGAAAACTGTTTATTAAAGGCGCTAGAGAACTGTACTAAAAGTTGGTTTTTATTAGAATAAAATCCATCTACTCGATTGGCTTTCTGATCGTATTTATAAGGTTTAAATACACCATTGATGGCCTGATAGCTACGATGCTCTGACCATCCGTTATGACAGAAAGTATCTTTGATAAAAGCACGTCCCCTCTCATTCACCAAATCTTTTGGCGTTAATACTATTTCATCTAAGTGTAAGAATCGATGAAAGGTGAGCATATTAGGCACGGTGACCCGAGGGATGATGACGCTCTGACATTGAGCCTTTGCCAATTCTGCAAGCTGTTTGTGGTGATGCTTTCGGTGTTGTAGCAGAGTAAGTGTCCGTTTGGCCCGGGTGAGAGCGACGTAAAGTGGTCGGTCTTTATCCGGCTCAGCGGTTGCTGGTTGATAGGAGAGGGCGTCTTGCTCATCAATCACATAGACATGGTCGAACTCCATACCCTTGGCACTGTGATAAGTAATGAGTATCACCTCTGCGGTCGGCTGATAAGTTACTGATTCTAGAATCGGCAACAGCTCCTCATGGGTGACATCACTAAGGTTTTGAAGTCGGTCACAAATGGCAGACCATGCCAAATCGAGGTGATTGAGTTGGGCCTCTTTTCGCCATATTTCAAGCGCCTCAACCACGTCGCCATCAATCTTGTTAAGACGATCATTGGTCAAATGAGAATATAACGCTTGCCCAATTAAGCTGTTGATTGGGGTGACTTGCTCGCTCTCATGATAGCGTTGGCTGGTAATATTCATTTGCTCTAGATAGTGCTGCACTGCATCAAAATATTGCCATTTAGGCGCAAGGACAGTAATGGTTTGAGCGACATTACTTGGTTCTTGATTGTCACAGTGAGCGTTTATCTCACTTAATCGTTTGTGAATGTCATCAGCCAACCACGATGCCATATCTACCCCTTGTGCTTGCTCATAGAACCCATGACGAATTGCTTTATTGGCATGAGCATCAGTGGGGTGCACTCGTTTGTCAGCAGATTTTAGGCGGGCATTAGCTGGTAAAGACAACTCAATAAATTGATTGGCCAATTCAACAATATTATTAGCGCTGCGGTAGTTGTCTAACAAATAATATTCTTGCTGTTTGCTAATATGATAGTTTTGAGTGAACTGTTGAATAAATTCAATACTCGCTCCGCGGAACGCATAGAGGTTTTGGTCATCATCGCCCACCACCATAAGATGGCTACGTTGGTCAAACTTATCCGGTTGCTTATCATCTAGCCTGCTTGCTTGCTCATTATCACTGTCAGCATTATCGTCGTCATCAACCGGCTGCAAGTCTGCTAGCAAACCAATCAATTCATATTGGCTAGCATCGATGTCTTGAAACTCATCGACTAGGATATATTGAAAATGTTGGGGGCGCTCTTGTAAGTAACGAATGGCTTCATCAATTAGCCATTGATAGCGGGCATTGTCTAGCACCTTACTTTTGGCCTCTGTCTTCCATGCTTTTTTGAAGTCAGCTTGCAAATGTGGGATACGCTCAACAATCTCAAGCAAAGCAGTCTCAGGCGCGTCTTTTTCATTCATACCAATAATATGGCGAGCCAAACCATGAAAGGTTTGAATGGTCACGCCGATAGCATGGATACCAACCAATGCTTGCAAGCGTTGTCTAAGCTCCGCCACCGCCAAGCGATTGTAAGCTAAGATGAGGACTTTCTCTGGTTTGATGTGCTCTATCATCAGTAAATAGGCTACCCGATGCACCACTACCGTAGTTTTTCCTGACCCTGGCCCTGCCAATACTAATGAGGCTCGGCTGGTATCTTCAACGATTTGACGTTGGACTGGACTAAAAAAAGACGGCAAGACCACTTTGCTATAATCCTTGAGATATGGCTCATTCGTGTCAACATCGGCGAAGGTATCATTTCCTGTGATATAGGTGGCGATAATTTGATCCAATGGCTTTTTGAAATAGTCCTCTACCATTGCTTGCCTGACCTGTGGCTCAGCAGTCAGCCAGGCATGGAGCACATGAATGCGCTGGCATCGGTCTTCATAGTGGTTTTTTAGATAGCGATAAGCGGTTTCGTGATAACGAGTAGGGCTCTTGGACTTACGATTTTTATCAATAAAGAATAGGGCGTCTTTACTATCGTCCAATCGGCTAAGCTCTAATAGCTCCAAACGTCCTAGAGTTTCTATCTGACCCAGTACCTCGTCAGGCGCGGCTCCCACCTGCTGCGCTAATTCATCAAGGTTAAACTCTCGGCTATCTCCGTCCTTTTGGTCAGGCATTTTGGGCAATAATGTCTCAATAAATAACTTATCTAGCTGACTGATAATGTCATCTGCCATGTCTATCCAACTTTGCCAACCATCAGAGGTATTATGGTCGTGCAGCCACATTTTAGTGAAGTCAGTTGGTGAGACTTGTACCCGCTGGTTTTGCGTTCGCACTTTTAGGATACCAAGCTGTCTAAATACTGGCAAAATATGATTTTTGCTATTAAAGCTATGCTTATGTTGGGTGAGCCAATTGTCTAACGCTTTGGTGTTAAGATAGGTGTACCCTTGCGCCGCTAGCTCATCACTGATGGCCGCTTCATCAAAGCCTAAAGCTTGCGATATCCCTTCTTGCAATATTGAGGTGATACGGCTTAGGCGATTAAACTCACCTTTGAGATATTGGTGGGTGTATTTGGTACGGATGCGGACTACCACTTGCCACTGGGCATGACCGTTTTTTACCAGCTCTCTTAGCAGCTTTAATAGCTGTTTGACCGAATATCCTAGCACTACCGCCAGCTCAGGTAGGTGATAGCGATTGACGGCATTGTCATTGCTGATATCCATGGGCTCCACCCTGCCACCCGCCTCGCTATCAGAGCTGGCTGTGGAAGGTTGATTAGTAGCTTGATAATCTGCATTTGCACCGTTTGAGCTCATAACATGGTTGGATATTTGGCGCAACTGCGCATAAAGCTTGGCAAGTGAGCCGTGGGCATTGGCAGGGGGGGTGTCGAGCAGGCGAATGCTAACCCAAGCAGGCTGTTGGTCTTTTTCTTCAAGCAGACCGTAGCGTTCAAGGGCCAGTAGGGCAACCCTTATCTGAGTGTTGAGCTGTTCGGTATCAAAGTTTGCATCTAATACCGGAGACAAGAGACTACTTGGAAACCAGCGATCCTCCGGTGGTTTTTTTAACATCGGATTGATGGTTTGCCAGCACTGCTTAAGGGTATTGGCATTAGGAATACGCGACTCACGCTCATGTTTAAACATCTTGCCGATGTCTTCTTCTGACCACAATAGATAGGCTTCACCAATCTCATGCGACTTACGGGCAACGCGGCCAATTTCTTGGATATAAGATTCGATATTATTGGGTGGCCCGCTATGAATGACGGTATGAATACCAGCTTTGTCGATCCCCATACCAAAGGCATTGGTACAGACGACCACGTCTAAATCATTGTTTTTAAATTTGCTTAATACGGTCTTTTTTTGGGTATCGTCCAGCTTGGAGTGATAGGCGACTGCTTTAAGCCCGCGTTTGGCAAAGTCCTCAGCATACTCCTCACAGCCTTGGCGGCTTCGCAGATAAACGATGGCCACCCCTTGTTCAGGAGACTCAGGGTAGCTACTGGCATACCATGCCATACGAGCTTCGAGGATCTCTAGCGTTTTACTTTTGCGATGGTCCTTGAGTATCATCATGACATGAGCTGTAATGTCTTCACGCCAGATTTTTAAGTCCTCTATGTTTATCCCATATTGCTCTAAAGGTTTGGCATTCGTTAGGGCATGTAGCTTATCGGTAAGCTCAGTTTGCAAATCGGTCTTGACCCGTTCTGACGCTGTAGCAGTCACGAGGCTGATTCTCGGCGGATTGGCTTTAGGGGATCTGAGTTGAGGGCAATCTTGAGTCGGTGCAGTCTCAGTCTCTAACGCGTCAAAGTCAAAAGCTTGTTGTTCTGATGAGCTAGCATGATCGTCAGCTGGCAAGTGCTCATAGCACGCTTTGATATGCTCAGCAATGCGTAAAAAATCAGGACGGAAGTCTGTACCCCATTGGCTGAGAGTATGGGCTTCATCGAGCACCCAAAAGGCTGGCGGACGGTTACGAAGCAGTTTACGAATACTATGGGTTCTTAGACGCTCGGGACTAAGATAAATAATATCAATGTCACCTTGCCAAATACCCGTCATGACTTCCTGCTGGACCTCTGGCGTTTGCCCAGATGTGAGATAGGCAATGCGAGACTCGTAATCAGGCAATTTGACATGTAAGTCGATAACTTGGTCTTCAATCAATGCTTTGAGGGGTGAGACAATAACCGTAAGCTGGCGCTGATAATGACTTAGAATTAAGGCGGGCAACTGAAACGTCAAGCTTTTGCCGCCCCCTGTGGGTAGGATACCAAGCGGAACGTCTTTGTTGTTGAGTACAGCTTTGACAATTTGCATTTGTCCATCGCGCAGAGTATCAAATCCAAAGAACTTTTTTGCTTGCTGATTTATCCACGTCTCATTCACCTCATCAAGTTGCCAATAGGTTTGTTCAGCTTGATGAAACCCTTGTTGATGGATGGGGTGCTTGCTGATCCAAACAGGGCGACGGGCTTGTGGTTTGTTATAAAACCGAAGCCAACTCATAAAAGTAGCTGTGCCCAAATGCTGCCAAGCTTGAGTATCTACTTCGGCTAGACAAGTGCGTAATAGTTGCTTAATTAATGCCTCATTACCTTCAGGCAGGTCCCCAAATAGAGTGTCTAAATCAAAGATTTGATTGTCATCTACGCTAAAGCACTCTGACAAGTCTATTTTTTCAGCCCGTAAGTTTAATTGATTCAGCTGCGGCAACAGCTTGTGAAACAACAGTTGCCAGTCAGAAGGCAATATTTGCCAAGCCTGCTGACATAGTCTAAACACTTCACGGCTCTCGGCGCAGTCTTGAACAGGGTCATTGTGATTCACTTCGGCTTTATAGAGTTTGGCTAAAGCATGACTAGGCTGGTGAGGAATGAGCAAACAACTCAGTATGAGAGTATCCCAGGCTTTATGTTGCCAGTTACTTAGGGTCTGCGGCTGATGTAAATGAGTTATTAACTGTGAATAGGGTGATAAGGCCTGAGTGAGCAGCTGATGCAGATACGGCAGGTCAAACTCAATGATATTATGACCGCCCAAAAAGCAGGCCTGCTCAATTAGGCTAAGGACATCTGCGGCATGTTGCACAAATAGAGGAGCGTCAAATCTCCAGTAGCAATCATTAATAACAAAGGCACCCTCAAGCAATCTAGGCGGTAGGTTTGCTGTTGAGTTCGTTGTTAAATCAGGCGTAGAAGCCAACTCTAAATCCAGCCAAAGTATGCCGTCTTGGTCTAGATGCTCTATTAACGCATGAGGGGTTTTTACCGCCTGCAAGCCTTTAGTCGAGTGGACCAATCTGTCACACAAGAACTCAGGCATGCCTGCCTTAGGGTCAGGTTTTTTGGGAGTCTCTTTATTGAGAGGGTATAAAAATTCAGGTAAGTTAGACATACAGCATTTTTCGTTAACGAAGACATTGTAACTGGTTAATATAACACACTATTTGATTGCTCTTGCTAATATGTATAGATGTTCAGCCAAAAATTTTCCCGCTGTTAAGTGTGTACATTTAAAATGGAAAGACAGATTATCGTAAGCGTAATTAATGAATTTCATAAGAGGTCTCCTTGTTAAATGCACCATTCCTGGTATTAGAGTCAGCTATACTGCCTTGAAGGCTGTTATTAGAATTTCCAAATGGGTTAAATCTATTATCATCTAAGGATGATTAAACCTTTGGACATCTATCCTTATCATTAGAGGCTTGCTTGCACGATGGCCTCTGCTGAATACCGTGAATGCAGCAGATTCAGCAACTAATGATCCATTTGAGTTTAATTTAAGATTTTCAGGGCAGTATGAGGATAGTGAGAGTGGCTATTATTACAATTGACATCATTATTACAATTCTGAGACAGGACGCTACTTAACGAGTGACCCTATTGGACTCAATGGCGGATTGAATACTTACGGCTATGCGGGGCAAAATCCTGTGCAGGCGGTGGATTCGTGGGGGTTGCAAGTTGTAGCAACTTTAGATAGATCTATAGATCAATTAGGGCTATCGATATTGATCATTATCAAAGTGGATTACCTACAATTAAAGTTCCTTCAGAAAAGTATAAACTTGGAGGGATAAGAGATAAAGAAGGTAAATTGATATCTAATCAGATGCTGATTATAAATAATGTATTCACTGGCGGTTTTAGCTCCAACGAACATGGAATCATTAGACAGGAAAATAAAGCAAACTATCAAAGACCTTTACCAAACGGTCCCTATAATATCGTTGAGCATGTAGGAAATACAGATCCAAACCATGCGGATTGGTATAGGCTAGATGCTCAGGATGATTCGCCAATATAATGATATACATGAACCTACTGGGAGAGGTCAATTTAGATTACATTTAGGATTAGAGAGTCACGGATGTGTAACTTTTAATCATCGAGATGTGGCTGCACAACGAGGTTGGAAAGTCCTTAAGAATATTTTAAATTCGACTTTTACTACCAGTGTAAAAGATAAGCGTGGTAGACAATAGCTGAATCCATTAAGTTGGATGAAGCATTATGGCTATATTGAAATTGTAGGG
>JAUNVX010000320.1:1313-1808 GCA_030540615.1 Psychrobacter sp. | reverse complement strand
GCCATCATTTTGTCAGCTGCAAATCAATCAACAAGCGAGCATTTGGACGCACCTTCATGTACGTGAAGATGCGCAGCTGCTTTTTGGTTTTATTGACCGTAAAGAGCGTGATGTATTTCGACAGTTGATTAAGATCAATGGTGTTGGCGCAAAAATGGCACTAGCGATGTTGTCTGCCATGTCAGCAGCGGAACTTAAAATGCACGTTGAGCAAGATTCTGAGACCGCATTGATGCGTATTCCAGGCATTGGTAAAAAGACTGCACAGCGCTTACTTATTGAGCTCAAAGACAAACTTAAAAATATTGAAGTGGACAGTAGTGGTTTAGATTTTAGCATGCAACCTAGTGCTGTTTCTAATGAGGGTAGCGTCATTGCTGAAGTAGAAGGTGCTTTAATGAGCTTGGGTTATAAAGAAAAAGAAGCTCAGCAGGCGATTAAAGCAGCTAAGAGTAATGGTGAGACTTTTACAGATACGCAAGGGCTATTAAAAGC
>JAUNVX010000320.1:890-1303 GCA_030540615.1 Psychrobacter sp. | reverse complement strand
ACATTGAAGCAATTATCGGGTTTCTAAATTGCTTTTTTAATCTTGCCTTCATAACTTCAATTCATTGACTCATAGTCATTTAATACCAAGCGACACTAATTGTCGCTTGTTTCTATTTTCCTGCTCACTTGATGATGTTTAGCATGACTTATCTGCTGGCTTTGGTTATGCTATTTATTACCTTTTTAATTTTTTCACATAATGATAAAACCTATGACTCAAGATCGTTTGATTAATCCGCTAGAAGGGGTAGGTGATGATCCTGATGCTAACATTCGCCCAGCATTATTGGCTGAGTATATTGGACAGCCAGTGGTGCGTGAGCAGATGGAGGTCTTTATTGGCGCTGCTCGCGGTCGTGAGGAGGCGCTTGATCATACACTGATTTTTGGTCCACCAGGATTGGGTAAAAC
>JAUNVX010000320.1:0-875 GCA_030540615.1 Psychrobacter sp. | reverse complement strand
AATATTATAGCGCGTGAGATGGGTGGCAATTTGCGCTCAACGTCAGGACCAGTGCTTGAACGTGCGGGTGACTTGGCGGCTATGCTTACCAATCTGGAGGCGGGTGATGTATTGTTTATTGATGAAATTCATCGTCTTAGCCCAGTGATTGAAGAGATACTCTATCCGGCTATGGAGGATTTCCAGCTCGATATTATGATTGGCGAAGGTCCAGCAGCACGTTCAATCAAGCTGGATTTACCGCCGTTTACTTTGGTTGCTGCGACCACTCGTGCTGGGCTACTGACCTCGCCATTGCGAGATCGATTTGGTATTGTTCAGCGTTTAGAGTTTTATAATATTGCTGATTTGACGACCATTGTGAGCCGTGCAGCGCGGCTCATGCGCGTACCGATGAGTGAAGATGGCGCAGTGGAAATTGCTCGCCGTGCTCGAGGTACACCGAGGATTGCTAATCGCTTATTACGGCGTGTTCGTGATTATGCAGAAATCAAAGGTGATGGGAGCATTAACGGCATCATTGCTGCCAGCGCCCTCGATATGCTGGCTGTTGATCGTCGAGGTTTGGATCATTTGGACAGACGTTATATCGAAATATTGCATGAACGCTTTGATGGTGGCCCTGCAGGCGTTGAAGCGGTTGCCGCAGCAATGGCAGAGGATCGCGGTACGCTTGAGGACGTCATTGAGCCGTATTTAATTCAGCAAGGCTATGTGCTACGAACAGCGCGCGGGCGCGTCCTCACCCAGATGGCTATCGATCAAATGTAATTGCTTATTCTTTTAATATAAGATATTACTATTTTAAATGCCTATGTTTTGAACGCCTATACTTTAAATGAAATATGGGCTTTTTATGAACGATAAGCCCCCTT
>JAUNVX010000074.1:12324-12917 GCA_030540615.1 Psychrobacter sp. | reverse complement strand
GCTAAAAGGCTTTTTTGCTAAGTTTACAGGCTGGGGAAAGAGCCGGAGTGCTTAGGCGTGTCCATGATTTTCATGCGTGTGATTAATGATAAGCCGACTGATGATAGATTGAGTCATCATTAGTCACTGAGTTAGAGGCTCTAAGTTATTAATATTTAAAGTTGTTCAATAGTTTATGGCCTTTAAGGCTTGAGTTAAGGAAGATATGTTTTTATAGTCATAATGACTATGGCCAGCCTCATCAAAGGTATTGCCTTCAAACCCATAAGTTTCTAGACCTGTCTTGCCCAAGAACAGGGTCGAGACTTGATAGCTGCCATTTATTTTATTAAGTTGATAGATGTCTATTTGGTAGAGCTTGCCATCTGCTCTAGGATAGCAGCAAATATACCAGCTGGTTATTGATAATAATGTAAGTCCATGATTTTTAGATTGAAAGACACTAACCGCTTCATTATGAGGAGGGCTATCACCTTCATTATGTTTTATATCAAAGGTGACTGTTGAGGGACCTTGTTTTAGTTCATATTGAGTCACATATTCTGGAAATTCGTTTTGGTGACAAATGCTCTCAACAAAGGCTATATGTGGTC
>JAUNVX010000074.1:10776-12314 GCA_030540615.1 Psychrobacter sp. | reverse complement strand
ATAAAATTTCCTGCTGGATTTGACATGATTTTGGCTCTATATCGGTAGATAAAGTTATGGTTTCATTGTGATTAGATGTTTCTGCATAGCCATTTACAACCATACAAGATAATAATAGAAGATAAGCTAGTTTTTGCATTGATTTATTCCTGTATCCCTCTATCAAGCCTGAATCGGATTGACGGTATCAAAGATTAGCACATCAAATATTAACTTGATAATCTAAGTCTACTGCTTCATCCCCCGTTATACCACGAAAGCCCCATTGATAAGGGTATTGCTCTTTAATAGTAATCTCGATATCAATAGGGGCAATTGCCAGATCTCGCTCTAAAGTCGCAAAAATAGCCTTAATCAGCTGCTTTTGCGTAGTAGGCGAGCGCCCTGCCATCATATTACTCTCAATAACGGTATCACGCTCACTTCGACCTTCAGGATAATAAAAGTCTGACTTATCGATTGGAATAAATCGATGAGCGCGCTTATTCTCAGGCAACCCTAGTACGGACTGCATACAGCTATCCAGCGCTGTCGATAGCTGTACTTTAATGGGCTTAGATATTAATAGGATTGGTAGAGAATGAGCGATATAATAACAAGGTGCTTGATAACGCTATTTCAAATGTCAATGACTTAGTAGAGAATGCTATGAATCGATTGATGATGATAGTAGGCAGTATAGCCTTTGGGTATGCAGGCAGCTTTATCGCAGGATTGTTTGGCGCTAGTGATTTATCACCCTCTAGCCTTATGATGAGCCTGATTGGCGGTACAGTCGGACTATTTGCTGGCTGGTATGCCGCTGAATATTGGATTTAAGACATTAGCAGAGATAAGTTATCCCTACTTGATTTTGAAAGATTATTTTAAAAATTTAGACAAACAGCATTATTTCAGCCCTATAATGCTGACTACCTAACAATATTAACAACAAGGAATGATGCGATATGAATGCCAACATGGAGCAGTTTGCTGCAGCAAGAAACAAAACCCGCCTCTTTGGTGTAGTGATGCTGATAATTAGTTTAGCCGTGATGGGCTATGTTATATTTTATGGCGTAGCAAGTGTGCCAAAAGTGTTTTTTGCTTTGCCTGTATTGGCCTGCTTAGGTTTGGCTATTGTTATTCATCCAGTTAGCAAAGCTGAAATGCTGCACCAGTATGGCATTGATCAAATGAGTTGGGGCATTATGCCTATGCTGTATAAGATATTGCTCGTAGTCGGAGCGATCATGTCGTTTGCGATGTTGATCCTATTTGAGGTGTAGTGCAGCTAATAATAGTGACCCACACTGATATATTATTTGGGCATTACTCGTTTATGGCAATCCTCGCTCATGAACCATACGCTTTAGGCAATAGACGCTTAAGACAGGCTCAAGACGGTATTAATAGCATTTTTTATCAATTGCTTTGAGGAGGTCGTGCTGCTAGAGTCAGATATAGAGATTTTGGCAAGTGGTAATGGTGGTAATGAAAGGATATCCATAACGGAGGGTACTCTTAAAGCGTTTTATCATAGCTGGTAAGGAAACAAA
>JAUNVX010000074.1:2691-10766 GCA_030540615.1 Psychrobacter sp. | reverse complement strand
CCGTTAGCGTTCTAAAGAGATTGAGAGAGTTATAGCGTGAATCCATGATTTAATCGTTATTGATAAAGCCTTTATCAATAAATCTAACATCAATATCAACAAAATTAATTGATTAGAATTTATAACATAATTGTCGAGATTGTTTCATATCAGCTGGCATAGTCGTTTATTTAGGTATGGATAAAGCATACGGCGCTTGCGAAGCTGCAGTCAGTCTACCGCCGGATTTTAAAAGGTTTAAGACTTCAGCACCTAGCCAAACCCCATCGTGCTTGACGAACTGTTTTTTTATCACTTTATAAAAACGTCTCATAATAAGCTGAGCATTCTTGTCTCGACTTAACGTTGACAGCTCACTATAAAACACTTCACCAGTCTCTACGTAAAGCCCAGCGGGCCGAAACACTACAGTATCCTCATTGCTAAGCTGATCATAAAAACAGTGACTGCCTCCAGCCTCTAGCTGAACGACCCGAGGTATAAACTGATAGCCCATTAGCGCTATTAGGTAACTGTCACAGCCTATGGATGAGTCAGCATTAGCCAAACCTAAATTAGGTAGGTTAAGTGCTGAGTCAAAAGGTTGCTTTTGCGGCTGGGTTAAGGGAAAAGTATGCATATAGGTCACGCCTAAGTCTAACTCAACCTTTTGAATAATCGAAATCAAATCGGGCTTTAAGGCATAAAACTGGATACGCTCCATTTGGCTTGATCCTTAATGATTGAACTGTTGAGAAATTTGAATTTACAGGACAATAAAATACATAACTATATAAAAAATAGCCTAAGTAAATAAAACCTAACTTAATTCACTTAGCCAATCTATTACCTGAGCCACCCGAGCTTGCCGATCTCCACCAATGCGTCGAAATAGTTTGTCATGATAGGTCAGCTCATCGGCGAATCTCTGGGCTATCTCATCTCTTTGATGCGGGGCATCGCGAAGGTCATCAGCCTCCCACGGTACATCCACTTCTGTGAGCAAAACCAAATCATAGTGATGCGCTAAAGCGGCTTGGGTGATCACCTCGGGGCAATCTCCATAATACCAATTGGCATAGACCATCAGCTCAAATAGGGTAGTATCGCAGAATAAATAGGGAGTAGGCCCATGAGCGACCTGAATGGTCATCTGATTCTCTAAAGCAATCTGACCTTGAGCAATGGGTAACAAATCATGCCACTCACAAGTCTTTTGCTCAGTATCCCATTTGGCTTGCAAATACTCTCGCATATACTCAGGGACCCACTGGCTATCAAAATGCGTAGCCAAATCACGACATAACGTGCTCTTACCGGTGCTTTCAGCACCCAAGATAGCCACCTTTATGACAGGGTGAGCCGCTACTGAGCTAGGCAGTAGCTGATTGAGATTGTAAGCGCAAACGCCGTTTCCATTCATAATAAGCCCCGATAGCAATCAAGGTAAAGACCACATACTGTAATGAGGTAAAAGTATAGCCTTTATAAAAATATAAGGGCACAGAGATAGCGTCAGCGACGATCCAAACCAGCCAGTTTTCAATCTTGCGGCTGGCCATAAGATACATGGCGATTAAAAACAGCGCGGTGGTGAACATGTCGGTATAGTCCACCCAAGTGAACAGGTGCAGGCCAAGCTCTGCGCCAGAGAAGCTAAAGCCATTGTTGATAACAGGCCGTAAGTAATAGACGATACCCACAAAAGCGGCTGATATCCCTGCTAACGTCAACATAATAGGAATATCGCGACTCTCGATGCGTTCAATTTCGACCGCGTCGCTCTGATCGCTGCTGCGACTTTTGGACCAGTTGTACCAGCCGTAGAGACTCATGGCACTATAATAGGCATTGATTAGCATATCGCCAAACAGTTGCCAGTTCCATAATAAGTACACAAAGATACCAGTGCTAATCAGGCCGACAGGATAGACCAAGATATTGGTTTTTCGGGCCAATAGCACACTGGCTATACCAAATACGACAGCGATTAGCTCTAATACAATAAAACCAGTAGAGTAAGTAGCATACTGGCCAAACAGCCAATCAAATAAAGCGCTCATAAAGGTTCCCTAAAGGTTATCTCAACTTACAAACGTGGGCAAAATAATTGAACAAAGTATTGCATTAACTTAAGAAGATGGCTATAGCTAAGTTAACAGGCACAACTTGAGCATTAGTTAAGCAAGCGGCTGATTGATGAAGCAGTTCAGTTAGTTTAGCCAAGTAAGCTTTATAAATAGGGCTGTAATCGTCTTATCGATTACAGTTATTTGTAACAAAGTATTAGCAGGATAAGATTAATCAGGCATAATAAAGGGCTTGTATTGGTTTACAGTCATTCACTGAAATCTAACGTTATTGATTTTACTTTTGATTGAAGGTTGGCCCTATTCGCAACTGATGCTTACTGACTGCGATTAAGGTTTATTTATTGCTGTTAAGATAGGCTATTACGATGACTATTGGACTGGTACAAAGTATTGAATCGTCTATAAAGCACTCATAAATATTGAAAAGGACCCCGACATGAAGACTTATATCACTGGCACAGGATTGTATACTCCCCCCTTTAGTATCAGCAACGATGAGTTGGTGGCTACCTTTAATCAATATGTCGATAGCTACAATAGTGAGCACGCCGGCGAGATTGCAGCTGGCAAGATTGAAGCATTAGAGCACTCTTCAGCGGCTTTTATCGAAAAGGTGTCGGGCATTAAGTCGCGCTATGTCATGGATAAAAAAGGCATTTTAGACCCCAAGATTATGGCCCCTGTCATTCCGGCGCGAAAGCTTGGCGAGGAGCTATCGGTCATGGCAGAGATGGGGGTAGCAGCGCTGCAAGCCGCATTAGATGATGCTGGACTTAAGGCAAGCGATTTAGACGGTATTATTTTGGCATGCTCCAATTTTCCGCGAACTTATCCTGCGACTTCAATTGAGATTCAAAAAGCTATTGGGATGGTAGGCGGCTTTGCTTATGATATGAATGTGGCTTGTAGCGCCGCCACCTTTGGTCTGGCACAAGCGGTAGGCTCTATTGCTTCAGGACTGGGTCGCCGCATTGCGGTGGTGAACGCTGAGATTACCTCAGCACATCTCAACTGGCGAAACCGTGACAGCCATTTTATCTTTGGTGATGTGGCCACTGCCACTATTGTTGAGGCGAGCGACACGCCAAAAGGTTATGAAGTCATCGATACTAAACTGTTCACTGAGTTTTCAACCAACATCAAAAATGAGTTTGGCTTTTTGGACCGCTCAGAGTATTTAGCTGCTGGTAGTCAGATGTATCCTGATATTAATGAGCCCGTGACGGACAAGTTATTTTTGCAAAATGGCCGTAAGGTCTTTCGTGAGGTTTGCCCAAAGGTCTCAGAGCTCATCACTGAGCAGCTAAAAGACAATCATCTGAGCCCCAGTGACATCAAGATGATGTGGCTGCATCAAGCCAATGCCAATATGCTTGACCTCATCTTGCGCACGGTTATCGGCCGTGAGGCGGATAAAGCTATCGTCCCAAGTGTGATCGATGAGTTCGCCAATACCAGCTCGGCCAGTCCCATTATTGTGTTTCACCGTTATAAAGACCAATTGGCCTCAAAAGATTTGGGGGTGATTTGCTCGTTTGGGGCAGGCTATTCTATTGGGTCAGTGCTGGTTCGAAAAGTCTAATCCAAACATGAATAGTCAATTAATATGACCTTTTGGTAAAAGGGGTTTTAGCAACGGGCCCAAAGTTTGTTATAATCGCGGTCTTATTTTATTGACTGAACCACACAGCTTATGAAAGACTCCTTACGCCTACGCTTAGATCAAATGGTCGATCGCCATGAAGAGGTGACCGCCCTTTTGTCAGACCCTGACATTATCAGTGATAATGACAAATTCCGTGAACTTTCAATGGAGTATAGCGACCTTGGGGACATTACCGCCCTTTGGCAGCGCTATTTGCAAGCAGAAGCTGATCAGGCCGATGCCACTGAGATGCTCAAAGATGCCGAAGACCCTGACATGAAAGAGATGATGCAGGAAGAGCTCGACGCCGCTCGTCAGGCCATCGAAGACATGGAAGAAGAGCTCAATGTCATGATGCTGCCCAAAGACCCCAATGATAAAGTCCCTGCATTTTTGGAGATTCGTGCGGGAACAGGCGGTGATGAGGCTTCGATATTCTCCGGCGATTTGTTTCGTATGTACCAAAAGTATGCCGCGACTCAGGGGTGGACGATTGAAGTGCTCTCTGCCAATGAGGGCGAGCATGGCGGCTATAAAGAAATCATCACTCGAGTCTCGGGAACAGGCGTCTATGGCCGCTTGAAGTTTGAGTCGGGCGCTCACCGAGTTCAGCGCGTACCAGAGACTGAATCTCAAGGCCGTGTTCATACCTCAGCCTGTACGGTTGCGGTCATGCCTGTCGTTGAGATTGACGATACGGTGGAGCTAAACCCTGCTGACATTCGCATGGATACCTTTCGCTCAAGTGGGGCGGGTGGTCAGCACGTTAACACCACTGATTCTGCGGTTCGCTTAACCCATATTCCGACGGGCGTCGTTGCCGAATGTCAGCAAGAGCGCAGTCAGCATAAAAACCGTGCCAAAGCCATGCAAATGCTAATCTCCCGTATTCAGCAAGCCAAGGTAAAAGAGCAGGTGGATACTGCCGATGAGCTTCGCCGCGATTTGGTGGGCAGTGGCGACCGCTCTGAGCGTATTCGCACTTATAACTTCCCTCAAGGCCGCATGACCGATCACCGCATTAACCTAACCTTGTATAAGCTTGATGCCATCATGGAAGGTGATTTAGATGAGCTACTTGACGCGCTTCAACGTGAGCACCAAGCTGATCTCATGGCGAGTATTGGCGGGGATGAGTAAATAAGCTTATTAAACGGTTTTATGAGCAGATAGCTTGTATAGAATGGTAGTCTTTATAACCAAGTAGTTTTTATAAATTGCTATATAGAGAACCGGTTGTGAAATCGTTATTTTATTAATTGAATGTCACTAATTTGGAAACTTTAATGTCAAAGCAAAATAATCAAGAACAACACGAGCAGCCGCAAGATGCCAATGAATTAATCGCGCAGCGCCAAGCCAAGCTTGATGAGATGAGTGCGGCAGGGGCCAACCCTTATCCAAATAAGTTCAAGCGCACCGACTATGCCCAAGACTTGCAAGATAAGTTTGTTGATATCTCAAAAGAGGACATCGAAGCCAAAGCGGCAGCGGGTGATAAGACTCAAGTGAAGGTCGCAGGGCGTGTCATGCTCAATCGAGGGGCTTTTATTGTCATTCAAGACATGACAGGTCGTATCCAGCTGTATGTGGCGCGAAAAGAGCTTAGTGAAGAGACGCTGGCTTTGATTAAGTCATTGGATTTGGGAGATATCGTTGGCGTCTCAGGTTATATTGGCCGCTCAGGTAAAGGCGACTTGTATGTGCATATCGAAGAGATTGCTCTACTGACTAAGTCGCTGCGACCCATGCCCAATAAGTTTCATGGGTTAGCGGATATCGAAGCACGCTATCGCAACCGTCATTTAGATCTCATGACCAATGAAGACAGTCGCCGAACCTTTATTATTCGCAGTCAGGTGATTAGCGGCATTCGCCAGTTTATGCTTAATGAGCGCTTTATGGAGGTAGAGACCCCGATGATGCACCCCATCCCAGGGGGCGCTGTTGCTCGACCTTTTATCACCCATCATAATGCGCTAGATATGCCCTTGTATCTGCGTATTGCCCCAGAGTTATATTTGAAACGCCTGGTGGTAGGCGGTTTTGATCGGGTGTTTGAGATTAACCGAAGTTTTCGAAATGAAGGCGTCTCAACCCGTCACAACCCTGAATTCACCATGATTGAGTTTTATCAAGCTTATGCAGATTATCAAGACTTGATGGATTTGACGGAGCGCCTATTTAACCAATTGGCCAATGACATCTTAGGCACCACCGAGCTCATTTATCAAGAGGAGGCTATTAGCCTTAAAGCTCCTTTTGCGCGTGTGACTATGAAAGAGGCCATTGCTCAGTATGCCCAAGGCTTTGACATGAGCCGGATTGATGACCGAGATTACTTAGCCGACTATGCGCAGAATACGTTAAAGCAGCAAGTTAAAGAAGGCTTTGGTATCGGTAAATTGCAGACCATTATCTTTGAAGAGACGGCTGAGCATCAACTGCGTCAACCTACTTTTATCACTGAGTATCCTGCAGAGACCTCGCCGCTGGCACGCCGCAATGATGACAACCCTGAGATTACCGATCGCTTTGAGTTGTTCATCGGTGGTCGTGAGCTGGCCAATGGCTTTAGTGAGCTTAATGACCCTGCAGATCAGGCGGAGCGTTTTCGTAACCAAGTGGCTGAAAAAGACGCTGGTGATGATGAAGCCATGCACTTTGATGAGGACTATATCGAAGCCTTATCTTATGGCTTACCGCCTACTGCTGGTGAGGGCATCGGTATCGACCGTTTGGTGATGCTATTCACTGATTCAGCGAGTATCCGTGATGTTATCTTATTCCCGCATATGCGCCGAAAGGTAGACTGATACGAAAAGGTAGCTGTTGATAGCTAAGGGTGGTTGCCAAAGAGTCGGTAGCTATGGGCTATCAGCTAAGTGCTGATAACATTTGAGTGAAGGTGTGCTATAGTTAAATTGGCACACCTTATTCATTTTAGATTAAGATTAAAGCCTGAAATGCTCTAGTTTTAAGTTTGATTAAAATAAAAAAATAGAGCTGACGTCAAAAGTCGTTGATATAATGACTAGAGAATAATGATTAGTCCCTAAAAGTAGCAATAAATGCTCATCCTCAATGTAAGTCTTATAAAAAATAAATAGTAATACCACCTTTGGAATGAAGGCCCTTATGACACAAGCCCAACCCTCTCTTTGGCAGCAATTGATTCAGGCAACTTATCTATCTTTGTATCAAAAGAATGAAGGGGACGATTCAGACGACTATCAAGGGTATGATTTCGTCTTTGAGTTTGAGTCCGCTATAGTTTATCTTCTGGTGAATGGAAAAACCCTTCAAACTCATAGCCCTAATATCGATAATACCAAGCTGTTTGAGCTCAGAAAAGTCACGATTAATGAGATAATTCGGCGACATGCCCAGTTGTATCATAAGAATCATCAACCGTCTTCTAGGACCTCTAATGCCGCAAAGGCTGATCAGGTCACTGGCAAGACGGTTTATTTCGTTGGCCTAACGGCGCTGGCTATCGAGCAAAATGACAAGTCCTATATGATAGAGCATCATTATGGCAGTCAGTTCTTCGCTGAAGAGTGCGTCTTAGATCTCGATGACGAGCGCCGAGTGCTACAGATATTTAGTTTGCCAGATTTTACCGCCCTCTTAAAGCAGTTAGAATCGCCAAATGATTTGATGGTCTTTTTGGCATATCACCGCGGTATGTTAATCAGCCAGTACCCTTATCAAAACGAGAAGCTACTTTTGGCTGGTTTTTTGACCAATGCCATGTTTTATCATCGCGCGGCTGATGTGCAAGAGCAATTGGTCAAGATTGGACTATTAGAACAAGTGGAGCCGCGATTGCTTGAGGCAATGACCGACTCTGAGGCAGCCAAAGCTTTAAGCACTCAGCTGCAGTCTAATGCCAAGATGTGGTACAAGCTGGTCAACGGCTTAATCAAACGCTGTTATCAAGCTGGGAAACCTCTGCCCGTCGAGCAAGTTCGAATGCTAATCAGCGAGTCTATGTATACTCGAAGCTGTATCATAGAAGAGGTGATTGCCTATGGGAAAAGTACCCCTCAGCAGCGCGCAGCCGGATATATTCGCCATCAGCACTCCTATAATGCTTTAGGCCGTCACTACATGTTGGTGTTCTTTGCGACTGACGCGGGCAGTGAGCTAAGCGCAGCTGCTATTCATGAGCATCATCATGACCTATTGTTTGAGGTCAACACTCAGCTGCAAAAGCCTGTGATGGATGATATATTTTTGCTAGGGTTTGACTTTAGTCATCATGGCCCTAGTGGTCAGACCGAAGTACAGATGGTGGCTTATCATCAAGTAGGCGCAAAAATTAGCGCCCCTATTCAGCGTCTTTATGAGCAGGT
>JAUNVX010000074.1:1404-2591 GCA_030540615.1 Psychrobacter sp. | reverse complement strand
TATTTAGAAAGTATTTTTTTAAAGATTTAAATTAATCATTGGCGACATATTATGTCTCAGCAATACCAAGTCCTTGCGCGTAAATATCGACCAAAAAATTTCCATGAGCTTATTGGGCAGGACCATGTGTCCAAAGCCTTAATCAATGCCATTGACTATAATAGACTGCATCACGCTTACCTATTTACAGGGACGCGGGGGGTAGGCAAGACAACGATTGCTAGGATTTTATCCAAGTGTTTAAATTGCGACACTGGGGTGACCAGTACCCCTTGCAGCGTCTGCGAAAACTGCATTGCGATTGATGAAGGACGGTTTATCGACCTTATTGAGATTGATGCTGCCTCTCGAACCAAGGTTGAAGATACCCGGGAGCTGCTAGATAACGTCCCTTATGCGCCTACTCAAGGCCGCTATAAAGTGTACTTAATCGATGAAGTACATATGCTCTCAACCCATAGCTTTAATGCGTTGCTCAAGACTTTAGAAGAGCCGCCAGAGCATGTGAAGTTTTTGCTGGCCACCACAGATCCGCAAAAACTTCCTATTACAATCATCTCTCGCTGCCTTCAATTCGTGCTTCGACCTCTGCCGCAGGCACTACTATCAGAGCATCTGGGCAATATTTTAACGAATGAAAAGGTAGGCTATACAGAGTCTGCGCTTTGGCAGCTAGCCAGTGCAGCCAAAGGGTCAGTGAGAGATGCGTTGTCACTCACGGACCAAGCTATTGCCTTTGGCCAAGGTGGATTGGATGATGAGACAGTCACCAATATGCTAGGGCTAATTAATACCGCTGACTTGGTGCACTTGCTGGCGGATATTTATGACAATAACCGCCCTGCAGTCGCAGCACAAATCACCCAAATGCGCCTACAAATGGTCGATGCCTCAAGCATGTTTGATGGGTTAGCGGAGCTTTTGCATCAGTTGGCTTTGGTTCAGCTATTGCCTCAGATTGCTTTAGGCGTCAATGCGGTGCAAGAGGCAGCCATCACTGAGCTTGCACAGCGTATCAACCCTGAGGTGCTTCAGCTGTATTATGAGATAGTGGTTCAAGCTCGTGAAGGCATTAGACTGGCCAATACTCCCATGCAGTCGCTTGAGATGTGCCTACTGCGCTTATTAGCATTCAGGCCTTTGCTGGATGACGAGGTCGTGATTGAGCCGGAGTCCCGTGCAGAGCC
>JAUNVX010000074.1:0-1394 GCA_030540615.1 Psychrobacter sp. | reverse complement strand
ACTGAGCTATCAACTACTGATTTTGCGACTTCAGCATTGCCTGATAATGATTTATCAAGTAATGAACTATCAAGCCATAATTTACCTAGTACGGGCTTGTCAGAGTCTGAACCAGTTGTTCCTTTCGCTACTAATCGCTCAGACAATGACGACAATATCGACTCTATGCAAAAGCAGAGAGAGTATGAAAATGAAGCTAATGCTAATCTCATAGAGTCTTCGACTACTACTCTAGCTGAAGCTACGGAATACGATACTGACTATCCAGTTACTGAGCATCAAGACACCAATACCCCAATCATTAGTCATCCAAACAGCAGCTATCAGCCTGATAGTGAGTTAAACACTAATGGTGAATTGAATAATAATATTGAGTCAGGCATAAATCAAAGCGAACCAATGCCACAGCAGCAGACTCAGCAATCAAATGAAGCGCAGCATATAGCTGCTGAAGAAAACCAAACCGCTACTTCGTTAGCCGTTGATGCTCTGCAAGAACTGTCGCCTATATCAAATGATTCGGCATCCTCTCAATTAAGTGCTAACAGTAACGATGAGATAGAGTCTATTGTCAACATAGACGTAGTAGATCAAGAAAAGGCCGTTGCAAAAGTAAATGAAGGTCAAAGTGATGGGGCGACTGAGTCAGATATTGAGAATCATCAGTTGGCGCAACCGTTAGTAGATGCTCAGCCAGATGAAGGTCATTCAATAAAAGATGAACTAGTGGATAAAAGCCAGCTAGCGCCAAAGCCTATCATTGAGTCAAATCCAGAACTTGAGAGTCAAGACCCAAGATCACTGCTTAAATGCCCTGCACAGCCGCTGGAGGGGCAGTGGTCAGTGGAGAAATGGGACTATTGGCTGCAAACGGCTCGCGAACAGCAACAGTTAGATCAAGACGAGCTGGCCTTGGCGCGGCAAGGCCTAATGACAGGTGAATGCGATGGGGAGGCCATCTTTTTGACAGCCATTAGTAGTCCACATTTACAGGCTACCTTTACCCAATTGGTTAATAAAATCCAGCAGCAGTTCCCCAATGCTGATATTCGCCTTAAAGTGACGCCTGATATGGCTGATCAGCAGTCAGCCTATACCCCAGAGCTGCGTCAACAGCAGCGGCTCATGCAAGCGACTGAACTGGCCACTAGCAAGCTTTTACAGTCTGAAGTGATGCAATATCTGCTTAACCGTGGTCAGGGTAGGATGGGCAAAGTCAAAATCATAGGCGTTTAATAATCAGTCTTGAATAAGCATAGAGACTTAAACAACAGCCTTTGATAATAGCGGCTCTACAATCAGCAAGCTATGATTATCTGGCTGTCCAAGACGCCCTAGTGGAAATAACGGTCAAGCCGTCAGCTAGCAGGATTTAATTGATTAGGCATGCTATT
>JAUNVX010000073.1 GCA_030540615.1 Psychrobacter sp. | reverse complement strand
GCCTTTACCGTTTATGATATTGCTCGGCGCTTTGGCAAAGCCCAAGTGGCTAAGATAGAGCCGCAAACACGCAATATGGCGATGATTGGTCGCTCATTAACGGCTATGGATTTGCTCAAAGCCAAGCAAGGCTGGTATAACGTTCAGTACCAGACCGGATTGCTACTTGAGCAATACGATATGATTTTATGCCCGACTGTGCCCACGCCAGCCATTAAGCACGGCATCTTGCCCACTAGCAAATTAGATGAGGCGCTGATTATGGCATCTAGAGGGCTGAATAAAGGGGTAAATGTCGGCAAATTCTTGCTAGACTCAGGCGCTATGGAGAAACTTAGCCACCCTATCCTGAGCAAAATGGCCTATACGATGTTGGGCAATATCACCGGTCTGCCTGCGATGTCGGTGCCTTTAGGTATGAGCAAAAAAGGCCTGCCTATAGGTATGCAATTCATTGGCCGCATGACCAACGAAGAGACGTTATTCTCTTTGGCCGGTGAGATGGAGCGGGCCGGTTGGTTTACCAAGGCGCAGTGCGAGCTTTAGGGTCTCACTAATCATAGTAAGCATTAGTATTAAACAGACCCTAGTCTGCAAGAGCGCTAATCAAAGCGGTAAATATCCATCCCCAAGCTATGGTGGGCCATGCTCTGATGAACTACGGAGACTCGCTGACCGGCCCCTAAGGCAAAAAATAAGGGCAATAAGTGCTCGGGGGTCGGGTGCACCAGATGGGCTGACTCAAACTGTTGCCAATCTAGCGCCGTGGGTACATGGGTCTTTAACTGCGCCAACAACCAAAGCTTAAAGTCTCTGGCATTTTCGTCTTGTGTCTCAACGTCCCAACGCATGGCAGCTAGGTTGTGAGTGATATTGCCTGAGCCAATCAATAGCACCTGCTCCTGTCGAAGGCTGGCAAATAACGCCCCAAGCTGATAGCAAGCATGACTGTCAAAGTGCTGCGGCAACGACAGCTGAATAATGGGCACATCCGCTTGGGGATATAGATGCAATAGTGGCGACCAAACCCCATGGTCTAAAGCGCGTAGTGGGTTGACGCTACAAGAGACACCAAGCGTGCTTAGCTGCTGCGCTAATGATTCAGCTAGGGGCGGTAGCCCAACAGCGGGGTAGCGAATCTGATATAGCGCCTCATCAAACCCTGAGAAATCATGCCAAGTGGCAGGCTTTGGATGACCGCTTAATTCAAGCTGTGGCGATAGCCAATGCGCTGACATAATAATGATGGCTTTGGGGGTCGGTAAGTTTTGACCCAGCCGCGCTAGCGCCTTGGTGGTCGTTGACTGCTCAATTGCAAGTGTGGGCGCGCCGTGTGAAATAAACAGCGCTGGCAAAGTGGCTTGCGAGCTAGTGGCATCAAAAACAGACTGTGCCGTCAAAGCAGAGCTCAAGCGCGAAGGTAGCGATTTAGACGCATCAACTTTTAGACGCTCGTCAATAGAGCGCCCGAAATAGTCAGATTGCCAGTCAGTCGAGGGGTTGTTTGAACTCATTAAATGATTATGGGGGCACAATGAATACTTTTAAAGCAAGAATATTGGCTGGACGAGTGGTGAAAAATGCTATGGCTATTGATAGTCATTGAATCGAAGTTTTAACGATTTAAGGGTGGAATGTGAAATATGGGGCAAGGCACTAGGGAGACAAAACAATCGCAAAATTATCTCAGTGCTGCCTAATCTAGGCTGACTTATTCAAGCTGCTTTTATTAACGCTACCTCACCCACTTTAAACTGGGGTCAAAGTCAGGTCAATTGCCACGATGATAAGGGTGATTGTGATTGATACTCATGGCGCGATAAAGCTGCTCCATTAGCACGACCCTGACCAGGGGATGCGGCAAAGTTAACTCAGATAAAGACCATTTAAAGTCAGCAGCGGCCAATACTTCAGGGGAGACGCCGTCAGCGCCGCCAATGACTAAGGCAATATCATCTCCCAGTTGCATGCTCTGCGCCAACTTGCTCGCCAAGCGCTCAGTACTGAGCGACTTACCCTTGACATCGAGGACCCAAAGCTGCTCGCGGCTGGCCGCATGATGAGCCTGCAAGATGGCTTGACCCTCTTGCTCGCGGTACTGGGCCAGATTGGCCTCAGAGGGATTTTTGCTGCGTTTGGCCGCTGGCAGCTCGATGATTTCGGTGCTGAGCATCGGTTGGATACGTTTATAGTACTCATCAACGCCGGTCTGAATCCAACTTGGCATCTTTTGACCGACGGTTATTAGTCTTAATTTCATAGAATGTCACTTTATAAAAGCTTTAAAGAAGGTTTGACAGCGTCTGAGACACCTGCACTTCCCCAGTCTTATCAGACTCATCGTTATCAGGCTTTCGAATCACGGTTAGCTTGGCATCAGTCTCAAAAACGATAGCTTCTACCTCATCATAGCTGTTGATACCCTCGGCTCGCATGGCGCAGTCTAGCTCTTGGCGACAAAGCCTCTCATCACGCATGGCGTCTGGCAAAAACTGGCCTTGATAAAACACAATACGCGGCTCGGACAAGATAAATGAGCAAAAATTGGGCGAGACAGCAGCGGTCTTGGTGACCAAAAACTGTAGCAGATAGAGCGTTATCATCGAGGCACCGCCCTCTACCAAGGGGATAGACTCTAGCAAAATAGTACTGGCACCGAGGGAGCCAATCATTACCGTCACAATCCAGTCAAAGTTATTGAGCTGTGAGGTGGAGCGCTTGCCTGAGATTTTGGTAAGGACAACGATGAGGAGATAGACCACTGCTGAGGCAATAACGATGCGGCCTAGCTTTTCTAGGTCATCAAAAACTAAGTGTTCCATAATCTCTCCTAAAGCGTGGGGATGGGTTAAGGCAATTTATCACCTAATCTTAGGCAACTTACCCATTTTAAGCGAATCAATTTTTTTAAGTGACTCAGCCTGACTATTGATATTCGCTTAAACTAACTAGCGCTTATCAGACTAATTAAACATGGCTATTTAAATATAGCGACTTAAATATAGCGAATTAAACCTTAACGACTTAATGCTGCGCTGTCCAATCGAGAGTCGTATCGAGTAGATAGCGCGCTGACTGAACATTTAGGGCAGTGGGGGTATTAATAATAGCAACCACCACGTAGTCTTGACCAGAAAGCCCCTTAACATAGCCCGCCATTGAGATGACATTATTAAGGGTACCTGTCTTAATCCAAGCACGACCAATCGCTCGCGAAGTTGGCAAACGGCTCCCATGCGCCTTAATAGTACCACTGATACCAGCGACGCCTAATGAGTCCACATAAGTCTCAAAGTCAGGATGGTGATAGGCAAACTCCAAGAGCTCAGCTAGATTGGCCGCACTCAAAGTGCAATCGCGGCATAGCCCAGAGCCATTGGTCAGATAAGGCGGCGGCGTGGTCAAATGAGTTCGCCACCAGTGGTCAAGTGTGGTCAGAGCTAGGGGATAATCACTAACGCCTTGTTGATAATACAGACTGGTATTGGCTGACTGAACAGAAGGCTGAGTAACATGAGCATATAAAGGCAAAGTTAAAGTAAGCTGCTCGGTCATGACATTGTTAGAGAAATGATTGATATCATGAATAGTATCGGCCAAAGACCGGGAGGGATAACTGGCAATGGGTAACGGCGAGATAGGCCGAGACAATCTCGATGCTGATAACGGTACTGTTTGGGTAAGGACGCTGCCGCTTACGGTATTGCCCAATTGTGACCATAAGGACGAGATGGCTCGCGCCGCAAAGTCTTTGGCATCGGGATAGGACACATAAAAAGTATGCTCACCGCAGCTACTGGGCAAACGCGCACCAAAGCTTAAGCTATCAGGGCCCCACTGCGGGGCTAGGCTGATGTCTGCTGACCCGCAACTGGCCGAGCGCTGAGCAATGCTATCAGGGAGCTTATAGTCGGCGAGCTTTGGGAAATAGAGCAGTTGAGCGCGGCCATCAGGTGTAGGAAAACTACGAATCTCAAGGCTTGAGAAATTCACCAATAGGCCATCAGGACTGGCATTATAAGGCCGAAGAGGGTCGTTATCAAAGGCCGCTGTGTCTTTGCTAACGCCGCGAAAGACTGAACTGTCCACGATAATATTGCCATGGATATGGCGTATGCCCGTCTGCTTGACTTGATAAAGTAGCTGGCGAAGTCTCTCTTCGGTAAGCTTAGGATCGCCACTACCTTGAATGATTAAATCCCCAAACAAATCTGCTCCCATACGCAGACCCGAATAATAGACCTTGGTCTGCCAAACGAAATCAGCGCCTAGCATATCTAAAGCGATGAAGGTTGGGATAAGCTTCATGGTGCTGGCGGGAGTGCGAAGGGTGTTAGCGTTATGGTAGATGCCTGTGGTTAGGGGAGAAGCTGCATTTAAAGGTTGAACAGTGCTTAAAGATGGAGCAGTGGCTATGGACTCTCGTGATAGCTGAGGGTCAGATAACGTTGAAGCATCCGGCATTATAGTAGTAGGTGAAGCACTCGGGGTAATAGCTGCTGGCAGTCGGCTATTGGGCAATTGACTGGCCAACGCCTTCTTTGTGCTATCGCCACTTTGGGAATGCTGACTTGTCGTTTGGTCGTTAACAGGGACAATAACGAGACTTAAGTTGCTACTATCAAGCCCTGCCTTAATCAAAGTCGTCTGAATAGGGGTGGGCAGCTCGGCATAAGCAGCCGTGGTTAAAGTCACGCTTAGACAAATAAAGCCCATAGCGGCCAGTAACTGCTTAATAGTTGAAGGTATCAATAGCTGAAGCATCGGAGTTGACTGGCCAATAGGAAAAGATGAAGGATTAATTAGCAAACCATATCGCTGCCAGTGGCTCTATGCATGATAGAGTAATCGCAGCAACGGCTAGAGCCGTTACTTTACTATGAAGTCAGTCATTAAGAAAGTCAAAGTGGCTTTATATTGACTTCTTCTATATTGCTAGTCTGTTTTAGATTTGAGCGTCAATTATTTTAAATGCAAAAAAGTCATGGCGGTCATCACCGCATCATTATAAGCATCGTGACTGCCCAAATCAGGGATATTATATTCTTTAATCATGCTAGTCAGATGCTGGGAGGCGTGGCTGATGCCTTGGGTTCGGTAACCGGTACGCTGGTTGTACAGGTCGCGGATATCGATGGTCGTATTGGGCAAAGTGGTGCCCATATAAGCCTTGACCAAAGGATTTAAAAACGCCAAATCAAGCCCAGTGCAAAAGCCTACGATAGGACGATTGCCAATGAAAGGGAGCATTAAAGCCAACATCTCATCATAATGGATGCCACGCTCCACATCACTGGGCAAAAGGCCATGGATGATGATGGTATTCGCCGTTGGCATGACGGGCGGGCGGCAAACCATATAGAGACCATTACCCGTATCAATGCGCTGGTCATTGATATGGATAGCAGCGATAGACAATAAATGATGCTGTTTGGGGTTGAGACCACTCATCTCACAGTCAATCGCCACCCACTCATTGTCAGCAGGCGGCTCGAACATACCGGCCAATTCTGGCCGAGTCAACGAGCGTTTTTTTAACTGACAAGTTAGCGAATGAAGCAGCCCCATAACTTAAATCACCTCCAGCTGATAATGATGCCTAAGCTCGTTTTTAAAACTTTTAACCACATTTAAGCACTCTTTTAATAGGTCGCGCTCGAGTGCTGAAAGGGTGGTAGGGTCAACTTGACGGGCAAATCTATCTTCTGTCGTTAACGTGACCGCTAGCCGCAATCCCATAAAAAATTCCAATGCCTCATTGAGCGTATCAGCACGTTTATCTGTCATGATGCCGACTTTCGCCAAAGCGGTTAATCGGGCTTTGCTGCTGGTGACCTCAAAGATATCATGCTCTAAGGCCATAGCTCGAATACCATGAACCAATGGGAATATCCCTGCTTTTTTGAGGTCGATATCTTGCGTCACAGGCTTGCCAATGAGCGGAACGAACTTTTGCCACCACTGATTGACATCACCAAATTGAAGCGCTGCGCGAGCAAAATTACGAACGAACATCGGGTCAGCATTTTTGTGGGCAATCTTTAAGTGGGTACGTAGGCTCGCAAACAGACGCTCATCACCGCAGACATAAGCCGCATCTAGCAGCGCTGACAGCCAAATAGGATAATTGGGGTCACTGCCATTGAACCACTGATTCACTTGTGATTTAAACCGGCTTAGAGGTTGCCGCCATAAAGCATTATTCATCATGATGCCGCCATCGCAAAGTGGATAACCCATCTTAGCCAAGCTCTGATTGAATTTGTCAGCGAATTTTTCTAACTCTGGATGACTAAAGCCATTTCGAATAATCAGCGCATTGTCTTGATCGGTTCGCATGATTTGCTCACCTCGCCCCTCAGAGCCCATCACGATGACGCAGGTGTTTTCAAACACCATCTCAGGCACGATAAGTCGCCACAGCTTGGTAAAGACTTGAGCATTCAAAGTCTGAACGATTCTACTAATCACTCCGATTTTGATGCCGTTTTGCTGTTGGGCCCGAATATACTGACCAATTTGATCAACGGCCAAATGTAGCATCTCTTGGTCTTTGGCCTGCTCAATCTGAAGGGTAATAAGCTGCGAGTGCTGATTTAAAAAGGCCAATAAATCGCTTTGACCCAAAATGCCGATGACCTCTAATGCCTCATTGAGCACTGGCAGGCGGTGGATACGGTAGCGAATCATCGCTAGCAAAGCTTCGCTAATGTCTTGATGATGATGAATGGTTCGTAGACGAAAATTGGCATAGGCTTGACAAGGCGTAGTGGCCATGTCGACACCATCACTAACGGCGTGGCAGATATCGGCGTCCGTTAATATCCCTAAGGTATTGTCCTGACTCTTGGTCGGATGACGCTCAACGCTAGGAGCACGGCGCACCAATACATGCTTAAGTCCTGCCTTAGTCATGGTAGTGGCGGCTTGTACTAGCGAGGCTGAGTCATCGATAATATGAACAGGCAGTAAGGGAATAGTGGTGACAGGCTGCAACATGAGCTGTTGGGTCTCAACCTGACTGTTGGCAATGTTGGCATTAGATGACACAGAAAGCTCAGTTGAGCCAAAGTGGCGATTAGACCCTCTATTGTCGGCTTGCACGGTAGGCAACTGACGGCGATGACGAAGGGCCTGCATCTTTTCAATCAACTCTCCTGAGAGCAGTTGGCGAATGTGATGGTTCTGCGCTGACAAGCGGTCTATAGCCGCGCCTTCAATCTGTAGCAGTAGCGAATCCTCTAAAGCCATATATTGGTATTGGCCATTAGAGGTAAGGCTGTCGTGGCTAGACTGCTTTTCGCTATCATAGCGCTGATTGATTGAACCATTGTCCGACTCGTCGCTAGCGCTCAAAGCGTTATAGACTTTAACCAAATCACTGTCAAGGACAGCGCGCCTAGCATCGAACCAATCGTTGCTGAAGTTTGAGGCGGAGAACTCACCCACATGGTCTGCTGCTAACAGCTGCTGAACCCTGCCTTTTAATACGACGTAAAAGTAGGTGAAATCCTCATCACTTAAGCGCTGATCTTTGGCCAGATAACGAACTTGAGAGTGCTTTTTGAGACTTTGACGTTCCACTGGGGTCAAAATGTCAAAGGGAGGCTGAGAAAAATCCAAGCGTGTCATAAGCAGCTCCTTTGCATTGACTTAGCTTATCCTTTTATCATACCTCATTCGCCATCAATAGGGGGAGGGATATAGAGTGAAAAACACTTCGATTAAGCCAATAAGGTTTTAATCCTATTAATGGCCTCTTGGTTTTCCTCAAGACTGGCCACCAAGGCAATGCGAATGTAGCCACGGCCAGGGTTGCTACCATCAGCGTCCCTTGACAGGTATCGACCCGCTAAAGCATGAATATTGACTTGGCTATAGAGCGCTTTGACGAACGCTTCGTCATCGGGTTGACCTTCAGCATCTACAAAACGCTCTGGCACGCGAACCCAAAGATAAAATCCTGCATCAGGCATTTTTAAGTCAAGCAAATCCCCAAGCTCTTGCTGCCATAAGGCAAATTTCTGCGCGTAGAGTTGACGATTGGCGGCCACGTGTTTCTCATCTTGCCAGGCGGCAATTGAGGCCAACTGGTGAGGAACAGGCATAGCGCAGCCTTGATAGGTTCGGTATTTAAGATAACCCGCCAGCAGTTGAGCATCACCAGCGACAAAGCCTGATCGCAATCCGGGCAAGTTTGAGCGCTTCGATAAAGAGTGAAAGACTAGGCTGTTTTTAAAGTCATTGCGGCCAAGCTTGGCACAAGCTTGTAATAGGCCCATAGGCGGCGTCTCAAAATACAGCTCGCTATAGCACTCGTCACTAGCAATCACAAAGTCAAACTTGTCTGATAAGCGAATGAGCGCCTCCCAGTCATCTAGGCTCATAACGCTACCAGTAGGGTTGTTTGGGCTACAAACAAAGACCACTTGGGTGCGCTGCCAAATATCATCAGGCACGCTGCGATAATCGCCCTTAAAGTTATTCTCCTTAGTACAAGCAACAAAATAAGGCTGCGCACCGGCTAATAAAGCCGCCCCTTCATAGATTTGATAAAAAGGGTTGGGCATCACAACGATGGGGGGCTGCGTCTCTTGATTGTCGGTATTCACTAAGGCTTGAACACTACTAAAGATGGCCTCTCGCGTTCCCATGACGGGCAGCACTTGGGTGTTGGGGTTGACATGAGGCAGCATAAAGCGGCGCTCAAGCCAATGGGCGATGCTTTGGCGCAGCTCAAAGAGACCATTGGTGGTGGGATAGTTGGCCAATTTGTCTAAATTGTCTTGAATGACCTTTAGCACAAACGCAGGTGGCTCATGCTTGGGCTCACCAATACCGAGTTTAATCGCGGGATAATTATCAGCAGGCGGGCTATCGGCTAATAGCTCGGCCATTTTGGCAAAAGGGTAAGGGTGTAAGTCGTTAAGTTTAAGATTCATCATATCCGTGTCTGTCGTCAACTGGGCTAGGGATTAAAAGCGTAGGGTTAAAAGTATAAGTGTTACGGGTACCAGCAAGCTATCAAACTAAACCTAATCAGCCTAATTAAGCGAGACTGGCACTTTGCGAGAAGCTATCGATAATAGCGGCTTTAAGGCTCTCAAGCTTATCCTCTGACAATGGCCGATCGCCGATGTCACTAATATAGAACATGTCCTCGGCGCGCTCGCCTAAGGTGGTAATCCTAGCGGCATGTACTTCGATACTTTGCTGCAAAAATATCTGACCAATGCGGGCCAACAGTCCAGGCTGGTCTAGAGTCTCAAGGCTCATCATGTGCTGATTGGATGATGGATTAAAATCGAAGCGAACCGTGGTCGGCACCTCAAAGTGTCTTAATTGCCTAGGCAAGCGCTTTTGCGCCAATTTGACCGTGGTCGGCTGCAAAAAGGCTCGAATTAACCGCTCTTTTAGCTCCTCTTGACGCTCTGTATCAGTGAGCAGCGTGCCATGGCGATCTAGTAGCACGTAAGAGTCAAGGGCAAACTCACGGGTGGCAGTGATGATGCGAGCATCTAAAACGTCCAAATCCATCTGGTCAAATACCGCCATAGTAACGGCGAATAAATTGGCCTGATCTTGGGTATAGACGAACACTTGCACCGCATCAAGGGCGAGCTCTCGGTGCTCACGCAGTACCACCAGCGGCTTGCTATCTGCATTGGAGGCTTTGCCGATAGGGGGGTGATTTAAGATTGCTTCGGTGTGCCACAAGATATCTTGAGGTATCTCCCGTAAGAAATACTCATCACCCAAATCATCCCAAAGCTCAAACACCTCTTGACGATTCATGTGCTGATTGTCCACATTATCGAGCATCTCAGTGACCTGCGCCCGCGTTGCCGCAATCATGTCTTGGCGATTGGTGGGTGCGTCTATATCTGCCCTTAGGATACGGCGAGTCTGCGAGTATAGCTGCTTCATCAAGGTCGCGCGCCAACTGTTCCAAAGCTGAGGATTGGTGGCGTTCATATCAGCCACAGTGAGCACATAAAGATGATTTAGATGGGTGACATTGCCCACGATATTGGCAAACTCACTGACCACTTCAGGGTCTGAGATATCCTTTTTCTGCGCCGTCATTGACATTAGGAGATGATAGCGGGTGAGCCAACCCACCAAGCGTGCGTCCGCCTCACTCATGCCATGTGCCAGACAAAACTCAATAGCATCTATCTCACCAAGCTCACTGTGATCGCCATCGCGACCTTTGGCGATATCATGGAACATGGCGGCCAACACCAAGATTTCTTTTCGCTCAATCCGGCCAAAGATAGCGCTGACCAGCGGATAGTCATCATAGTAGCGCTCATCCAAAAACCGATGCAATATCCGAATCAAAAATAGAATGTGCGCATCGACCGTATAACGATGGAACAAATCATACTGCATCAAGCCTGTGACTTGCGAAAAAGCAGGGATATAGTTGCTCAAGACCCCATAGCGGTTCATAGTGCGCAGTCGATGGTATAAGTAGTTCTGTTCTTTAAGATTGGCCAAAAACAAAGCTTTGTTATCAGGATAATCCCGAAAATTTTGGTCAATACCACGCGCCGCGATTTTGAGCGCGCGGAGGGTTCGCGTTCGCACATTTTTGATGCCGAACTGGCCCATCAATAAAAACATCTCTAAGATAGCTTCAGGATGCTGAGCAAAGACGCGGTGATGAGAGATGGCGATTTGGTCGCCGATTTGATTGAACCGAGCATTCAGGCTGGTCTTTTTGGGACGGTCTTCATCAGGAAGCTTAGGCTCAATGATGGTCTCGTAATAATGGGTGGTGAGCATTTCAGACAAGGTCGAGATTTGCATGGCGCAGCGATAGTAGTCGCGCATAAAGCGCTCAACGGCTGCATTAGGATGATCATCAGGCAAAGCGTGATAACCCATTAGCGTCGCAATATCACGCTGATGATCAAAGAGCAGCTTGTTTTCGTTGCGGCCAGTCAACTCATGCAGATAATGGCGAATCTGCCATAAAAAACCTTCGGCAAAGGTCAGCTCATCATATTCTCTTTCAGTCAAAAAGTCTTGCTGAACCAAATCATATAGCTTGGTTACTCGAAAATAGCGTTTGGTGACCCAGCCGATGACATGGATATCACGCAGACCGCCTGGGGCTGTCTTGATGTTAGGCTCGAGGTTATATTCAGTGGCGTTATGCGAGATATATCGAGTTTTGGCTTCGGCCATTTTGGTCTCAAAAAAGGCCTTTTGTGACCAAGCGCGGTTGACCGCCTCCATAGGTATCTGCGTTAGTGCCTCATTACCAACCAATAGCCTCGACTCTAGTAAAGCGGTGGCCACAGTATGATCCTTGGCTGCTTCAAAGCACTCAGAGGCCGTTCTAACGGCGAGGGCAGGCTCAATGCCAATATCCCAAAGCTTGGCAACGAAGGCATTGAGATTGGGTTTGACAGCCTCTTCAATATCTTCAGGAGATAGCAGTAAGATATCCACGTCAGAGTGTAACGACAGCTCGCCACGACCATAGCCGCCTGTGGCAAAAAGGGCTAAATCTGTTTTATCCAGCTCGAACAGCTCAAATAAAGCAATTAGTAAGCTGTCGATAGCGCAGGCACGAGCCGCGACCAATTGCCGAATATTGATACCACGCGCTAACGCTTGATGAATGTCTTCGTTCACTTGTGCCAGCCAAGTAGGAACGCCTAGATGATGCTCTTTGGACAATGACAGCTTGGGTAAAGGCGTGATATAAATCGTCGCGACATCACAAGTAAACATATAAGGGTTCCAATTAGGATTAACCGGTGGGTTAATCAATGAGACAAAAGAGGGGCCATGACTAGTCTAGTATAGCTAATTTGGTCAAAAAACCTACTTTAAGACTACCGAACAAATTAGTCATATAGCCAAAAAGCATAGCAAAAAAAAGACCGCAAGCGCGATCTTCTTTATACCATTATTGAGTCAAAAAGCTTAGGTCTTCTTCGGGACGGGTGGTAAAGACTTCGCAGCCATTGTCCGTGACCACCAATGTATGCTCCCACTGGGCAGACAGCTTGCGATCTTTGGTCACCGCTGTCCACTCATCAGCGAGTATCTTGGTCTGCCAAGTGCCTTGATTAATCATTGGCTCAATGGTGAAGGTCATGCCGGTCTTGAGCTGCATCCCCGTACCTTTTTTGCCATAGTGCAAAATCTGCGGCTCATGATGAAAGGTATTGCTGATACCATGACCACAGAACTCGCGGACGATGCTAAAGCGCTCTGGCTCAACCACTGTTTGAATGGCAGCACCAATGTCACCCAAATGAGCCCCATCTTTGACCACGCTCATACCGGCATACAGGGCTTTTTGCGCCACATCACAGAGTCGCTGCGCCATAATTGAGCCTTCACCGATAATCCACATCTTAGAGGTATCACCATAGTAGCCGTCTTTGATGACGGTCACATCAATGTTAATAATGTCACCGTCTTTGAGTATCTTAGACTCTGAGGGGATACCATGACAGACCACATGGTTCACTGAGGTGCAGATTGACTTAGGAAACCCATTGTAATTAAGCGGCGCGGGGATGGCTTGCTGGACATTGACAATATAATCATGAGCGATTTGATTGAGTGCTTCGGTAGTGACACCGACTTTGACATGCTCATCGAGCATCACTAGGACGTCGCTTGCAAGCTTGCCGGCCACGCGCATTTTATCAAGAGCTTCAGGAGACTGAATTAGGGAAGTTTTGGTCATTGCGTTACTGCTTATAAATTTTGAATTATGAAGTTGCCTATTATATCATAATCATCTCAATCGTCACTTAAGCCGCCACAATTAAGTCCAGAATGAGTTTTAGGTAGCCCACCTACTTCTATGGTGTGTCTTTGAAATAGCGCGTAGTTTGATAGCGAGTCTGTCAAATGATGGTCTCTCATCATAAGGTACTAGACCATCACTAAAGATTGTGAGTAACATTAAGGGATTTAAAAAGAAGAGACTTAAAAAGAAGGGATT
>JAUNVX010000072.1 GCA_030540615.1 Psychrobacter sp. | reverse complement strand
GAACAATCTTATTTTATTGAACAATAAAAATCAGTGGCCTAATCATTTATACAATAGCTTGGGTGATTTAGGCGTTAGCATGATCACTTCATAAGCAGTTAATACTATTTATAACATGTTTGCTTTTTTGATATCTCAATTGTGTATGTGGAAGATGTTATATAAATGTTATTGAATAACTTTGAAGGTCGATAATAAAAGCTAGAAATTATAATAGTCGAGTTAATAGGTTTAGTGACTTGTAATTAACATAAAATTCGGTATAATACTGCTTGGTGGCTCCATTGGTAGCCTCGCAACATTGTTCTATGAACCCCGCCAGGACCGGAAGGTAGCAACGGTAGTGGATTCAATGTGTGCCGAGGATGTGCTGATGGGGTCGCTTTTTTTTGCCTAAAATTCCTTGATTTTGTTATATTCACGAGATGATGAGTATATTTTGATTACGGTTTGATTACCACTAGCACGACCCCCTATATCTTAGAATCAAAAAAAGCGAGCAAGCTAATAACTTGTTCGCTTTTTTGATAGCAACTGATTGCTGGTTAAATAAGTTATCACTAATTAACTAAACTTATGCATACAGAATTAATTTAACAACGGGTCGTCGCTTTTGTACCGTCTTAGGGTCAGCCGGCCCAAAACTAATCACCAATCGTTCATAAAGCGGTAAAACTGTATTTTCGCACAAGTTCAGTCATTAATGAGAGTTAATGCTTCCTTTATAATGCTCAATAGCAACGCAGCGTTGTTGACAAAATACTAAGAGCAAGTCTAACTGAGGGACTATCAACCAATGAGCAAAGCCAATACTATCCACACCTTGGGAAGCCAGATAATCCAAACAATCTTGGCGACTATGACCGAGTTGAATGAGCATGATTGGCTGGTGGGCGCAGAGTGGCTCTTGAGAGCAGCTTGACTGAGGAGTGCCCGTTGGCTCAACACTAGAGAGTGAAGCGTTAATACTCCCAACATTGAAAGAGGCGGTGATGGCGGTTTCGGTAATTTGTTTCATGGTATGACCTATTATGTTAAATGTGAGAGACAGATGGGTGGCTTTATCTAACGTTCACTGAGCAATCAATGGACAATCAAGCCACCTGATACCAATCAATCTTGCGGGTAAGGTACATGACACTGGCGAGTAGCACAAAGCAGAAGATGGCCCCAAGCAACAGGTTCATGTCTTCTGTGGTCAAAATACCGTAAAATCCTGCGTAGAGTCCGCCTAATATTGCTGTAAAGATGCTCGCGCGTTTGAGGCTGTCTAAAACGTAGTAGGTATACCAACCGATAAGCCCAACGCAGGCTGTAGCTGCGATAGCGTAGGCTTGCCAAAAAACAATTTGTTCAGCGAGTGGCAGTAGCAGAACATAAAAGACCAATAAAGCAGAACCGACCAATAGATATTGGATAGGATGAATTCGCAGTGATTTAATCACTTCAAATAAGAAGAAAGTACCAAAAGACACCAAGATTAACAGCAGAGCATATTTCATGGTGCGCTCAGTTTGTAGATACACATCATTGGGTTCTGCGAAGCTCACGGCAAAACCGTTCAATTGATTGGATTGTGCTCCTGCGGCTACTTCAACAGCGTGAGCAGCATCTTGGTAGTCATTGTTGTATCGACCATTATTAAGGCTAGAGGAGGCCATATGGGCATAGATGTCGCAGCTAGCATTAGGGTCGATAAGACACTGCGTGAGCATTTGGTTGTTAGCCACCGTTAGGTATTGATTTTCCCATTTGGCTTTAAAGCCTAAATTATCAAAGCTCTTTTGGGCGGGCAGGGCTTCGCCAATGAAGTTAGGCGCATGCCAATCACTGTCCATGGTTAAGGAGAACTGTTGACCTAATGGGATAGTGCGTAATGTGCTAATACCCATCAAAGGCAGCTCAACGGCGATTCTGAGATTCGACTGATTGGCCAACTTAGCAGGCAACACGACTTCAACATAACTTAAATCGCCTAGCTGCGGAGTAGCAGGATAGTTGGCAATCAAGACTTCATCATTGATGCGAACCGTTGGCAGCTGTGCCACGCCTCGAAGGTCTGAGACGGGGATAATCAGACGAGCATGTTCCCAGTCATATTCGATATCTTCCCCACGCTCAAAATAGATAGGGTTAATCGCGATAGGGGGATTTAAGGTCGTATTAGTACCCGTATTTACAACGGCACTCGTATCTGACGCGGCAATGGCAGCCTGAGCAGCCTGTGTTTCAGCAGGTGATGTTTCAGCAGGCATGTTGTTTTGAACGCTTTGCTTACTTTTAGGTAAGGAGGCATCTGCAGCGGCTAAGCTTATCGCCTTAATATCATTCTCATTAGTACTACCATTGACCAGATTATATTGCTGCTGAAAGTTAAGTTGACCTTGATAGCTTGTGGCGTGATAAATGCCCCGCTTATAAGTATCGGTGCTGACTTTGAGAGATTGTTGAGCTTGGGTGGTCAGTGGCAGTCTTGGGGTCATGACATTAAAAGACTTGGCACAGGTGCTACGATTCACCGCTTTACAGGCCGGTGTCACTTGGGTGGGAACGGCGATAAAAGGGGTGATGACCTCTTGTGGGTTGACATGTTGGCTGCTGATTTCGTTGATTACAGTTTGTGAATAATTTTGCCGTTCATAAACTAACGATTGAATGAGGCTGAGTCCAATGGCAAATAGCAGGCATAAGCTGCCAATGATGCACAGTTTGATGAGTAGAGTCTTTTGCATAAGGCATCCTTTCTTATTGGGTAATGGGCGCGGCTATTAGAGAGTAGTGACAGAGCAAATGGGCAACCTTAATGGTGATGCCAAGATGCCCATCTACCATGAGATAGGGCCTAATTTACCTAAGAGATAAGAAAAGATGATGAGCTATAGATGAAAAAAACATGGAATGGAAATTTGCAGGGTTGGGATTAATAGCGGTTTAGTCGTTCATCAATATTTAAAGTCATGTTTTTGCGTTAGTTCAATAAATAATTATTCAACAGCCCCTTCTATCGCCAAAGGCAACTCAATGGTGACCAAAACCCCTCTGCTGCCAACAGGCTTGCTAATACCAGTAGAGTCAGATGGTTCTGCGGCTAAGGGACTGCCCTTATCCTCAGCAATATTGCCAATATGGACACTGCCACCATGGTGTTCAACCACTTGCTTGACCAAGGTAAGGCCTAAACCAGTGCCTTTTTTGGCTTGGCCATGTTGCCCTGCTGATTGTGAGTTTGATTTTGGTGATAAGGCTTGAGCAGATGGAGATTCAGTTTGAGTGGAGCCAGCTGCCATAGGTTTGTGGAGGGCAGACTGATGCGACAGGCTAAAGTAGCGATCAAATACCTTGTCCAAAGCATAATCTGGGATTGGCGCGCCATCGTTAAAGATATCAATCAGCACTCGATTCTCTTGGCGACGCAGGTTAATTAGTACTTGGGAATCGGCAAAATAGACTGCATTATCGAGCACGTTTTGCAGCGCTTGACTTAACCAAAACTTATCGGCAAACAGCTTTATTGAGGCGGCTTGTGTCATTAGCTGAGCCTCGTCGTTACTAGCATCATTAACTTCGCCTTGATTGCTGTCATGACGGGTGTTCAGACTACTTATGCTCTGAACAGGCTGTTCATCAATCCAAAGTGCTATGGGGGGGAGTTGCTGCTGTTGACGCTTGACATCTGATAGATTAATCAAGGATTGCATGAGGCTTGGCAGCTCTATCAGCTCTCTTTGCAGCTTAAAGGTGGGCTGCTCAACCTTGGCCAATAATAATAGGCGGTCAATCAGCAGCTGCAGTTTAATGCTTTGCTCAGTGATGGTTTGACTGAGCATCAAGCGGTCCTCTTCGTCCAATGCAGGGTCCTCTAACAGCTCCCCGCTGGCGCGAATGGCGGTAAGTGGACTCTTCAATTCATGAGTTAAAGTATGAACGTAGTCAGTAACATAGGCGCGGTTCTCAAGGCGATGCTTCATACCTTCAATCGTGTCAGACAGCTCATTTAGCTCACGACCTAAGTAAAAATACGGCTTGTCTGTCTGACGGGCTAATGAGCGAGTATAGCGGGTGACCAGCGCCATACTTTGTCTAAGCCACCATGCCACAAGTCCTGCCATAATCAGCGCCAAAGCACTGATCACCAGCAGCGCTGTGAGCATTCGGTGACGAGTGGCCTCTAAATAGGGCACGATGGTGGCGACGGGCTTTCCCACACTGACCACACCAATGATATCGCCACGATCGCCCATGATGGGCTGAGCCACATACATCACTGATGAGGCTGAGTCGCCTGGCCGCTGCGCCGTACTTCGCGCACCATAATGGCCGCGAAGGGTGAGATAGACATCATTCCAGCGGCTATAGTCTTGGCCTTCGGCATTGCTAGCATCTTGCTTTGAGTCATAAATAACCCTGCCTTTGGCATCGGTCACATAGACCCGAAAGCTGCTATGAGTCTTGAGATGATACCAAGGGGTAGGGACTCGTTTGCTACCCTTGATATAGCTCGGAATATCGGGATCATTTAACGGGCTTGGCGGGTCTAGCTCGTTAGCAGTGGCCAGCGTTTCTGCACTGATTTTGTGACCAATAAAGGCTTGGTCTAGAGCGGTTTGATAGTCCTTACTATATAATTTACCAGTCTGTAAAGGCAGTTTAAGACTCGCCGCTAGTAGCTTGCTGGTATCGACTAAGGTATCTTCGATGACTTGTTGGGTGGTTGGCTTAACATGCTCAAACAGCTGAGTAAAAGCCACAATCCCTGAGACGATAATAATAACGGCAACAGCGAGCCAAATTCGAAAAAAGATACTTAAGTTTAAGGGCTGCGCGGCTATGGCTTTATCTGAAATAGGGGCGTGATCAGGTGACGTGCCGATTGGATGCAGCTTGGCATACCAGTTATGCGCGGCTTCCGCTAAGCTTGGTTCAGTAGAGGTCAAGGGAGTCGATGAGCCGATTCGCTGCTTATCAGAATCCGCATCTGAATGATTACTCATAAAAGGCTACTTTATCCAAAGCCATTTTAGCCAACAGATGATTGAAGAATAGAGAGCGACTATCCATTAGGCTGGACATAGGCCATAACCTAAGCCTCTATGGGTATGAATGACCTCAGTTTCAGGGTCGATAATGGCCAACTGCTTTCGGACCGACTTGATATGGCTGTCAATCGTTCGAGCCAAACGGTGATCGGGGTAGTCGCTAATCGCCTCTAACAGCTGTTCGCGGCTAAAGACTTGTTTGGGGGCTGCAATCAGTGCCATGAGCAGCTTACGCTCAGTATTGCTCAGCTCAAGCTTATGACCGCGCCAATGTAAACTATAATCTTGCGGGTCATACTGCCACTCCCCATAAGGCGAGGCATAAGTTTTTGGCTGGGTTAGCGTATCCGTACTTGACGTGGACTGGGTTTGCGAGACTAACTGCTCCCTTCGCCAGATGGCCTTGAGACGAGCGACTAGCTCGCGCGGGCTAAAGGGTTTGGCGCAGTAGTCATCTGCCCCCATCTCAAGCCCTAATATTCGGTCGACCTCGTCACTACGAGCGGTCAAAAACAATATAGGCAAGTCTGACTGATGGCCAATATCCTTGGCATGGCGAATCTGTTGACAAAGGGTCAATCCGTCACCATCGGGTAATCCCACGTCCAAGATAATGGCAGTCAGTGGCTCACTAACGGTTTCAGAAGTATGAAAAGACTGTAGAGTGGGCAAAACCGAACTGGCGTTATCTAGCCAAGTTAACTGCCAACCCTCGCGCTTAAAAGTGACCTTTAAAGAAGTGGCGATGGCAGGATCATCTTCGACCAATAGGATATGGGGGGTGGGAGATAGCGTATTACTCATGATATCAGCGCTTTTATTATTAATAAGTATCGATAGGGATTAATATAGGATTATCCTAGCACAGTTTTACTAAGCAGCTGCTGGGCTCTGCCCTTATTAATATGAAAAAAGGATGAAAAATCAGCTATAAAGAGGATAAACCAAGCCTTAAAGCTATCCGTGTAACCCTATTACTTTTAAGAGCCGCCAAGCAAAGGTAAGTTCTGAATCATCATCACTAGCCCACTGACTACCATCAGAATAACCAATATCACTCGAAACTGGCGAGCGCTCATATGCGCCAATAGCCGCTTGCCCAAGATATTACCCACAATGGCCCCCAAGCCGAGCGCTAGGCCAAATAGCCAAAGCTTCACCGTCAATATCCCAAAGAACGCGTAACTGCCGATTTGAGCAAATCCCACAATGAAAGCATTGGCGCTCTTAGTGGCAATAAGGTCCTCTTTTTGTAGGCCACAGTTCATATAAAAGGGGTTCATCACTGGGCCAAGGCCACCGACGATGGTGCTGATAAAAGCCACCAAAAACCCTAAAGGGATAAAGCCAATCTTGGGCATATCAAAAGACTTATCGACTTTTCCAAATCGATATTGCACCACGGTAGAAATCAAAAAAATCCCTACCGCCAACTGAATCCAGTGCGCATCAAGCCTACTAAACAGCAGACCTGCTAGCCAAGCGCCAATCAAAGCACTGGGAGCATAATACCGCACCAGTTGCCAGTCTATGTCCTGCCAAAATAAGTATAAGCGGGCGGGGCGACCGATAAAAGTGCCTAAGTTAATCACGGGCGGCGCATTGACCCCGCCAATCAGCCAAGAGGTCAGCGGAATCAGTAATAAAGCCCCGCCGCCACCTGAGACAGTAGAGATGACGAAGGCGATAATCCCAGCGACAAAGAGGCTGAGACATAGCCAACTGTAAGTGGCCACTATGGGGGAGCTGAACAAAGATATGAGCGATTCAATCACCATATTCTAATCTCATAGGCTGCGATATTATAGTATCATTATTATTTATGCCAAATGAAAGGACATTATATGAGCGAGTACTTAGACTGCGTCATCACCGAGCATAACCCTAGCAACCAAGCCATTAATCATGCCGTGATATGGTTACATGGCTTAGGAGCCAGCGGTCATGATTTTGAGCCAGTCGTACCAGAGCTAGGATTGAGCCGTGATTTGGCGGTCCGCTTTGTGTTCCCACATGCGCCGCAAATCCCAGTCACTATTAACGGCGGTATGGTCATGCCAGCATGGTATGACATCTTAGAGATGAGCATCGACCGTAAAGTTGATGTGGTACAGATTGAAAAGTCAGCGCAGCGCATTAACGATTTAATACAGCGCGAGATTGATCGCGGCGTTCCAGCGGAAAATATCGTCATAGCTGGGTTCTCCCAAGGCGGAGCAGTAGCCTATCATGTCGCCCTTAGCTATCCTAAAAAGCTGGCAGGACTGATGACCCTATCGACTTATCTGGCGACCAATGACCATATCAACTTTAGTGAGGCTAACAAAGACCTTCCTATTATGATTAACCATGGTACTCATGACCCTGTTGTCCCTGAGATATTGGGACAAAAAGCCACGCAGGTGCTAAAAGCTCGTGGTTATGATGTTGACTATCGGACTTATCCGATGGCGCATCAGGTCTGCGGCCCGCAGATTCGTGATATTGGTGAGTGGCTTAATGAGGTGCTGGGTTAAGAAGCTTTAATCATTTATTCTTAATTATGAGTACAAAAAAACCAACGCCATGATAGCGTTGGTTTTTTATGGTTTGTCTTTTTAGTTAGGGTCTGTAGCGTATTTGAGCCGCAGCAGGTCTCAATTTCCCTAGTGGTGATTTCTTCTATCTCTTTACGAGTTAGTTTTATCAAACAAATCAGCGATAGGTTTGGTATGAACGCTAGAGGTATTTAATATCTTTTTGCTATCAACCTCTGGGTCTGCCCAAAAGTTGATATTGAATTGAGCATCATCGCTTAGCTCTACGCGGTGCCAGTACTGAGGTGGACTGACAGCAAACTGACCGGCCTCAATGACAATAGATTGTTCAGGCTCAGTAGCGGCTTCATCCTTAAATCCGTAAAAGGTCACTGTGCCCTGCATGACGCAAATCTGTCCATAAATGCCTTGTGCTGTATTATGGTGGGTGAGTAAAGGCGCAGGCACATTATCTGGGGTAAAAAAAGGCGTGGAGCGCTTAACTTTATAATGGCTGGGGATCACTTGTAAGCTCATGGTAATTCCTGATTAATATGAATTTAGTTAAGTTTTAGTCCTAGATTTCAACAGAGTAAACAATGATAATTAAGACGCTTTGAGACTCATCTTAGGACCAAACGGCTCATAATGAACACTATCTTCGCCATGCTTGAGGGCCAATAACCCGTCAATCATGCTGTCCATAAAGCCCATAGAGCCACAAACATAAACATCGGCAGGGACGGGGAGGGTGGCGAGCCAGGTCTCATCTAATATCTGATTATCATCAAAGTAGAAGATATGCTTTTGAGCGTTTGAAGCTTGGCTTAATAACTCATCTACTCGCTCGGCAAAAGCATGATAATCAGCATTTTGACACGCATAAGCCCAGATAATGGGCCGCTTTGGATTGGCGATAACCTGTGCTTCTAACATAGATAAAACAGGGGTGATGCCAACGCCAGCACTCATTAGTACCAACGGAATATCATTTTGCATCACTAAGCTGTCATCTAATGCAAAGTCACCGGCTGGGGCAGATAGCAAAATAGTATCACCGACTTCTACCTTGTTATGTAAATGATTTGAGACCAATCCACGATGACCATTTTGGCTGTCACGGCGTACAGCAAACTGCAGACCATTATCTGTCTTAGTTGAGCATATGGAGTAATGACGAAGCGCCAAATGTTCTGTGTCCTCAGGGTGAGTCTTTACTGTAATATATTGACCTGCTGTGAGGGTAAGCTGGCTCAAGTCAATAGCTTTAGCTTGGCTTTGTTCAATATCAGCATCAGTGTCGGTATGCGCGGGTACAACGGTAAATGCTGCAATGTCAGTACCTGTTAGCGTCTTGTCTACAACTTTAAATTCAGCAAAGCCGTCCCACATTGCCTCAGCATACATTGATTTTTCTACTTGGATGAATACCCCAGCGATATCGTCATAAGCTTCGGCCCAAGCATTAATGATGTCATCATTGGCCGCATCACCAAGGACTTCTTTGATAGCGCCTAATAAGTGCTTGCCGACGATAGGATAGTGCTCAGGTTTTATCTGAAGAGCCCGATGCTTATGCGCGATTTGAGTGACTTCGGGCAAAAGGACTTGAAGCTTATCCAGATGTTTGGCAGCTGCCAATACAGTAGAAGCTAAGGCGTTTTGCTGACGGCCTAATTTTTGGTTGGTTTCATTAAAGATATCAAGCAGCTCTGGATGCTCTGCAAACATATTTTGATAAAATACTTTGGTAATATGAGTGCCATGCTGCTCTAAGACTGGCACAGTGGATTTAACGATGTCTATTGTTTGTTGGGTAGCCATATTGTCTTCCTAGCATAAAAAATAGAGATAAAACTAGCATCATTGCTCTAATTACAACCAAGATATAAAGGATAATTAGGCTTGATTGCCGAGATAAATAGTATGGGGGTTAAACATTCATTTTAAAAGAATGTTTAAGTGACAGAGTATTTCAGAATTATGAATGTCATTGAGATGTTAGGCGAGTGACCGATACCAAGGTATTCATTACTAAGAGCTTGCTATCTTGATGATGCATTCTTATAGTAATCGGCTCCTTTATGCCTTGTGACTTCGATGATAATCAACCATGCTCCTTTAAATCATTTTTATCACAAGTTTCGTTTTAACCTGATGTCTTTTTAACCTGCCGTCTTGAACAGTTGACCTTATGACTTACCCTCTAGAACCGAAGGCTGTCAGCCGACAAAGCCAATATCTACGTGTCATGTTAATGGGTATCAGTGCCTTTGTGGTTAATACCACAGAGTTTGTGCCAGTGGCCCTATTAAGTGACATTGCCCAAGACTTCTCTATCAGTACTGCTAAGACAGGCAGTATGTTGACATTATATGCTTGGATAGTGGCTGCCATGTCGCTACCGTTAATGCTTCTAACTGGCAAGATGGAGCGAAAGCGCTTATTGTTAGGCGTGTTCGTAGTATTTGTAGTCAGTCATGTGCTGTCAGTGATGGCGTGGAGTTTTGAGGTCTTATTGATTAGCCGCGTGGGCATTGCGCTATCACACGCTATATTTTGGTCGATTACAGCTGCCATTACCATGAGGATTGCCCCTGAAGGCAAGCAAGCCTTTGCGCTTAGTGTTTTAGCGACGGGTACTTCCTTAGCCATGGTGCTAGGGGTACCACTGGGTCGACTGATTGGGCAGTGGTTTGGCTGGCGGGCAACCTTCGCTGCCATTGGGGCAATTGCTTTTATCGTGTTTGCTCTACAAGCCAAGCTATTGCCCACCTTGCCCAGTATGTTTGAGGGCAATATCAAAAAGGTCCCTGAGCTACTCAAAAACCCCTTATTGGTTGGACTCTATTTGGTCTGTTTTTTGGTATTTACCGCACACTATACCGCTTATGCTTATATCGAACCCTTTATGGCCGAGGTGGGCGGTATCACGGGCAATAAAGCCACCGCCATCTTACTGATATTTGGCGGCGCAGGCATACTTGGTAGCGCGCTATTTGCCCGCTGGGGAGACCGCTATAATAGAGCGCTGATGATTGGCTCTACGGTACTGATGCTAGTGTCGCTGCTTACCCTAGGGCTGACTATTCAATCTATAGGGTTACTTGGCGGGATGGCATTGATTTGGGGGGCAGTATTGATGCTGCTATTGCTGGCCGTACAAGCCAAAATCATTATGATTGATATGAAGGCACAAGATATGGTGATGTCGATGTTCTCAGGTATCATCAATCTAGGCATTGGGGCAGGGGCGTTGATAGGTGGCTATACGGTTACTCACCTTTCTTTATCGAGCGTTGGTTATGTGGGCGCAAGTGTTGCTTGTTTGACGTTACTATTAATGATAGTTATGGTTCGGCGATTTCCGGCTTTGCGTTAATTAACAAGGGCATTTATTTTTAAATCATGGTATTAAAAAGTTGGAGCGTATCTAACCACCTAACCTTAAACTTTCAAACTTGAGATAATATAAAGGGGCCGGTTGGTGAGTCGGACCCTTAATCTAATGTAAAACTGAATAAACGAATTCATTGTGGTGGTCAGTTATTAGAGCTTTGCAAACAAGCTAATTATTATCTAGCAAAGTTCCGCATAACCGTTGAACACAAAATAGGTTTGATTAAACTCTTTAAAATCGTTGCTAATAGATACCGCAATCGTCGTAAGCGTTATAATCTTAGAATGAAGCTGTTCGCTGGTATTGTTATTTTCGAGACTGGTCTATGACTTTTGCAAGAAATCTACTGCATTTGGAGTTATCATGACTAAAGTGGCAGATTTATTATCTTTCAGTGATATGTTAAAAGCATGTATTTAGACAGTTAGACAGCTGTGTAGTCGAAGTAATAGCCTTAATGGTTAAAATTACTGAGATAATTACAATTACTTTACAGGGTTTTTTATACGAAGTTACACAAAATGTGGGATGATCCTAAACCAGATAGCAGTATTTTTTGAAAATCATTACACACTATAAATTGAGATTTTTTATGCAGATTTATACCAAGAAAGTAATAATAATTTGCGTAGTATTTGCAATATTATATTTCTTAGCAAACCTATTTCATGATAATGGTTTCGATATAGGAGTAGCTATAATAGCTCTGCTATGGCTAATCTCAGTGATATATATACTTATAGCCAACTTTATCGAATTTCGTAAAAACCGTTCGGTAGTTCTAAATATTCTAAATGTCTTATTGACTGGAATAATGTTACTTCTATTTTTCAGTCAAGCTAATAAGGAGTTTGAAGGGCTTTACTCTTTTCTGCCTGTGCCCTCATTTGCACTACTAACTTCTATTATAAGCATTTTTACAAGAAAAGTAGAAAAACAAAAACTCAGTTGAGCTAAGCGTAGTCTAAAAGCAATGTTTAGCATTATTAAATTAAATATCAATAAACTCGTCAAAATCAAGTTGACAGAGAAAGGTGAGTCGGTTTTATATGATTATGCCAATAAAGGTAGTCAAGTCTTTCCGAAAAGCAGTATAAAAAAGATATTCTAAAAAGACATCCGCTGATAGTGAAAATTGTAGTAAGTTTCAAATCAGCAATTAAGGAGTTGGGATATGCGATTGTCAGTGGTTTTAAGCAAAATAGTATGTGGGGCTAGTTTAGGAATAATGGTGGTTACTGGTGCGTCTGCAAATGACGATACGTGTATGCAGTTGATGTATCATCATGGATTGGCAACTTCGGCACAATTAAATTGTAGGTATGAATACTATAATCAAAATGTCATCAATGAGGCGGGCATGTGTATGAGTAAAGCAAAAGACTTTGGTGCTGATGATGCAATGGAGAGTGCCTTGCGCGCTGGGCTGTCTGACTTCCAGTATCAGTTTGACGAGGTCGAGGATAAGCAGGCTATATGCACTGCTTTTTTAAATGAATTTAACGATTTTGTTTCTAACTAGAGGGTTAGTATATGCGATTAATGGTTAGCTTAGGCAAGATAGGTATTGGGGTTAGTTTGATAGCTAGTGCTTTAGTGAGTATTTCCTCTTATGCTGGGCCCGAGATAGATCATATGACAATCTGTTATGGGGTTAATAGTAAAGATAAGATGTCGTTCAAAAAACCTTGTATTGTTACTAATACAGGGGGATCCGGGACAATAGTTACTATTTACCAAATTGACAACAAAGAGTACACCATAGTTCATGAGGATGGTGGCGATTGGCTTAACGACAAACCATATAAGGGTTATCTTAGAGATGCTTTCTTTAGACGCACCAAAGATACAGATGACTATAGTTACTATTGCTATCAGTCTAAAATTGCTCATTTTTGCTCTAAGCAATAGGTTTTTCTATGTAAAGTAAAGCCATGCCACCTTTTGGTGATATGTTAAATGCAGGCATTCAGACGATTAAGCAGCTATGTAGCCGAAGTAATGGGATTACTCCAAACGCATTTGAAAAGAAA
>JAUNVX010000319.1 GCA_030540615.1 Psychrobacter sp. | reverse complement strand
GTAGTTACCATCGAACCAAACTGGACCTTCGTCTTCAAACGCTAAAATGTGGGTAGCAATACGATCAAGGAACCAGCGGTCATGCGAAACAACCATGACGGTACCTGGGAAGACTTGAATCGCGTCTTCTAGCGCACGTAAGGTTTCAATGTCCAAATCGTTTGATGGTTCATCAAGGAGTAAGACGTTCGCGCCCTGCTTCAAGGTTTTGGCTAATTGTAAGCGGTTACGCTCACCACCTGACAACTGACCAACACGCTTTTGTTGGTCTGAGCCCTTAAAGTTAAAGCGACCAATATAAGCGCGACTTGGCGTGGTATAGTCGCCAACGGTAATAATATCAAGACCGTCAGACACTTCCTCCCAAACGGTTTTGTTATCATCTAAGTTGTCACGAACCTGACCAACATAGGCAACCTTGACACTCTCACCCAAATCGACTGACCCTGTATCAGGCGTATCGCGTTCGGTAATCATGTTAAATAGCGTGGTTTTACCCGCACCATTTGGACCGATAATACCGACAATAGCACCCGCTGGAACATTAAAGCTGAGATTCTCATATAGCAAGCGATCGCCAAACGATTTAGAGATATCATTGACTTCAATAACTTTATTGCCCAATCTTGGACCAGGTGGAATATAAATCTCAGAAGTCTCGTTACGTTTTTGGAATTCCGTTGAGTTCAACTCTTCAAAACGCTGAACGCGAGATTTAGATTTGGCTTGTTGGCCTTTTTGGTTTTTACGAATCCACTCAAGCTCTTTTTTCAATGCTTTAGCAAACGATTCTTCTTGCTTATTCTGCTGCTCTAGACGGTTGTTCTTCTGCTCTAGCCACTCTGTATAGTTACCTTCATACGGATAACCATGACCACGGTCAAGCTCCAAGATCCACTGAGCCACGTTATCTAAGAAATAACGGTCATGGGTGATGGCAACGATCGTACCGCTATAATTCTGCAAGAATTGCTCAAGCCAAGCGACAGATTCAGCGTCCAAATGGTTGGTTGGTTCGTCAAGTAACAGCATGTCAGGGCGTGACAATAATAGACGGCATAGCGCAACACGGCGTTTTTCTCCACCTGATAATTTGCTAACGTCAGCATCCCATGGTGGCAGACGTAGTGCATCAGCGGCTTTCTCGAGCTGAGTATTTAAGTTATGTGCATCCCACGCTTGAATGATGTCTTCCATTTTGCCTTGTTCTTCAGCAAGCTTATCAAAGTCTGCATCAGGCTCAGCGTATTCAGCATAAATAGCATCAAGACGAGCAAGCGCATCTAACGCTTCACGCATCCCATCTTCAACGTTGCCTCGAACATCTTTGCTATTATCAAGTTGTGGTTCTTGGGGCAAATAGCCAACTTTAGTTCCGGTTTGTGCGCGTGCCTCACCGCTAAATTCGGTATCTACACCTGCCATAATACGGAGCAACGTAGATTTACCTGAACCATTGATACCCAAGACGCCGATTTTTGCACCTGGGAAAAAAGATAAATTAATATTTTTTAGAATCTCACGCTTGGGCGGAACAAGTTTTGACACGTTGTTCATCGTGTAGATATATTGAGCCATTAACACTCCGATAGACTGCATAAAAAAGGCGAGCATAGGACTAAGCGTAACTGCTAAGCTGCCGCACCTTGAAATCAGGGTTACAAATTGCCTGCCATTATCGCATTGTCCGGCAACCCCTGCAAGCTGAGCGCTCGCTTTCCCTCCGGTTTTATGTCTTTTACACTATTACGATTGTAACGTCACGGTTGTATAGTCAGCGTTAGAAAAAAACGGTTAGCCAAAATCTGAGTCCAATATGAATATGATAGGTAAAGA
>JAUNVX010000318.1 GCA_030540615.1 Psychrobacter sp. | reverse complement strand
ACTTCCTTAATCGCCTGTTTTTCAAATAACTGTTCAAACATATAAGGGAACACATTGACGCTATATTGCTGCGCCTGTCTCACTAATTTATAGAAGTCTTTATCGCTCACTTGCGTACCATGCAAGTCAGTGATGAGTTCGGTGCCTTCGCTACCATAAGGCACGACCACCGCCCGAGTTGGTGCATCAATGGCTTTAAAGGCTCGCCCCGCATCCATAAACGATTGCCACAGCTTGGGGTATTGGCCCTGCGCGACTCTTATTGGGTTTTGATTCTCAATATATTCGTTGGCCGGATTGCTGCTTAACCAACCATAAACCGTATCACTCGTGCTTTGTTTTGCATCGTCATTTTTAACAGGGTAAGCCATCTCTCTCTTGATAAGCTCATCAGTGCAAAAGTATCCGAAGAAAGTGGTCATCATGTCGGGGTCCAGCAGATGCTTGTCTTTATTTTCCGGTTGTTTTAACGTATTAAGTATGTCTTCTGCTCTGCTTTTACCTAATGCAATAGTAGGTAATTTGCTTAAGTTTTCTTTATCAGGGGTGACGACAAACACCTGACCTTTACTAGGCTGACCTGAGTCATCCAACATCTCACCATGACGGTTACAGCGACCTGCCGCTTGAGCGATACTATCAAGCCCTGCCAAGAATCGAATGACGGATTTAAATGATACATCCACGCCAGCTTCGATAAGCTGGGTTGAGATGACTAGGGTAGGCAAGCCGTCCTTAAGTCGTCGTCTAATAGTGGTGAGTAAGTCCTTGCGGTGGCGAGCGCATTGTCCTGTACTGAGATGATATAGGACTTCCGGCTCTTGTAATTGTTCGGATAGGGCTTGATAAAGTTGGCTTGCCCAAGCTTTGGTGTTCACAATGACTAAGGTACTGGCAAACTGCTCAAAGTTGCCCGAGCTGTAGGCCGTCAGACTGTCTAAGTCTTGGGCAGGCTCGGTATGGTTATGAATCTCTACCCGTTTTAAGGTAGCAAATAGGATGTCTAAATCTTGACGATCACCGATGATTTCAGTCGGGGTGTTGAGTGAGCCATTATCTTCATTAGGCAGTTGGTCTAAGACAGGTTGGGTGGCGGTGCACAATACAGCAGTACTACTGGCATAGCTGGTTAAAAAGTTAATGGTATTACAAAATAGGTAATAGCAATTAATCGGTAAGGTTTGAATTTCATCGAAGATAAGTACAGCACGGCTTAATTGATGCAGGCGTCTGACGCCCTTCGTGCCACCACCAAAGCAGCTCTCTAAAAACTGAACCATCGTGGTAAAGACAATCGGCGCATTCCAATTGTCCATGATGAGCTTGCTTTGCCAAGTCTGCACGTCAGGCTCTAGGTTAGAGTGTTGCTCTAATACCCACTCGCCACTATAACGACCTTTAGAATCCGCCTCTTCCAAAATCTTGCGAATCTCTAGCGCATTCTGCTCGATGATACTGGTGAAAGGAATAATATAGATAATACGATCTAGGTTATGTCGCTCAGCATGCTGCAAAGCGAAACGCAAACTAGCTAATGTCTTACCACCGCCTGTCGGAACAGTTAAGGTATAAATGCCTTGCCACCACCTGTAGGTACTGTCAAAGTATAGACACCTTGGTCTTTTTGGCCTATATCAAAACAGGTTTGAGCGATTCGGTTACGCTGATTATTAATAGGGCTAAATGGCGTATTTTTAGTAACGGCTGAAAACCCATGATAAACAGCCTCTAACTTAGTAATAGCAGTCTGCCAATCTGGTTGTTGGTACTCTAAAAGTTGCTCTTGGTCACGGTGTTCAAAGGCGATGCTATTACTGCGATCTGCATCAATAAGACAGC